>NZ_JARDJE010000005.1:0-364021 GCF_048957735.1 Rhodococcus sp. As11
CGGGATCCGGCCTATCTGAACCGGTTGCTGACGGAGCGGGCGGTGACGACGTTGCATGTGGTGCCGTCGATGCTCGAAGCATTGATGGTCGACGCCGACGGAGTGCTGGCCCCCTCGCTGCGCCACATCCTCGCCATCGGCGAAGCGCTGCCGCCGGCGACCGCCCAGCGGTTCCTGACCCACAACCGGGCGCGGCTCGTGAACCTGTACGGTCCGACCGAGGCCGCGGTGTCCGTCACCGCCGGTGATGTCACCGACACCTCCGGTGCGTCGGTGCCGATCGGTGTGCCCGAGTGGAACACCCGTGTCTACGTGCTCGACGAGCGTCTGCATCCGGTTCCGGCCGGTGTCGCCGGTGAGTTGTATCTGGCCGGTGCGCAGCTCGCGCGCGGGTATTTCGGGCGTGCGGATCTGAGTGCGGAGCGGTTCGTCGCGTCGCCGTTCGGTGACGGGGAGCGGTTGTACCGTACGGGCGATCTGGTGCGGTGGACCCGTGACGGGCAGTTGGATTACCTGTCGCGCACGGACTTCCAGGTGAAGGTGCGTGGTTTCCGGATCGAGCTCGGTGAGATCGAGTCCGCCCTGCGCGCGATGGATGCGCTGCGTGATGTCGCGGTGATCGCCCGGGAGGACGAGCGGGTCGGCACGCAGCTGGTCGCCTACGTCGTGCCCGCGGACGGTGCGCAGGCGGACATCGAGTCGATAAGATCCGCCCTCGGTGCTCGAGTGCCGTCGTACATGGTGCCGTCGGCGTTCGTGACGCTCGATGCGTTGCCGCTGAACGTCAACGGGAAGCTCGACCGCAGGGCCCTGCCCGAACCGGTCTTCGAGACCCGCGAGTTCCGTGCCCCGAGCACACCGATCGAGGAGATCGTGGCCGGCGTGTTCGCCGACGTCCTCGGCCTCAGCCGAGTGGGCGTCGACGACGACTTCTTCGAACTCGGCGGCAACTCGCTGCTCGCCACCCAGGTCGTCTCGCGGATCGGCGCGGCGCTCGACACCCGCGTCCCCGTTCGCGTGCTGTTCGAGGCCCCCAGCGTCGCGGCGCTCGCCGTCGCGGCCGAGCAGCACACGGGTGCGGCGGCACGTCCGGCGCTGGTGCCGCAGCCGCGGCCCGACCGTGTGCCGTTGTCGCTCGCGCAGCAGCGCATGTGGTTCCTCAACCGCTTCGACACCGAATCGTCGGTCGACAACATCCCGGTCGCGGTGCGCCTGAGCGGTGCACTCGACCTCGGTGCGCTGCAGGCGGCGGTCCAGGACCTGCTGGCCCGGCACGAGGTGCTCCGCACCATCTACCCCGAGATCGACGGACAGCCCTACCAGCTGATCCTCCCCGTCTCGCAGGCCGCGCCCGACATCGACGTCGAACCGGCCACCGAGGACGACCTGCTGCACAAGGTGACCGGGGTCGTCTCCCGCGGGTTCGACGTCACCACCGAGATCCCGCTGCGCGCACGACTGTTCGAGCTCTCCGAGCGCGATCACGTGCTCGTCTTCGTCGTCCACCACATCAGCGCCGACGGCTGGTCCATCTCGCCGCTGACCCGCGACGTGATGACGGCGTACATGTCCCGCGCCGAGGGTGAAGCCCCCGGCTGGGCGCCGCTGCCGGTGCAGTACGCCGACTTCGCGATCTGGCAGCGTGCGGTCCTCGGCGGAGAGGACGATGCCGAGAGCCTGCTCGCTGCGCAGGCCGAGTACTGGAAGCGCACGCTCGCGGGTCTGCCCGACGAGCTGAATCTCCCCATGGACCGGCCGCGTCCTTCGATCCAGTCCTTCACCGGCGGCAAGATCGAGTTCGTCCTCGGCGCGGACCTGCACCGCGGCCTCGCGGCACTCGCACGCTCCACGGGCACCACGATGTTCATGGTGATGCACACCGCGCTCGCGGTGTTCCTGTCGAGGATCTCCGACAGCGACGACATCGCGATCGGCACGCCCATCGCCGGTCGTGGCGAATCGGAGGTCGACGACCTGGTCGGCATGTTCGTCAACACGCTCGTCCTGCGCACCCGGGTGGACGCGGGCAAGAGCTTCTCGGACCTCCTCTCGCGCGTGCGGGAGGGCGACCTCGAGGCGTTCGCCCACGCCGACATCCCCTTCGAGCGGCTCGTGGAGATCCTCAACCCCGAGCGGTCGACGGCACGCCACCCGCTGTTCCAGGTGGCACTGTCGTTCGAGAACCTGCCCGAGACGGCGCTGGAACTGCCCGAACTCACGGTGTCCGGAGTGCCCTTCGAGGTCGACACCGTCAAGTTCGACCTGTCGCTGACCCTCCGCGAGCATCGCGGCGGATCGGATGTCCCCGCCGGAATCTCGGCTGAATTCTCCTACGCGAGTGCGTTGTTCGACCGCTCGACGATCGAAGGATTCGCTCGACGGTTCGAGATGCTCGTCGCGGGAGTACTGGGCGATCCGCACCTGCCGGTCGGAGATCTACCGCTTCTCGACACAGACGAGTTCGACCGGCTCACGCACGTCCACGGCGACCGCGTCAGTGCAGGTGGAAGCCTCAGCGACATCCTCACTTCGGGCGTCGCGCGGGCCCCCGAGGCCGTCGCGGTGCGGTACGAGGGCCGGTCGGTCACCTACCGGGAACTCGACGAGACCTCGTCGCGCCTGGCCCGCATGCTCATCGAGCGAGGGGTCGGACCGGAGGACATCGTCGCCGTCGCGTACCCGCGTTCGTACGAGATGGTGCTGAGCGTGTGGGCGATCGCGAAGGCCGGTGCCGCCCACCTGCCGGTCGATCCGAACTACCCGATCGACCGCGTGCGCTACATGCTCGCGGATTCCGGTGCGGCCATGGGTATCACCGGGTCCGAATATCGCGAGGCGATGCCGGACGACTCCGACTGGGTCGTGCTCGACGCGCCGGAGACGGCCGCGGAACTGGACGCGCGGTCCGGTGCACCGGTCACCGACGCCGACCGCGTGCGGCCGATCCGGCTCGAACACCCGGCCTATGTGATCTACACGTCGGGTTCGACGGGTAGGCCCAAGGGCGTCGTGGTCACCCACACCGGTCTCGGTGGCGTCGTCGACACCGCCGTGGACCTCTACCACCTGCGTGCCGGCCACCGGTTCCTGCACATCTGCTCGCCGAGCTTCGACCCGTCGGTGCTCGAGTGGATGGCTGCATTCTCGAGCGGTGCGACGCTGGTGATCGTGCCGGGCCGGATCATCGGCGGCCCGGATCTTGCGGAACTGCTGCAGACCGAACAGGTGACCCACACGATCATCACGCCCGCAGTGCTGGGCACGATGGATCCTGCCGGTATCGACAGCCTCGAGGTGGTGTCGGTGGGCGGCGACGTCACCACACCCGAACTGCTCGGTCGCTGGGCGCCGGGACGGAAGTACTTCAACGGTTACGGCCCCACCGAGACCACGATCATCTCGTCGTTCGCCCGCCTGCAACCGGGCCGGCCGATCACGATCGGCAACCCGACCCACGGTGTATCCGCGCTCGTCCTCGATGCCCGGCTGAACCCGGTGCCCGAGGGTGTCGCAGGCGAGCTCTACATGGCAGGTGGCGCGCTCGCGCGGGGTTACCACGGGCGCACCGCCCTGACCGCCGAGCGGTTCGTCGCCAATCCCTACAGCAGCGACGGCTCGCGCATGTACCGCACGGGCGACGTGGTTCGCTGGCGTTCGCTCGAGGGCGGTCCCGTCGAGCTCGAATTCGTCGGCCGCAGCGACTTCCAGGTCAAGGTCCGCGGTTTCCGTATCGAGCTCGGCGAGATCGACGCGGCTCTCGCCGGACACGACAGTGTGGATTTCGCGGCTACTCTCGGCCGGACCACCGGTTCCGGCGCCACCGTGCTGGTGTCGTACGTGCTGCCGGTGCGGGGCCGAACGGTCGACACGGTGGAGTTGACCGAGTTCGTGGCACGGTCGTTGCCGCCGCACATGGTGCCGTCGGCCATCGTGGTGCTCGACGAGGTGCCGCTCACGCCGGTGGGCAAGCTCGATCGCGATGCGCTGCCGGAACCGGTGATCGAGGAGCGTGAGTACCGGGCCGCCGAGGGTGAGGTCGAGCAGATCATCTCCGAGGTGTTCGCGGAGGTTCTGCATCTGGACAAGGTGAGCGTCGACGAGTCGTTCTTCGCGCTCGGCGGCGACAGCATCGTGTCGATCCAGTTGGTGTCGCGGGCGAAGGCGCGCGGTGTGGTGTTCACCCCCCGGGACGTCTTCGAGCGTCGGTCGGTCGCCGGTCTCGCCGAGGTCGCGACGCGCTCCGAGGGCGGGACGACACTGCGTCCGGCCGAGCTTCCCGGTGGCGGTGTCGGCGAGGTTCCGCTGACGCCGATCATGCACGAGGTCCTGTCGTGGCCCGGTGGTTTCGATCGGTTCTCGCAGATCGTCGCCGTGACATTGCCGCGCGGGATCGATCAGGACGTGCTCGTTCGTACGATCGGTGCCGTCGTCGATCACCACGACGCCCTGCGTTCGATCCTCGAGCGCGGAACCGATGGGGAGCATGTCCTACGCGTTCGCGCCGCGGGAAGTGTCGATCCGGTGTCGATTCTCGAACGGGTCGAGCTACCCGCCGGAATCAGCGACGCAGATCTGACCGTCGTTGCGGAACGCGAGATCGACGCGGCGCTGGGCCGGCTCGATCCTGCCAGCGGTTCGGTCCTCCGGTTCGTGTGGTTCGATTTCGGCGGTGAGCGTGCGGGCATCCTCGCGGTCGTCGCCCACCATCTGGTCGTGGACGGCGTCTCGTGGCGCATCCTGCTGCCGGACCTCGGCCTGGCCTGGGGGCAGATCGTCTCCGGCCAGGAAGTGTCGCTCGACGCCGTGGGCACGTCCCTGCGGCGATGGGCGCACGGTCTCGTGGCTGCGGCCTCGGAGCGCCGGGCGGAACTTCCTCTGTGGGAGCGCATTCTGGAGGGCCCGGACCCGGCTCTGGGCTCACGTCCGTTCGATCCTGCCGTCGACACCGTCTCCACCGTCCGACGGATCGAGCTGTCTCTCCCGGCGTCCGAAACCGATGCTCTGCTGACGTCGGTGCCGACATTGTTCCGCGGTGGTGTCGCCGACGGCCTGATGGCTGCGCTCGGCCTGGCACTCGTGCGGTGGCGACGCGATCGAGGCATCGAATCGTCTTCGGCACTGGTCGAATTCGAAGGTCACGGACGGGAGGAGTCCGTCCTGCCGGGAGCGGACCTGTCGAGGACGGTCGGGTGGTTCACCAGTGCGTACCCGGTCCGGGTCGACCTGACCGGAGTGGACGTGGACGAGGCGTTCGCCGGTGGCGCTGCGATCGGATCGGCCGTGAAGGCGGTCAAGGAACAGCTCCTGGCCATCCCGGACAAGGGCATGGGATTCGGCCTGCTGCGCTATCTGGATCCGGAATCGTCGGCGCGGTTGGCGTCGATCGCCCGAGTGCCGCAGGTGAGCTTCAACTATCTGGGCCGGATGTCGTCGGCGGACGTACCGGAGGGTCTCGCGGAGATCGGCTGGGCACCGACCTCCGCGCTCGGCGAGCTGGATGTTGCTCAGGACGCCGACATGCCCGCCAACGCGAGCGTCGATATCAATGCGATCGTCTCGGACGGCGACGGCGGACCCCAGCTCGGCGCGAGCATCGCCTTCCCGTCGGGGTTGCTGGATTCCGACGACGTGGACGAGCTTGCTCAGCATTGGTCGCAGGCGCTGAGCGCACTCGCACAGTACGCGGCATCACCGGATGCGGGTGGCCTGACACCGTCCGACCTGCTGCTCGCCGGTCTGGAACAGAGCGAGATCGAGGAGTGGGAGCAGCGCTACCCGGCGCTCTCGGACGTGTGGCCGCTGTCGCCGCTGCAGGCGGGTCTGCTGTTCCACGCGTCGATGGTGACCGAGGAGCACGTCGACGTCTACACCATGCAGGCCGTGCTGGACCTCGAGGGTGAGGTGGATCCGGCGCGCCTGCGTGCGGCCGGACAAGCACTGCTGGACCGATACCCGAATCTCAGGACCGCTTTCGTCACGGACGCGGAGGGACGGTCCCTGCAACTGGTGCTCGACGACGTCGAGCTTCCCTGGCGAGAACTCGATTCGAGCGACACCGAGGACGAGCGACGGATGGCCGCGGTCGCATCGGCATTGGCGGACGAGCAGTCCCGCCGCTTCGACATGGAGTCGGCACCGCTCATTCGGTTCCTGCTCGTGAGATCCGGAACGAACCGGTACCACCTCGGAGTCACGACCCATCACATCCTTCTCGACGGCTGGTCGATGCCGCTGCTCATGCAGGATCTGATGGCCCTGTACGTGCTCCGCGGTGATCCCACGGCACTGCCGCGCGCGCGCTCCTACCGCAGTTTCCTCGCGTGGCTCGCCGAGCAGGACAGGACGGTTTCGCTCGACGCGTGGGCCACCGCGCTCGAAGGGCTCGGAGATCCGACCGCCATCGCTCCGGTTCAGCGCGACCCCGGGAACGACACGATCTCCACGGTCCGCGTCCTGCTCGACACCGAGCGCACCGCCCGGTTGACCGCCCTCGCGGCCGATCTCGGCGTAACCGTGAACACCCTCGTGCAGGCTGCCTGGGGCGTAGTGCTCGGCCGCATCACCGGCAGCTCGGACGTCGTGTTCGGCGCGACCGTGTCGGGTCGTCCCGCCGACCTGCCCGGCGTCGAGTCGATGGTGGGTCTGTTCATCAACACACTGCCGGTGCGCGTGAGGACGAACCGGCACGAATCCGTGTCGCAGATGCTCCGACGTCTGCAGGCGGAGCAGGCGGGATTGCTCGATCACCACTATGTCGGCCTGTCCGACATCGAACAGCGCATCGGCACGCCGATCGGATTCGACTCCCTGCTGGTGTTCGAGTCGTACCCGATCGATCGGGACGCGCTGTCCGACGCTGCGGGCTCGATCGACGGCATGACGATCACGGGCGTCGGAGTGAAGGACGCCACGCATTATCCGATAACGCTGCTCACCGTCGCCGACAACGAGATCGAGCTGACCTTCAAATACCTGGAGCGGTTCTTCGACGAGGCCGAGGTCGTTCACCTCTCCCGGCGATTCGTGCGTGTGCTGGAGGCGTTCGTCGAGGATTCCGACACGGCGGTCGCCGACATCGAACTCGTCGAGGCCGACGAACTCGCGCGTATCGTGGCCGAATCCGGGCCCTCCGCGGTGGTGGCCGGTACGGGAGCGGGCACCCTCGCCACCGTGCTCGCGGAAGTGGTCGAAGTGGACCCCTCGGCGCCCGCACTCGCCGTGCCCGCCGAACCCGAGGCCGACGGGCAGGGTGTGGAGATCTCGTACCGCGAACTCGACGAACGGTCTTCCCGCCTGGCCCGCATGCTCATCGATCGCGGGCTGGGAACAGGCGATGCTGTCGCCGTCTCGATGCCACGATCGGTGGACTCGGTGGTCGCGCAGTGGGCGGTGGCCAAGACCGGCGCGGCACTCGTGATGGTCGACCCGGCTCGCCACGGCGAAGAGCTGCCGGCGGGAGCCGCGGTGGGTCTGACCCTCTCGAAGGCGGCAGGATCCCTGTCGGGCGACTGGATCGTCGTGGACGACGAGAAGGTGCAGACGGACCTGTCGGCTCTCTCGGCCGCTCCTGTGACGTACTCGGACCGGCTGCGTCCGGTGGAACCGTCGGACGCGGCGGCGGTCATCGGGTCGCGGACGTTCACGAACGCCGAACTTCTCGAGCGGATCGACGAGCTCCGCGAGAGGTACGAGCTGACCTACGAGTCGCGGAGCGCCGCCCTGGGCAGCGTCGACGTCGAATCGGTGGCCCTCGAGCCGCTGACCGTGACCGCGACGGGTGCGGTCGTCGTGGTCGTACCCGAGAAGACGGTGTCGGGGGCCTCCCTGGACGGTGTGCTCTACAACGAGTGGGTCACGCACGTCCACCTGCCGGAAGCCTCGCTGCGCACGCTCGAGCCGGGCAGTCTCGAGGATCTCGCGGTGGTCGTCGTGGTCGACGAGGTGCCCCAGGATCTGCTCGACGAATGGGGCGCGGCGCACCGGGTGCACCGGCTCTCCGATCCGGACTGACCGCAGGCGGGGCCGTCCTCGGACGGCCCCGCCGATGCGCGAGGTGGGACCCCGGAGGTACCGCCCGGTAACGTCGAGGGCGACTCGGGAGATGAACCAGAGAGGTTACTGTCGAGTAAGGTCACGCGATTCGGGTGGATGACTATGCTTGCTCGGTTCGCAGGCGCGACCACTGGTATCGAAAGCGAAGGGTGTGGGCTTTTTCATGCGTTCACGACACGACGGCAGCGCGGACGGAGCCACTCCGGTGAACGCATCGCGATCGAGTGACGCGGACTCGCACGTATCTCCGGCCGATCGCGCTCGTGCCCGGGCGTCGCGTCCCGAACGAGCTCCCCGCTCCGAACGTGCTCCCCGCCCCGAGCGCGCCGCGCGTTCCGAGCGTGCTGCCCGCCCGGAGCGGCGTGGGCGTGGTCGTCGTGGTGTGTTGTTGCCGCAGTTGTTGGTGTCGGCGGTGGAGTCGGCCGGTGATGCGGTGGCGGTGGTGGAGGGTTCTCGGTCGTTGTCGTATCGGGAGCTCGATGCGGTGTCGTCGCGGTGGGCGCGGTGGTTGATCGGTCGTGGGGTGGGGCCGGGGGATGCGGTGGTGGTGGCGGTGCCGCGGTCGCTCGAGTCGGTGGTGGTGTTGTGGGCGGTGGCGAAGTCGGGGGCGACGTTCGTGCCGGTGGATCCGGGTTATCCGGCCGAGCGGGTGCAGTTCATGGTGGCCGATTCGGGTGCGGTGGTGGCGTTGACGGTGTCGTCGGTGTCGTCGGTGGTGGCCGGGGCGGCGGGGTCGGTGCCGGTGGTGGCGGTCGATGAGGTGTCGGTGGCGGCGCAGGTGCGGGGGTTGTCGTCGCGGCCGATCTCGTATGCGGATCGGGTGCGGTCGCTCGAGCCGTCGGATGCGGCGTGGATGATCTATACCTCGGGGTCGACGGGGCGGCCGAAGGGTGTGGTGGTCTCGCATGCCGGTGTCGGTGGGGTGATCGCGGCCGAGCGTGAGCATTTCGGGGTCGATTCCTCGTCGCGGGTGTTGCATGTGTGTTCGCCGAGTTTCGATGTGTCGTTGCTCGAGTTGGGGGTGGGGTTCTCGGCGGGGGCGACGGTGGTGGTGGCGCCGGCGGGGGTCGGTGGTGGTCCGGATCTGGCGGATGTGATTGCCGCGCAGTCGGTGTCGCATGTGTTCATGACGCCGGGTGCGTTGGGGTCGATGGATCCTGCCGGGTTGGATGCTCTGCGTGTGGTGGTGGTGGCGGGGGAGTCGTTCACTCCGGATCTGGTGCGGCGGTGGTCGGTGCCGGGTCGGCGGCGGTTCTTCAATGCTTATGGTCCGACGGAGACGACGATTCTGGCGACGTCGTCGGCGGAGTTGGTGCCCGATGCGCCGGTGGTGATCGGGTCGGCGATCGCGGGGGTGGGGGCGTTCGTGCTCGATGAGCGGTTGCGTCCGGTGCCCGAGGGTGTGGTCGGTGAGTTGTATGTGGCCGGGGCGCAGGTGGCGCGGGGTTATCACGGTCGGTTCGGGTTGACCGCGGCGCGGTTCGTGGCCGATCCGTTCACCCCGGGTGGTCGGATGTACCGGACGGGGGATCTGGTGCGTCGGGGTGGCGATGGGGTGTTCGAGTATGTGGGGCGCAGTGATTTCCAGGTCAAGATCCGGGGGTTCCGGATCGAGTTGGGGGAGATCGATGCGGTGTTGTCGGCGGTGCCGGGGGTCGGGTTCGCGGTGACGGTGGGGGTGGTGTCGGCGTCGGGGGAGTCGGTGTTGGTGTCGTATGTGGTGCCCGAGGCGGGGGCGGTGCTCGATCCGGTGCGGGTGCGGGCGTCGGTGGGGGAGGTGTTGCCGGGGTTCATGGTGCCGTCGTCGGTGACGGTGCTCGACGAGGTGCCGCTGACGCCGGTGGGGAAGGTGGATCGGGCGGCGTTGCCGGCGCCGGTGTTCGAGGTGGCCGAGTATCGGGCGCCGCGGTCGGTGGTCGAGGTGGCCGTGGCCGAGGAGGTGGCGCAGGTTCTGGGGGTCGAGCGGGTCGGGTTGGACGATTCGTTCGTCGATCTGGGGGGTAATTCGTTGGCGGCGACGCGGTTGGTGGCGCGGTTGTCGGCGCGGTTGGGGTATCGGGTGGCGGTGCCGGTGGTGTTCGAGACGTCGTCGGTGCAGGAGTTGGCGGCTCGTCTGGGTACCGAGACCGCCGGTGCCGGTGCCGGTGGCGGTGCCGGGACTGTGGTGTTGTCGGCGTGGGAGCGTCCGGAGCGGGTGCCGTTGTCGTTGGCGCAGCAACGCATGTGGTTCCTCAACCGTCTCGAACCGCACTCCGCCGTGAACAACATCCCCGTGGCCATTCGCCTTTCGGGGCGACTGGACACCGACGCGCTGCAGGCGGCGGTCTCCGACGTGGTGGAACGCCACGAATCGCTCCGCACCGTCTACCCCGAGATCGACGGTGTCGGCCATCAGCAGGTGCTGCCCGCCGCGGAGGCGATCGTCGAAGTCCGCCCCGAGAGCATCGACTCCGACGAGGTCGCGACCCGGGTCGCCGAAGCAGTCACCACCGGCTTCGATGTGACACAGCAGGTTCCGATCCGGGTGCGCCTGTTCTCCGTGGCCCCGGACGAGCACGTGCTCGTCGTCGTGGTGCACCACATCTCCGCCGACGGCTACTCGATGGGACCGCTGACCCGCGACGTGGTGACGGCCTATGCCGCGCGTGTCGCGGGCGGGGAACCCGGATGGGCACCGCTCGAGGTGCAGTACGCGGACTACACGCTGTGGCAGCGCGAGATCCTCGGCGACGAGTCCGATCCCGAGTCGCTCATGGCGCGGGAGGTGGACTTCTGGAAGCGGACCCTGGCGGATCTGCCGGAAGAAGTGACGCTGCCGTTCGATCGTCCCCGGCCGGCCGTCGCGAGCCATCGGGGTGCCTCGCACCGCCTCACTCTCGGGGAGCGAGTCCGCGCAGCGATCGCCGATCTCGCCCGTCGCAGCGGTGCAACGGAATTCATGGTCGTCCATGCCGCACTCGCCGTGCTCCTCGCCCGGCTCGGCGGCAACGAGGACATCACGATCGGCACTCCCGTCGCCGGCCGTGGCGACGCGGCGCTCGACGACCTGGTGGGCATGTTCGTCAACACCCTGGTGCTGCGCACACCCGTCGAATCCGATGCGTCCTTCGGAGACTTCCTCGACTCGGTGCGCACGGCCGACCTCGAGGCGTTCACCCACGCCGACGTGCCGTTCGAGCGGCTCGTCGAGGTGCTCGACCCGTCGCGTTCCCTTGCACGCCACCCGCTCTTCCAGGTGATGCTCACCTTCCAGAACATGCCGGTCTCGCAGCTGGAACTGCCCGAGCTGACCGTGTCCGGTATCGATTTCGACACACAGGTCGCCAAGTTCGACCTGCAGGTGACCGTCGCGGATGTCGTCGACGCCGCCGGCGATCCCTCCGGCCTCGTGGTGGAATTCGACTACGCCACCGAACTGTTCGACCCGCAGACCGTCGCCGCTGTCGCAGAACGATTCTCGCGGATCCTCGAGGCGGTCACCACCGATCCGCGCATCGCGATCGGTGACGTGCCGCTCGTCACCGACGGCGAGCTCGACCGCATCCTCACCGAGTGGAACACGCTCGGCGAGTCCGTCCCGGTCGTCGAACCGGCCACGCTGACTGCACGTTTCGACACGGCCACCCGTGCCCACGCCGCGAACGCCGCGGTGACCCACGGGGAGACGACCCTCACGTACGCCGAGCTCGGTGCCCGCGCGAACCGGATCGCACGTCGGCTCGCCGCCGCGGGGGTCGGACCCGGCACTCTCGTCGCGGTGGCCCTGCCGCGGACCGAGGACCTCGTGGTCGCCCTCACCGCGGTCGTGCTCTCCGGCGGCGCCTACCTGCCGATCGACACCGCACATCCGCAGGATCGTGTGCGGTACATCCTCGACCAGGCCCGGCCCCGCGTGATCCTCACCTCCGATGCGCTCGGAGACGAGCCCGGAGCAGAGGCGTTGCGCGACAGCGGAATCGAGATGCTGGACGTCGTCGCCGCGCAGAACGACGACTCGGTCTCCACCGATCCGCTCACCGCCGCCGACCGGATCGCATCGCCGCAGCCGGACGATCTGGCGTACGTCATCTTCACCTCCGGTTCGACCGGTCGCCCCAAGGGCGTCGCCGTCACGCACCGGAACGTGCTGACCCTCTTCGCCAACGCCGAACCCCGTTTCGGCTTCGGCCCGGACGACGTGTGGACGCTGTTCCACTCCTACGCCTTCGACTTCTCGGTGTGGGAGCTGTGGGGGCCGCTGCTCCACGGTGGTCGTCTGGTCGTCGTCGACTACCTGACTTCACGATCGCCGGAACTGTTCGTCGAACTCGTACGGCGCGAAGGAGTCACGGTTCTCAACCAGACGCCGTCGGCGTTCCACCAGTTCGACGAGGCCGAGCGGATGCTCGCGTCGTCCGCTTCGGTCGACGCCGGGCCGCTCGCGCTGCGGTACGTGATCTTCGGGGGCGAGGCGCTCGACCCCGGCCGGCTGACGGCATGGTTCGAACGCCATCCCGTGCGGCCGCAACTCGTCAACATGTACGGCATCACCGAGACCACGGTGCACGTGTCCTTCCATGTCGTGGAACCGACGGAAGCGCGACCGGGCGTTCCGAGCGCGATCGGACGGTCGCTGCCGGGTCTGGACGTCCGGATCCTCGACGAGCGGCTGCACCCGGTTCCCGCCGGCGTGGCCGGCGACGTCTACGTCTCCGGCGATCAGCTCGCCCGCGGCTATCTCGGACGCCCCGAGCTCACGGCGGCCCGTTTCGTCGCCGACCCCTTCGGCTCCGGACGTCTCTACCGGACGGGCGACGTCGCCCGGTGGAACGCCGACGGCATCATCGAGTACGCCGGCCGGAGCGACTCGCAGGTGCAGCTCCGCGGCTTCCGCATCGAGCTCGGGGAGGTCGAGGCAGCGCTGCTGCGCGCTTCCGGCGTCGCCCACGCTGTGGCAGTGGTGCGCGACGACGGCATCGGCGAACGTCTGGTCGGATACGTCGTACCGCGGGCCGGCGACAGCATCGAGCCCGCCGCCGTCCGTCGGGCTGCCGCCGAGTTCCTCACCGGATACATGGTGCCCGACGTGGTGACGGTCCTCGAAGAGCTGCCGTTGACGGTCAACGGCAAGCTCGACCGGCGCGCACTGCCGGCACCGCAGGTGACCGCGGACGGTGGCGACCACCGCGAGCCGGTCACGGAGTCCGAGATTGCCGTCGCGGCCGTCTGGTCCGATGTCCTGGGGCTCGAGCGCGTGGGTGCCGACGACTCCTTCTTCGATCTCGGAGGCAACTCGCTCGTGGCGACGCGGGTGATCGCCCGGATCAACGAGGCACTCGGATCCTCCCTGGCCATTCGTGAGTTGTTCGAGGAACCGACGGTGGCGGGCCTCGCAGCCCGGATCGACGGCGGTTCGACCGCCGCAGCCGTGCCCGAACTGCGGGCACGGCCCCGTCCCGAGCGCATTCCGCTCTCGCTCGCACAACAGCGGATGTGGGTGCTCAATCAGCTCGACCCCGGTTCGTCCACCTACAACATCCCCCTGGCGATCCGGCTGCGCGGAAACCTCGACACCGAGGCACTCGCAGCTTCCGTGCGCGATGTGATCGAGCGCCACGAGACGCTGCGTACCGTCTACCCGCACGACGATCAGGGTCCGTACCAGCGGATCCGGTCCGTCGACGCGGTCGAGGAACTGACGGTCGTCACCGCGGGTACCGAGGGAGAGGCGTTCGAGGCGGTCGTGGAGGTCGCGTCGCAGGGCTTCGATGTCTCCACAGACGTACCCGTGCGGGGCCGGTTGGTCTCGCTCACGCCGGACGACCACGTCCTCGTGCTCGTCGTGCACCACATCTCGGCGGACGGTGCGTCGCTCGCACCGCTCGCCCGCGACCTCGTGTCGGCGTACATCGGGCGCATCTCCGGCAGCTCCGTCGAGCTCCCTCCGCTCGAGGTGCAGTATGCGGACTTCGCGCTGTGGCAGCAGGACGTGTTCGGGGACGCCGACGATCCGGCATCGCCTGCGGGGAAGCAGCTCGACTACTGGCGTGAACGCCTGGCAGGGGTGCCGGACCTGCTGGACCTTCCCGCCGACCGGCCGCGACCCGCACAGACCAGCACCCGCGGTGCCACGACCATGATCGATGTGTCCGCGGACACCCGTGCTCGTCTCGACCTTCTCGCCTCGGAACATCGTGCCTCGCTGTTCATGGTGGTGCATGCCGCTCTCGCGGTGTTGCTGTCGAGACTGAGCAGTTCGCGCGACGTCGTGATCGGGACGGCAGTGGCCGGGCGCGGTGCTCGGGCACTCGACGACGTGGTCGGCATGTTCGTCAACACGCTGGCACTGCGCAGCGACGTCGACCCGGCTACGGCGTTCGACGCCCTGCTCGACACGGTCCGAGCCGGCGACCTCGAAGCCTTCGCGAATGCGGACGTGCCGTTCGAGCGTGTCGTGGACGAACTGGGGATCGCTCGTTCGAGCTCCCGGCATCCGGTCTTCCAGACGGTGCTGTCCTTCCAGAACCTCGACCCCGTGCGTATGGAACTGCCGGAGCTGACCGTCGAAGCGCTCGACACGGGAGAGCTCTCCGCCAAGTTCGATCTGCAGGTCACGGTGGAGCCTCGGGAGGACTCCGCGAGCGGGCCGGGTGGGATGGCCGTTGCCTTCACCTACGCGACCGATCTGTTCGACGCGGACACCGTGGAGGCCTACGCGCGTCGTTTCGTGGCGGTGCTCGACGCGGTGGCCGCCGATCCCGCCGCGGTGGTCGGGGACATCGATATCCGGACCGCTGACGAGGTCGCCGTGGTCACCGGTGCCCCTCGCGCCGTGCCGGAGTCGTCCTCTCAGGTCCCCGATACGACGATCGCCCAGGAACTGCGCGTTGTGGTCGAATCGGATCCCGACGCTCCTGCCGTCGTGTTCGGCGAGACCGAGTCGACCTTCGCGGAGGTCGAGAAACGATCCTCTCGGTGGGCGCGGCATCTGATCTCGCTCGGTGCGGGTCCGGGCGAGACCGTCGCCGTCGACGTCCCCGCCGGAATCGACCTGGTGACCGCCATCTGGGCAACCGTGAAGACGGGGGCCGCGATCGCGGCGGGGACGTCCTCCGAGGCTCGTTGGATTCTCACGACCTCACAGCGCACCGCCGACGGCTCGGCGGTTCTGCTTCCGATGGACGACCCGGAACTGGTGTCGAGGGTGTCGGCGCAATCGGAGCGCCCCGTCGCCTACACCGAGCGCAGGTCCGTCCTCCGTGCCGGGGACCCTGCGCTGAGGCTGCCGCAGGGCGACCTCACTCAGGGACGTGCGGTGGCTGCTCTTCGCCGCGATCGCACCGAGTTCGGTCTCACCTACGATGCTCGGATCCTGGTGTCGGGGCGGGCGGCAGACCCCTGGTCGGTATATGCGGTGCTCGCTGCCGCACTGGCCGGTGCTGTCGTGATCGTTCCCGAAAACCGTGACGATCTCGCCCGTGCTGCGGAAGAGGAATGGGTGACACACGCATTCGTTCCCGGTGATGCGGTGGCCGACCTCGTCGGCTGTGCGGATCTCGAGTTCGTCTCGGTCACGGACGGGGTCGGGACGGCGGCTTCCGAATCGGTCGACGCCACCATCTGCGCGAGAACTCACCCGTGGTCGTCCGGTTCATGATCGACTTCTCGGGGTGACACTCCGGACGGATTGTGAGCTGTGACGAACACGAGCGCCCGACGGTCCTCCCGGTCGGGCGTGCAGGACACGTGACCGAACGGTAACTTTACCGTGACCGGGGCCGTCGGGGTGCTCCGACGGGGAGGAGTTGTCACGTGGCCGAGGCGGGGTCCGAACGAGGAATCGACAGGTTCGGAGGAGCCGCGACACAGTCGCGGAGTGGTCGCCGGTCCGGCGGACCCCGCCCGGAGCGGCGTGGGCGTGGTCGTCGTGGTGTGTTGTTGCCGCAGTTGTTGGTGTCGGCGGTGGAGTCGGCCGGTGATGCGGTGGCGGTGGTGGAGGGTTCTCGGTCGTTGTCGTATCGGGAGCTCGATGCGGTGTCGTCGCGGTGGGCGCGGTGGTTGATCGGTCGTGGGGTGGGGCCGGGGGATGCGGTGGTGGTGGCGGTGCCGCGGTCGCTCGAGTCGGTGGTGGTGTTGTGGGCGGTGGCGAAGTCGGGGGCGACGTTCGTGCCGGTGGATCCGGGTTATCCGGCCGAGCGGGTGCAGTTCATGGTGGCCGATTCGGGTGCGGTGGTGGCGTTGACGGTGTCGTCGGTGTCGTCGGTGGTGGCCGGGGCGGCGGGGTCGGTGCCGGTGGTGGCGGTCGATGAGGTGTCGGTGGCGGCGCAGGTGCGGGGGTTGTCGTCGCGGCCGATCTCGTATGCGGATCGGGTGCGGTCGCTCGAGCCGTCGGATGCGGCGTGGATGATCTATACCTCGGGGTCGACGGGGCGGCCGAAGGGTGTGGTGGTCTCGCATGCCGGTGTCGGTGGGGTGATCGCGGCCGAGCGTGAGCATTTCGGGGTCGATTCCTCGTCGCGGGTGTTGCATGTGTGTTCGCCGAGTTTCGATGTGTCGTTGCTCGAGTTGGGGGTGGGGTTCTCGGCGGGGGCGACGGTGGTGGTGGCGCCGGCGGGGGTCGGTGGTGGTCCGGATCTGGCGGATGTGATTGCCGCGCAGTCGGTGTCGCATGTGTTCATGACGCCGGGTGCGTTGGGGTCGATGGATCCTGCCGGGTTGGATGCTCTGCGTGTGGTGGTGGTGGCGGGGGAGTCGTTCACTCCGGATCTGGTGCGGCGGTGGTCGGTGCCGGGTCGGCGGCGGTTCTTCAATGCTTATGGTCCGACGGAGACGACGATTCTGGCGACGTCGTCGGCGGAGTTGGTGCCCGATGCGCCGGTGGTGATCGGGTCGGCGATCGCGGGGGTGGGGGCGTTCGTGCTCGATGAGCGGTTGCGTCCGGTGCCCGAGGGTGTGGTCGGTGAGTTGTATGTGGCCGGGGCGCAGGTGGCGCGGGGTTATCACGGTCGGTTCGGGTTGACCGCGGCGCGGTTCGTGGCCGATCCGTTCACCCCGGGTGGTCGGATGTACCGGACGGGGGATCTGGTGCGTCGGGGTGGCGATGGGGTGTTCGAGTATGTGGGGCGCAGTGATTTCCAGGTCAAGATCCGGGGGTTCCGGATCGAGTTGGGGGAGATCGATGCGGTGTTGTCGGCGGTGCCGGGGGTCGGGTTCGCGGTGACGGTGGGGGTGGTGTCGGCGTCGGGGGAGTCGGTGTTGGTGTCGTATGTGGTGCCCGAGGCGGGGGCGGTGCTCGATCCGGTGCGGGTGCGGGCGTCGGTGGGGGAGGTGTTGCCGGGGTTCATGGTGCCGTCGTCGGTGACGGTGCTCGACGAGGTGCCGCTGACGCCGGTGGGGAAGGTGGATCGGGCGGCGTTGCCGGCGCCGGTGTTCGAGGTGGCCGAGTATCGGGCGCCGCGGTCGGTGGTCGAGGTGGCCGTGGCCGAGGAGGTGGCGCAGGTTCTGGGGGTCGAGCGGGTCGGGTTGGACGATTCGTTCGTCGATCTGGGGGGTAATTCGTTGGCGGCGACGCGGTTGGTGGCGCGGTTGTCGGCGCGGTTGGGGTATCGGGTGGCGGTGCCGGTGGTGTTCGAGACGTCGTCGGTGCAGGAGTTGGCGGCTCGTCTGGGTACCGAGACCGCCGGTGCCGGTGCCGGTGGCGGTGCCGGGACTGTGGTGTTGTCGGCGTGGGAGCGTCCGGAGCGGGTGCCGTTGTCGTTGGCGCAGCAACGCATGTGGTTCCTCAACCGTGTCGATTCGTCTGCGGCCTATAACATTCCGGTCGTCGTCCGGTTCACCGGAGCGCTCGACGCAGACGCGCTCGGCCGTGCGATCGATGACGTCGTGGCCAGGCACGAGTCGTTGCGGACGGTCTACCCGGAGGTCGACGGCCGTCCCGTACAGCACATTCTCGGTGCGGACTCGGTGCGGTCCGGGCTCGTCCCGGTCGACATCTCGCCGGATGCGCTGGCCGGCAGGATCGAACGGGTCGTCTCCACTCGGTTCGATGTCACCCGTGAGGTCCCGTTCCTCGTCGAACTCCTCCGGACGGCGCCGGAGGAGCACGTGCTCGTCGTCGTGGTGCACCACATCTCCGCCGACGGCTACTCGATGGGACCGCTGACCCGGGATCTTGCGGCTTGCTACGTCGCCCGACTCTCCGGTTCGGAACCGCGGCTCCCCGAATTGTCCGTGCAGTACGCGGATTACACGCTGTGGCAGCGCGAGATCCTCGGCGACGAGTCCGACCCCGGCTCGATGTCCTCCCGACAGGTGGATTTCTGGCGTCGCGCCCTCGACGGGATCCCCGACCGGATCGACCTTCCCGCCGATCACCCGCGGCCGAAGGCGCAGTCGTATCGTGGTGCAAGCGTGGATGTCTCGATCGGTACGGAGGTCCACACGGCGCTCCGGGCACTTGCGCAGGATCACGGCGCCACGCCGTTCATGGTGGTTCACGCGGCGTTCGCGGTGCTGCTCTCCCGGCTGTCCGGCATGCGCGACATCGTGGTCGGTACTCCCGTCGCGGGACGGAACGACCCGGCACTGGACGACCTCGTCGGAATGTTCGTCAACACCATCGTCTTCCGGGCCGAGGTAGATCTCGTGGAGTCGTTCTCCACTCTGCTCTCCCGGGTCCGGAAGGCGGACCTCGCCGCGTTCGCGCACGCCGATGTGCCGTTCGAGCGTCTCGTCGAGGTGCTCGATCCGGTGCGGTCTCTCGCGCACCACCCGTTGTTCCAGGTCGGATTGTCCTTCCAGAACCTGTCGCGCGCGTATCTCGACCTACCGGGTCTCGAGGCCGAAAGTCTCGTAGCGGAAAGGAACGTCTCCCAATTCGATCTGCACCTGATCCTCGCCGAACGCTACGACGGCGAGGGCGTGGTGGACGGGTTGGCCGGTGTGCTCACCTACGCGACAGATCTCTTCGAGGAGTCCACCGCGCAGGCACTCGCGGGCATGTTCGTGCGCCTGGTTCGCGACCTCGTGACCGACCCCACGCGGCCGGTGGGCGACGCACAGATGCTCGACCCCGCGCAACGCACCCGCCTCCTGCACATCTCGGGCGGCCGGCGACACCCGGCCGACGCGCAGACGCTACCGGAGCTCTTCCGCAGAAACGTATCCCGTGTCCGGGAGGCCACCGCGGTGGTCCACCCCGGCGGACGAGCGTCGTACCGGGAATTCGCTGCGCGGGTGAACCGTACGGCACGCGCACTCGTCGCAGCAGGTGTCGGACCCGAGACCCGGGTGGGACTTCTGATGCCGAACTCTCTCGAGCTCGTCGTCGCGATGTTCGCCGTCTCGACGGCAGGCGGCGCCTACGTTCCCCTCGATCCTTCTCTGCCGCCCGGCCGGATCGAACAGATCGTGGACACCGCCCGTCCCGCGCTCGTTCTCCGTTCGTCGAAGACCACCGGCGCAACCCGCACGGTCGATACCCGTGACGCGGTTCTGTTCGACATCGACGACCCGGCGTGGGAAGAGCTGCCGGCGGACGATTTCACCGATGCGGACCGGATTTCGCCGCTGTCACCCGACAATGCGGCCTACGTGCTGTTCACCTCGGGCTCCACGGGAACACCGAAGGGGGTGGTCGTCCCGCACCGGGCGGTGGTGAACCAGCTGGAATGGATCCGTTCCCGGTTCGGAGCGGACGACCGTGAAGTGGCAGTGCTGCACACACCGCCGACCTTCGATCTGTCGGTGTGGGAGTTCTGGGGTGCGCTCACTTCCGGTGGATGCCTGGTCGTTCCGCCGCCCGGACGGTATCTCGACCCTGCGGCGATGCTGGCCTTGATGGATCGGGAGGAGGTCACCACCTTCCACTCCGTACCGACCATGCTCGATATGCTCACCGCGGCAGCGACCGGCGGATATCCCGCCTCGTTGCGCCGGGTGCTGTCCATCGGGGAAGCGCTGTCGCCCGCCTCGGCCGAGGGATTCCGGAAGTGCTCGGATGCCGTGCTGACGAATCTCTACGGTCCCACCGAGGCGACCGTCTCGGTCACTGCCCACGAGGTGCGGGAGGACGACCGGCATGTCGTTCCGATCGGTGTGCCCGCATGGAACACGACCGTGCGTGTGCTCGATGGGCGCCTGAACCCGGTTCCGGTGGGGGTCGTGGGCGAGCTGTATCTGGGTGGGGTACAGCTTGCGCGCGGATACCTCGGCCGTACGGCGGAGACCGCCGCTCGGTTCGTCGCGGACCCGTTCGGCGACGGACGGTTGTACCGCACCGGTGATCTCGTGCGGTGGGTGGAGACCTCGGCCGGCACCGAACTCGAGTATGTGGGACGTCGGGACCAGCAGGTGAAGATCCGCGGTTTCCGGGTCGAACTCGCCGAGATCGAGGATGCGCTGCGTTCGTGCCCGGGGGTGATCACCGCCGCCGCGGCGGTGCAGAAGGATGCGGACCGGGGAGACCGGCTGGTGGCCTTCGTCGTGGCGGACGACGACACCGACCTCGACGTGGAAGCGCTACGACCCGCCCTCACCGAGCGGCTGCCGGGATACATGATTCCGACCGCGATCGGCCTGCTCGACCGACTGCCCCGGGGGACCACCGGAAAACTCGACCGCAATGCTCTTCCCGTTCTGCGGGCCGAAGCCTCTCGGTACCGTCCGCCACGGACGGACACCGAAGCAGCTGTCGCGTCGGCATTCGCTCGCACGCTCCGGATCGAGCGAGTGGGACGGGACGACGACTTCTTCGCACTCGGCGGTACGTCGTTGCTCGCGATCGCCGTCAACGGCGAGTTGGCGGCTACGGTGGGGCACACCGTGCCGGTCGAGTGGATCTTCGACAGTCCTGTGGTCGCCGATCTCGCGGAACGGATCGATCGCACCGACCCGACCGGCGAGGACGGACGCAGTGCGGCTTTCGACATCGTGCTACCGCTGCGCACACCGGATGCCGATGGTCCACCGGTGTTCTTCGTGCATCCCGTCGTCGGCCTGGCGTGGAGTTTCGCCGGGCTGGCCGAGTATGTGGAGGACGGACGCCCGGTCTACGGACTGCAGTCACCGGCACTGTCGGGTGACGCGCCGCTACCCGGGTCCATCGAGGAATGGGCGGCCGTCTACGTCGAGGCCGTTCGTGAAGTCCGGCCCGCCGGTCCGTATCACCTCGTCGGTTGGTCGATGGGTGGCGTCATCGCCCACGAGATGGCGGTCCGGTTGCAGCGTGCGGGATCGATCGTCTCGTCGCTGACCCTCCTCGACGCGCACGTACGGATCGTCCTGACCGATCGGGTCGATCCGGCGGAGGTCGCGATGGCAGGCCTGATGGGGGCCGGGCAGGGTGGCGACACACCACCCGCAGGTGTGTTTCGTTTCACAAACAACCCGGCCGACGACAACGGGCCGGCGCTCGGGTCGCTTCCCCTCGACGGGATTCTGCGCGGCATAACCCACTCCTTCGAGGTGCTCGAAGGTCACACACCGGGCCTGTTCGACGGGAACATGTTGTTCGTCGAGGCCGGGAAATCCTCCCGCCGGGAACAGCCTTCGCTTCGGGAGTGGGATCCGTTCGTCACCGGTCGCGTGGTGCGGCACATCGTGGACGTCGATCACTGGGGCATCACCTCCGATGAAGGATGCCGTGAGATCGGGCCGATCCTGGCGAAGTTCACCTGCGGTGAGAATGTCCGAATTGCCCAGTCGGGCAACCGGGGAGACGGAGTCGGTCCGTCCGTTCGAGTGGAGCCCTAGCCCGGCCTGTGCCAGACTCGATCACGATCGGCAGGTGTGGACCGGTAGTCGGGGACCAGTCCACACGGATGCTCGATCGATGGGCGCCGCGAACTCTCGCGACGTCTGGTTCTGCGTACCCCCGGCGAGATCGGGGAGGGCATGACCACCAGTGCAATCGGGCCGGAATCGAGTCCGGCGGTGTCCGCAGACGCTCACCGACAGCGCGGTTCTCGCCGGTGGAAGCACCGTCTACGCCGCCGTCCCGCGACCGCGCTTCTCCCGCATCTGCTGGCCGCGGCGGTCGAGCGCGATCCTTCCGGTATCGCGATGCTCTCCGAATCGGGATCGACGACCTACGCGGAACTCGACGCCGCTTCGTCACGTCTGGCGCGACTGCTGATCGGCCGTGGTATCGGCCCCGAGGACGTCGTAGCGCTGGCTTTCGTCCGGTCGCCGGAATCGGTGGTCGCCACCTGGGCCGTCGCCAAGACGGGCGCGGCCTTCGTTCCCGTCGACCCCACATACCCGCCCGATCGGGTCGAGCACATGGTGGTCGACTCCGGCGCTGTTACCGGACTGACCCTTTCGGACACCGCTTCCTCGTTGCCGGAGACCGTCGAGTGGCTGCGGATCGATGCACCGGACGTGTCGTCCGAAGCGGAGGCGCTGGCCTCGACCCCGGTGGGCTTCGACGAGCGACGCGGTCCGCTGCGACCGGACAACGCCGCCTACGTCATCTACACGTCCGGTTCGACCGGACGGCCCAAGGGTGTGGTCGTCACCCACACCGGTCTCGCGAACTTCTGTGCGGAGCAGGTCGAACGCTACGGCCTGACGGCCGATTCGCGCACCCTGCACTTCGCATCGCCGAGTTTCGACGCTTCCGTACTCGAACTGCTCCTGGCGGTCGGGGCGTCGTCGACCATGGTCGTGACGCCGCGCTCGGTCTTCGGCGGTGGCGAATTCGCAGAATTCGTTCTGCGACACGGGGTCACCCACGCCTTCGTCACTCCGGCCGCGTTGTCCTCGGTGGACCCGTCCGGGCTCGGCGTGCTGAACACGGTCGTCGTCGGTGGTGAGGCGTGCCCGCCCGAACTGGTGACGCGATGGGCTCTCGGACGCCGATTCTTCAACGGCTACGGCCCCACCGAGACGACGATCATGTCGAACATCTCGGACGAACTCGCTCCCGGCGACCGGGTGACGATCGGGCCCCCGATCCGCAACGTGTCGGAGTCCGTGCTGGACTCGCGTCTGCATCCGGTTCCCGCAGGTGTCGTGGGGGAACTGTACGTCTCGGGTCCGGGCGTGGCCCGCGGCTATCACGGACGTCCCGGATTGACGGCGACACGATTCGTCGCGGCTGCCGGAGGCGCACGGATGTACCGCACCGGTGACGTCGTACGCGGACCCGAAAGCGCCGATGCGGGCATCGTCTACGTGGGCCGCAACGACTTCCAGGTGAAGGTGCGCGGATTCCGCATCGAACTCGGGGAAATCGACGCGGCGCTGTCGTCCTTCCCCGGAGTGGATTTCGCCGTCACCCTCGGCCGCCCGACACCTGCCGGGGAGACACGTCTCGTGGCGTACGTGCACGGGGCCGGCGCGGCGCTCGATGCGGATGTCCTCACCCGCCACGTCGCAGACCTGCTTCCGGCGTACATGGTTCCCGCAGCCGTCGTCGTCCTCGACCGGATTCCCCTCACCCCGTCCGGCAAGGTCGACCGCGCCGCCCTGCCGGAACCCGAGATCACGGCCACCGAGTTCCGTTCCCCCGCGACGGTATCGGAACGGGCGATCGCCGAGGTGTTCGCCGACGTGCTCGGTGTGGACCGGGTCGGGCTCGACGACAACTTCTTCGATCTCGGCGGCAACTCGCTGCTCGCGACCTCCGTCACCGGTCGTCTCCGGACACGTCTCGGAGTCACGGTCGGTGCCGCGGCGCTGTTCGAGGAACCGACCGTCGCGGGGCTCGCGGGCCGTCTCGACGCCACCTCGTCCGGCGGAACGGTGCCGCTCGTCGCACGGCCCAGACCCGCACGCCTGCCGCTGTCCTACGCCCAGCAGCGCATGTGGTTCCTCAACCGCCTCGATCCCGAGTCCGCCGTCTACAACATTCCGCTGGCGGTCCGGCTCGCGGGCACGCTCGACATCGACGCGATGCGTACGGCGTTCGCCGACATCGTCGAACGTCACGAGACCCTGCGCACGGTCTACCCGGAGGTCGACGGCACCGGGGAACAGCGCATCCTCGAACCCGGGAGGGTCGCGGTCGACGTGCCGGTGGAGCAGATTCCGGCAGAGGCACTGGTCGAGCGGCTCGCGGCCGTCGCCGGACGTGGATTCGACGTGACCGCGGAGGTGCCGGTCCGCGCGGCCCTGTTCGAGACCGGAACCGACGACCATGTGCTCATGCTCGTGATGCACCACATCGCCGGTGACGGCACGTCGCTCGCGCCGCTCGTGCGCGATCTCGTGACCGCGTACACCGCCCGCGCCGGAGGCCGTCCGCCGGCGTGGACGCCGCTGCCGGTGCAGTACGCCGACTACACGCTGTGGCAGCGCGAGGTCCTCGGCAGCGACGACGATCCCGGCTCCGTCGCCGGCCGACAACTGGCGTACTGGACCGAAGCGCTCGCCGGTATCCCCGACCACCTCGACCTCGCCACCGACCACGTCCGCCCCGCCATCCTCGGCTCGGGCGGCGGCACCGTGCGCACCGAACTCGACGGCGACACCTACGAGTCGATCACCGCGCTGGCACGCCGCACCGGGACGACGCCGTTCATGGTCGTCCACGCCGCGCTCGCGGCGCTGCTGGCGCGACTGTCGAACACCCACGACGTGGTGATCGGGACGCCCGTCGCGGGCCGATCGGCACCCGAACTCGACGACCTCGTGGGCATGTTCGTCAACATGCTCGCCCTGCGCACCGACGTCGACCTCGGCGCGTCCTTCACCGAACTGCTCGACCAGGCGCGCCGAGTGGACATCGCGGCCTTCGACCACGCCGACGTCCCGTTCGAGCGGCTCGTGGAGGTGCTCGACCCGGTTCGGTCGCCGGCGCGCCATCCCCTCTTCCAAGTGGGCCTGTCGTACCACAATTTCACTCTCGACGCGCTCGAGTTGCCGGGCCTGCGGGTCGAACCGCTCGACGCCTCGTCCTCGTCGGTCCGGTTCGACCTCCACGTCACGATCGTCGACCGCGGCGTGAACGGCGGACCCGGTGGGTTCGACATCGAATTCGGTTACGCCACCGACCTGTTCGACGAGTCGTCCGTCCGCCGCATGGTCGACCGTTACCTGCGGATCCTGTCGGTCGTCGCCGACGACGCGGACGTCGTGGTCGGCGATATCGACCTGCACGATCCCGACCAGCTCGCCGCCATGCTCGAAGCATGGGAGGCCGAGCAGGTCGCGGTGGGCCCCGGCCGGACCCTCGCCGACCTGTTCGCCGACCAGGTCCGCGCAACACCGTCGGCCTGCGCGCTCGTCGATGCGAAGGGCGAACTCACCTACGGTGAATTCGCCACGCGGGTACGCCGTCTCGCACGGGTGCTGATCGAACACGGAGTCGGCCCCGAGACGGTCGTCGCCCTCCCCATCCGTCGTTCGATCGATCTCGTCGTCGCGATGTATGCCGTCGTCGAGGCCGGTGGAGCGTACCTGCCGCTCGACCCCGACCATCCCCGCGAGCGGATCGAGTACATCGTGGAGTCGGCCGACCCGGCGTGTGTGCTCACCACCGGCCGCGACCGGATCGACCTCCCCGGTGACCGCCCGACGATCGAGGTCGACACGGTCGATCTCGCCGCGTACGACGGTCGCGCCCTGCGGAACTCCGACCGTCTCGCACCCCTGCGCGCCGGGAACGCGGCGTATGTGATCTACACCTCGGGCTCGACCGGCCGTCCGAAGGGAGTCGTCGTCTCGCACGAGGCGATCGTCAATCAGCTGGTCTGGAAGAAGAACGAGTACCGGCTCGGCGAGGGGGACGCGGTCCTCCTCAAGACCGCCGCGACCTTCGACCTGTCGGTGTGGGAGTTCTGGTCGGCGCCCACCTCGGGTGCGAAGCTCGTCGTCGCGTCGCCCGACGGACACCGTGACCCCGCCTACCTCAACGAGTTGATCCGCCGCGAGAACGTGACGACCCTGCACGTCGTCCCCTCGATGCTCGATGCGCTGCTCGACGACGCAGAAGGAGAACTGCCGGGTTCGCTGCGACGCGTCCTGGCGATCGGCGAGGTACTTCCGATCGACACCGCGGAACGCACCCTCGAGCACTCCGACACGGACCTCGTCAACCTCTACGGTCCGACCGAGGCGGCGGTCTCGGTGACGGCTCACCGAGTCACCGAGACGGCGGACACATCCGTGCCCATCGGGGCGCCGATCCCCAACACGCAGGTGTTCGTCCTCGACGACCGCCTGCATCCGGTGCCGCCGGGTGTCGCGGGAGAGCTGTATCTCGCCGGTGCCCAGCTCGCTCGCGGTTACCTCGGGCGTCCCGAGCTCACCTCCGAACGGTTCGTGGCGAACCCGTTCGGTGCACCCGGTACGCGTCTGTACCGCACCGGCGACGTCGTGCGCTGGCGGTTCGACGAGGACGGGCTGTCGGGCACGCTCGAATACCTCGATCGCGCCGACTTCCAGGTGAAGGTGCGGGGTTTCCGCATCGAACTGGGGGAGATCGAATCGGCGTTGCGTGCGCTTCCGCAGGTTCGTGACGCCGTCGTCACCGTGCAGAACGGCGATCGGATCGTGGCATTCGTGGTTCCCGTCGCCGAATCCCCGGACATCGCGTCGATCCGCGCCGCACTGACCCGGACCCTGCCGTCCTACATGGTCCCCCAGGGCTTCGTCACGCTCGACGTGCTGCCGCTCAACGTCAACGGCAAGGTCGACCGCAAGGCTCTTCCGGAAGCGGAGGTCGCCTCGGCGCCGTATCGCGCCCCGCGCGGCCGCACGGAGACGGTCGTCGCCTCGATCTACGCGGAAGTGCTCGGTACCCGGGACCGCGTGGGTCTCGACGACGACTTCTTCGGAATCGGGGGCAACTCGCTCAGCGCCGTGAAGGTCGCCGCACGCCTGCGGGACGTCCTCGACGCCCACGTCGAGTTGCCGTGGCTCTTCCTTCATCCGGGCGTCGAGGAACTCGCCGCCCGGATCGATGCGCACGGCGACTCGGCGCGAGACGCACTCGGCGACGCAGGCCTGGATCTCGTTCTACCCCTGCGTGCCGGTGGGGAGGGTGCGCCGGTGTTCTGCATCCATCCCGTGACGGGACTCGCATGGGGTTTCGCCGGTCTCGTCCCGTATCTGGGCGACCGTCCCGTCTACGGCCTGCAGTCGCCCGCCCTCGGGGCGAGTGGCGCTCTCCCCTCGAGCATCGATGCGTGGGCGGACGAGTACGCCCGGCGTATCCGGGAGATCCACCCTCACGGTCCCTACCATCTCGTCGGCTGGTCGATGGGAGGCATCCTCGCCCAGGCCGTCGCGATACGACTGCGCCGCGCCGGGCAGGAGGTTCCGACCCT
Organism: Rhodococcus sp. As11; assembly: GCF_048957735.1. Taxonomy (NCBI): domain Bacteria; kingdom Bacillati; phylum Actinomycetota; class Actinomycetes; order Mycobacteriales; family Nocardiaceae; genus Rhodococcus; species Rhodococcus sp. As11. The sequence continues at coordinate 27,303 of NZ_JARDJE010000005.1, forward strand.
CGCGCTGCTCGACGCCTACCCGGAGACACGAGGCGCTGCGGCTCCGGAGCGGGCGACCGCACCCACCGTCGCCGAGGTCCTCGGTTTCGGCGGGGACTTCCCGGAGGCCTCGGTGCCCTTCACCGAGCTCACCCCCGAGAACGCGCAGAAGATCGTCGAGGGTCTACCGGCCCCGTTCGACGTACTCACCCCGGAGCGGATCGAACGGATCGTCGAGGGTGTGCGTCACTCCTACACCCTCCTCGCGTCACATCGACCCGAGGTCTACGACGGGGACCTGACGGTCTTCGTCGCCGAGGCCGACCGCTCCGCGTCATCCGCGGAGACGTGGTATCCGTTCGTGAACGGACTGGTGACCACGCGCGAGGTCCCCGTCTCCCACTGGGACCTCGCCACCCGGAAGGCCTGGGCCGTGATCGGTCCCGCCCTCGGCCGACGGCTCGATTCGGGGCGCTGACCGGCAAGAACTCGATATCTCTGCCGCATGGGGCGAACCGCCGAGGGTCGCCCCATGCGGGCGTGCCCGAGGCTCGCCGTAACATGACGCCTTGCCCCGCGATGCTCTAATGGGGCAACTGACCACCCGGTAACAACGGGTGGTCGCGGCCGAAACGGGACGTTCGAGGGAATCGGTACCAGTGGTGAGTGAGTTCTCGCGCGAGGTCGGCGGGCAGCAGGGGGACGAGGCTCGGACGAACCTCGACGACGTCCGGAACGCCGATCCGGCACGGACGGACCGCGGCAGCCGGCCCCGTCGGCGCCCCGCCCGGCGGCGCGGACCGCGTGCCGTGCTCCTTCCGCAGTTGCTGGCGGCTGCCGTGGAACGAGACCCGGCGGCCACGGCCGTGGTCTTCGGCGACCGTTCCCTGACCTACGCCGAACTCGACGCCGCGTCGTCGCGAACGGCTCGTCTCCTGATCGACCGGGGGATCGGCCCCGAGGACGTGGTCGCGGTATCGCTCGCCCGTTCGATCGAGTCCGTGCTCGCGGTGTGGTCGGTCGCCAAGTCGGGCGCGGCATTCGTTCCCGTCGACCCGAACTATCCGGCAGACCGCATCGAGTTCATGATCGCCGACTCCGGCGCACGCCTGGGTCTGACCCGGGCGGCCGCGGTGGCCGCGCTGCCCGAGACCGTCGAGTGGATCGCGCTCGACGATCCGCAGACGATCACCGATGCCGACGCTCTGCCGTCCGCTCCCGTGAGCTTCGACGAGCGGGTGCTGCCGCTGCGGGCCGAGAACCCGGCCTATGTCATCTACACCTCGGGTTCGACGGGCCGGCCGAAGGGCGTCCCCGTCACCCACACGGGCCTCGACGACCTCGCGCAGGAAGTCGCGGCACGCTTCGATCTGACACCGCAGTCGCGCGTGCTGCACGTGGCGTCGCCGAGCTTCGACGCGTCGGTCTTCGAATGGCTGATGACGATCTCCGTCGGCGCGACCATGGTCGTCGCACCGCCCACCGTGTTCGGCGGGGACGAGCTCGCCGAACTGCTACGCCGCGAGCGCGTGACGCACGCCGTGATCACCCCGGCCGTGCTGACCTCGATCGACCCGAGCACTCTGACCGATCTGGAGATGGTGCTCTCCGCTGGTGAGGCATGTCCGCCGGATGTCGTGGAGCGCTGGGCACCCGGGCGCCGATTCTTCAACGGTTACGGACCGACCGAGTCGACGATCATGACGCACTGCAGCGGGCCGCTCGAACCGGGACGGCCTGTGACGATCGGTACGCCGGTTCGCAATCTGAGCGCGTCCGTCCTCGACGCCCGCCTGAATCCGGTCGCTCCCGGCGTGGCCGGTGAACTGTACGTGTCCGGGACGGCTCTGGCCAGAGGCTATCGGGGACGCCCCGGTCTGACCGCAGAACGATTCGTCGCAGGGCCGGGCGGTACCAGGCTCTACCGTACCGGCGATCTCGTCCGTACCTCCCGCGGCACGAACGGCGAATTGATCTACCTGGGACGCAACGACTTCCAGGTCAAGATCCGCGGTTTCCGAGTCGAACTCGGTGAGATAGACGCAGCGCTCGCCGCCTGTGACGGAGTCGATTTCGCGATGACGGTGGGTCGCGAGACGCCGGCGGGTCAAGCACAGTTGGTGTCCTACCTGCACTCCTCGGAGGGGGCGGGGATCGACACCCGCGTGGTTACCGAAGAGATATCGAACGCTCTTCCGTCGCATATGGTTCCGTCGGTGATCGTCGTACTGGACGAGATCCCGCTGACGCCGTCCGGCAAGGTCGATCGCGCGGCGCTGCCGGACCCCGATCCGGTGACCGTCGAGTTCCGCCCGCCTGTCACGGATACCGAGATCGCTGTCGCCGAGGAGTTCGCGACGCTGCTCGGCCTGGAACGGGTGGGTCTCGACGACGACTTCTTCGATCTCGGCGGCAACTCGCTCGTGGCGACCCGGGTGGCGGCCCGGCTCGGTGAACGCCTCGACACCCGTGTGCCGGCCCGACTGTTGTTCGAGGGCTCGACCGTGGCTGCGCTCGCCGCGCTGATCGAACCCCTCGGCACCGGCGGCCGTATCCCGCTCACCGCCGGTACGCGGCCCGAGACGATTCCGCTGTCGCTCGCCCAGCAGCGGATGTGGTTCCTCAGCCGGTTCGACACCGGCTCGGCAGCGAACAACATCCCCGTCGCGCTCCGGTTGCGCGGGGCGCTCGACGTCGACGCGCTCCGCGCGGCGATCGCCGACCTCGTGGATCGGCACGAAACGCTCCGCACCGTCTACCCCGATCGCGACGGGGTGGGCAGTCAGGTGATCCTTCCCCCGTCGGCGGCCACCCCGACGGTGCGTGTCGAGGACGTCCCGGTCTCCGAAGTGGAGAACCGCGTCCTGCGCACCGTGTCGGCCGGTTTCGACGTGACGACGGAGGTGCCGCTGCGGCTCGAACTCCTGCGGGTCGCGCCCGACGAGCACGTCCTGGTCATCGTCGTCCACCACATCGCCGCAGACGGGGCGTCCACCGAACCGTTCGTACGCGACCTCGTCACCGCCTACCTCGCCCGCACCGCCGGAGCGGTCCCCGGGTGGCAACCGCTCGCCGTGCAGTACGCCGACTACACCCTGTGGCAGCGTGCGGTGCTCGGCTCCGAGGACGATCCCGATTCTCCGGTGGCGAAGGAGATCGCGTACTGGACGTCCGTTCTCGCCGACCTACCGGACCGGCTCGAACTCCCTACGGACCGGCCCCGGCCGGTCGAGGCGTCGGGTCGCGGCGCCACCGTCGATTTCGAGATCGATCCGGCACTGCACGCGGCCGTCGCCGAACTCGGCCGGGCAGCGGGATGTTCGCCGTTCATGGTCGTCCACGCAGCCTTCGCGGTGTTGTTGTCGAGGATCTCGGGCGCACACGACATCGCGATCGGCACACCCGTCGCCGGGCGTGGCGAACAGGCCCTCGACGACCTCATCGGCATGTTCGTCAACACCCTTGTGCTGCGCACCGACATCACGCCCGACCTGACCTGCGCCGAGCTCCTGCGCCGGGTCCGCGATACCGACATCGACGCATTCGCGCACGCCGATCTGCCGTTCGAGCGGCTCGTGGAGATCCTCGATCCGGTCCGCTCCGCGGGGCACCACCCGCTCTTCCAGGTCGCCCTGTTCTTCCAGAACATGGCGCAGCCCGAACTCGCGCTGCGCGATCTCGAGCTCGTACCGGTGGATCTCGGCGGAAGCATCGCCAAGTTCGACCTCCAGCTCACGGTGACCCCCCGGGAGGTGGACGGGCGCCCCGCCGGAATCGGAGCCCAGTTCACCTACGCCACCGATCTTTTCGACGACTCGACCGTTCGCGCCCTGGCGGAGCGCCTGGTGTCGGTGCTCGGAGCCTTCGCGAGCGACGCCGACATCCCGGTCGGGGAGATCGACCTGCTGACCCCGCACGAGCGTCATGCACTCACCGTCGGGGTCAACGCGACCGACCATCCGACGGACACGGGGACACTGCTGTCACGCTATCGGGCCCAGGTCGACCGCGTCCCGGGAGCCACCGCGGTCCTCTTCGGCGACGAGTCGCTCACCTATGCCGAGTTCGACGCACGCGTCAACCGACTCGCGCGGCACCTGATCTCGTCCGGGGTCGGACCGGAATCGCTCGTGGCCCTGGGGATCCGGAGGTCGATCGATCTCGTGGTCGCCATGTACGCGGTCGTCACCGCCGGCGGTGCCTACGTGCCGCTCGATCCCGACCATCCGGCCGACCGGATCGGTCACATCCTCGACACCGCCCGACCGGTGTGTGTGCTCAGCACGAGCGCGGACACCGGCGACCTCCCCGAGGGAATCGCCCCGATCCTCCTCGACACCCTGGAGACGGATGGGTACGACGCGCATCCTGTCCGGGAGGACGAACTGCGCGGCACCGTACAGCCCGCATCACCGGCCTACGTGATCTTCACGTCGGGTTCGACGGGACGGCCGAAGGGTGTGTCCGTCCCCCACGAAGCGATCGTCAACCAGCTCGAGTGGATGGCTGCCGAGTACGACATCGCCGGGAGCGATGTGTACCTGCAGAAGACCGCCACGACCTTCGACGTCTCGCTCTGGGGCTACTTCCTGCCACTGCGCACCGGGGGCACCCTCGTCGTGGCGCCGCACGACGCCCATCGCGACCCCGCCTGGGTGGCGGATGCCGTCACACGCCACCGCGTCACCCTCACCGATTTCGTCCCGTCGATGCTCACCGTCTTCGCCGCACAGGCACCCGCCGGCAGCTGCGCGAGCCTGCGGCACGTGTTCGTCATCGGAGAGGCACTGCCGCCGGAAACGGTGTCGGCCTTCCGCCGGCTCGGCGATGCGGCGCTCCACAATCTCTACGGCCCGACCGAGGCGGCGGTCTCGGCGACCTACTGGCCGGCCGACGGCGACGGTCACGCCGTGCCGATCGGTGTGCCCGAGTGGAACGTGCAGGTCTACGTCCTCGACTCGGGCCTGGCTCCCACACCGGTCGGGACGCCGGGCGAGCTGTATCTCGGCGGGGTTCAACTCGCTCGGGGTTACGAGAAGCGCCCCGACCTGTCCTCCGACAGGTTCGTCGCGAGTCCGCTCGGACGACCGGGGAGCCGGATGTACCGCACCGGCGACCTCGTGCGGTGGCGTCGTACCGCTGCGGGAGAGCTCGTCCTGGACTATCTGGGTCGCACCGACTTCCAGGTCAAGTTCCGCGGCCAGCGCATCGAACTCGGCGAGATCGAGACGGCTCTGCTCGGCTGCGCCGAGGTATCGCAGGCAGTCGCGCTCGTCGTGCCCACCTCCACCGGTGAGCAACTGGTCGCGTACGTCGTGCCGGCACCGGGACACACCGTCGACCGGGCGGCGCTGCTCGATGCGGTGAAGAAGACGTTGCCTTCCTACATGGTGCCCTCGGCCGTCGTCGCGCTCGACGAGTTCCCCTTGAACACCAGCGGAAAGCTCGACCGCAAGGCCCTGCCCGCACCGGTCTTCGAAGCACGCGAGTTCCGCGCGGCCCGTACCCCGATCGAGGAGATCGTGGCAGGTGTCTACGCCGACGTGCTCGGCGTGGCCCGGGTGGGTGCCGACGACGACTTCTTCGAACTCGGCGGCAACTCGCTCGTCGCGACGCGCGTCGCATCACGGATCTCCGACGCACTCGGCACGCGGGTCCCGGTTCGGGAACTGTTCGAATCGCCCACGGTCGCGGCGCTGGCCGTGCGCCTCGAATCGCGCGGGACGGGTGAGGACCGGCCCCGTCTCGAGGCCCGGCCCCGTCCCGAGCGCGTGCCACTGTCGCTCGCACAGCAGCGCATGTGGTTCCTCAACCGATTCGATCCGGACTCGCCGGCCTACAACCTGCCGGTGGCGCTCCGGATCACGGGATCTCTCGACGCCCGGGCTCTCGAAGCCGCGGTCGCCGACGTGATCGATCGGCACGAAATCCTGCGCACCGTCTACCCGGAGTCCGAGGACGGTCCGGTGCAGGTCGTGCTGCCGGCGGCCGGGGCCGTTCCCGACCTGACACCGGTCGAGATCGTCCCCGGCGATCTCGAGGCCGCCGTCACCGCGCTGGCCGTCGCCGGATTCGACGTCACAGCCGATGCCCCGCTTCGTGCCAGGCTGTTCCGCTTGGATGCCGACGACCACGTGCTCGCGTTCGTCGTCCACCACATCAGTGCCGACGCGTCGTCGATGGCGCCGCTCACCCGCGACCTGATGACCGCGTACATGTCGCGACTCGCAGGTGAACGTCCGTCGTGGACGCCGCTGCCGGTGCAGTACGCCGACTACAGCCTGTGGCAACGCGAGGTGCTCGGCTCCGAATCCGATGCGGATTCCGTCGCGGCAGCGCAGATCCGGTACTGGGTCGAGACCCTCGACGGTCTTCCCGACCAGCTGGAACTGCCGATCGACCGTCCCCGCCCACCGGTGCAGTCCCTGCGGGGTCGCCGCGTTCCGTTGCGGATCCCGGCGGACGTGCACTCCGCGCTGTCGTCTCTCTCGCGCGAGCGCGGGGCGTCGCTGTTCATGACTTTCCATGCAGCGCTCGCGGTCCTCCTGTCACGATTGAGCGCGAGTTCCGACGTCGCGGTCGGCACGCCGATCGCGGGTCGCGGCGAGGCCCGGCTCGACGACGTCATCGGCATGTTCGTCAACACGCTCGTGTTCCGCACCCGAGTGGACGACGACGCGCGATTCGGCGAGCTCCTCGACCGCGTGCGGGAGATCGATCTCGACGCCTACGCCAATGCGGACCTGCCGTTCGAGAGGATCGTCGAGATCCTCAACCCCACCAGATCGCAGGCGCGGCACCCCCTGTTCCAGGTCGGCCTGTCGTTCCAGAACGTCGAGCGGTCGAGCCTCGAACTGCCGGGCCTGACGGTCACGGGTCTCGACATCGAGACCGGGATCTCCCAATTCGACCTGCACTTCATCGTCGCGGACCATTACGCCGAGGACGGATCGCCCCTCGGTGTCGGCGGTTTCGTCACCTACGCCACCGACCTGTTCGACGAGTCCACGGTCGTGCGGTTCACCGAACTGCTCGAGACGGTCCTGCGCGCGGTGACCGCCGACCCGCACGTGGTGGTGGGCGACATCGATCTGCTCGGGGAGGCCGATCGGCGACGGCTCGCCGAGCTCGACGACACCGACCGGACCACGGACGGTTCCGCCACATTGGTGACCCTGTTCGACGAGCAGGTCGCACGCCGACCGGACGCGGTGGCTCTCGTATCGGGTGACAGGCACTGGACCTATGCGGAGCTCGACACCGAGGTCAACCGGCTCGCGCACATGCTGCTCGAGCGGGGTGTCGGTACGGAGGATCGTGTCGCGCTCCTCCTGCCGCGTTGTGCGGAGCTCCCCATCGCGATGTACGCGGTCGCGAAGACGGGTGCGGCATACGTACCGATCGATCCCGCGATGCCCGTGGCCCGCGTCGAGTACATCCTGGAGACGAGCGCCCCCACGGTCGTCCTCACGAACGGCGACGCTCGCCGGACCTGCGCCCTCGATCTGCCGAAGATCGTCGACCTCGACGAGATCGACACGGCCAGGTATCCGTCCGGTCCGGTACTCGACGCGCATCGGAGCTCACCGCTGCGGCCCGACGATCTCGCATACGTGATCTTCACGTCCGGGTCGACCGGCCGGCCGAAGGGCGTCGCGGTCGGCCACCGCGCCGTCACCAACCAGTTGCTCTGGAAGGCCGAGGAATTCGATCTCGGCCCCGACGACGTCGTGCTTCTCAAGACCGCCTCGACGTTCGACCTGTCGGTGTGGGAGTTCTGGTCGGCGCCCACCACAGGCGGCCGGTTGGTCGTGGCACGACCGGACGGTCATCAGGACCCGGACTATCTGCTTGCCACGATGCAGGAGCAGGGTGTCACCGTCGTGCACCTGGTGCCCTCGATGCTCGAGATGCTCATGACCGCCTCGGAGGGGTCGCTCCCCGAATCCGTGCGCGCCGTCCTCGCGATCGGTGAAGCGCTACCGGCCACGACCGCTCGCGCGTTCCGCCGCACCCACCGTGCAGCACTGTTCAACCTCTACGGCCCGACCGAAGCCGCCGTGTCGGTCACCTCGCACGAGGTCGACGACGCGGACGAGCACGTCGTGCCGATCGGCACACCCGAATGGAACACCCGCGTCCACATCCTCGATCGGCGTCTCCATCCGGTGCCCGCCGGGGTGATCGGGGAGCTCTACCTCGCCGGTATCCAGCTCGCACGCGGCTACCAGGATCGACCGGCCCTGACGGCGGACCGCTTCGTCGCCGACCCGTTCGGACCGGCCGGGACGCGCATGTACCGCACCGGTGATCTCGCGGTGCTCCGCACCGACGGCGAGATCGAATACCGGGGCCGCTCCGACTTCCAGGTGAAGATCCGCGGTTTCCGCATCGAACTCGAGGAGATCGAATCGGCACTCCGTCGCCTCGACGACATCGCTGCGGCCGTCGTGACCGCGCACCACGATGCGCGTCTCGGTGATCGGCTCGTCGCGTACCTGGTTCCCGCCGCCGGTGCGGTCGTCGACACCGGCCGGGTCGCCGAGGCTCTCGCCCGGGAACTGCCCGGATACATGATCCCCGGGACGTTCGTCGTTCTGACCGAGCTTCCGCTGACCGCCAACGGAAAGCTCCACCGCGCAGCACTTCCCGCGCCCGTCTTCGAGTCCACGGAGTTCCGCGCCCCGACCACGACGATCGAGCAGACCGTGGCCGGTGTGTTCGCGGAAGTGCTCGGCGTCGACCGCATCGGTCTGGACGACGACTTCTTCGATCTCGGCGGCAACTCGTTGCTCGCCACCCAGGTCGTCGCGCGTCTCGGTAAGACATCGGGACTGCGCGTTCCCGTCCGCGCACTGTTCGAGGCCCCCGGCGTGGGTGCGCTCGCTGCCCGCCTCGAGCAGTGCTCCGCGGTCGAACACCACGAACCTCTCGTCCCGGTGATTCGCCCGGTGGAGATTCCCCTCTCGCTGGCGCAGCAGCGGATGTGGTTCGTCAACCAGTTCGACACGTCCTCGCCCGCCTACAATGTCGCCGCGGCGGTGCGGCTGTCCGGATCGCTCGATGCCGAGGCCCTGCAACACGCCGTCAACGACGTCGTGGCGCGACACGAGACCCTGCGTACGCGATATCCGCGCGGGACGGAAGGTCCGATCCAGCAGATCCTCCCGGCAGTGGAGGCCACCGTTCGCCTCGAACCCGTCGACGTGACCGAGACCGACCTGCCGGCCCGGGTACACGACATCGTCGCGCGCGGCTTCGATGTCACCACCGAGATCCCGGTCCGGCTCGCGCTGTTCCGTCTCGCCGCGACCGAGCACGTCCTCGTGACGGTGGTGCACCACATCAGCGCCGACGGCTGGTCGGTCGGGCCGCTCACGCGAGACCTCGTGGTCGCCTACAGCGCACGCTCGACGGGCGCGGTGCCCGCCTGGGCGGCACTCCCGATCCAGTACGCCGACTTCGCTCTGTGGCAGCGACGGATGCTCGGTTCGGAGGACGATCCCGCCTCGGTCCTCGCCGGACAGGCGGCCTACTGGAAGAACGCCCTCGCCGGGATCGCCGACGAGATCGCCCTGCCCACCGATCGTCCGCGCCCGCCCGTGCAGTCGATGCGAGGTGGCAAGGTGCGCTTCGTCGTCGACCCGTCGACCCATCACGGGCTCACCGAGGTCGCCCGCACGCACAACGCGACCCTGTTCATGGTGCTGCACGCCGCACTCGCCGGCTTCCTGCACCGCATCACCGGTGACGTCGACATCGCGATCGGTACGCCCGTCGCCGGCCGCGGACACGAGGAACTCGACGACCTGATCGGTATGTTCGTCAACACTCTCGTGCTGCGGACCGCGCCGCGTGGCGACCGGTCGTTCGCCGACCTGCTCGCCGAGGCACGTGAGACGGATCTCGATGCGTTCGCACACGCCGATATCCCGTTCGAGAGACTGGTCGAGATCCTGGCGCCGGAACGGTCCACCGCGCGGCAGCCACTGTTCCAGGTCGCACTCTCCTTCGAGAACCTGGGCCGGACCGGTTTCGATCTGCCGGGCCTGAGTTTCGGCATCGTGGATTCCGATATCGACGTCGCCAAATTCGACCTGTCGCTCACCCTCGCCGAACAATTCGATCAGGCCGGCGAACCGGCCGGTATGGCAGCCGAGTTCTCGTATGCGCGAGACCTGTTCGACGAGAACACGATCGACGGCTTCGCGCGTCGCTTCGTGCGTTTCCTCGACGGTGTCCTCACCGACACCGACCGGGCGATCGGCGACGTGGACATCCTCGACGCCGACGAACGTGCACGTCTCGCGGGAGTGCGCGGCGCCGAATCGGTCGAGCCGCAGACCCTGTCACGGCTCCTGTCGCTCGCCGTGGCGGGGGGGCCGGACCGCATCGCCGTGCGCTGCGGCGACGAGGCCCTGACCTACCGTGAGCTGGACGCCGAGACCAACCGGCTCGCCCGCATCCTCCTCGCTCGCGGCGCCGGCCCGGAGACGTTCGTGGGCCTCGCCTTCCCGCGATCGGTCGACATGATCCGGGCGGTGTGGGCGGTCGCCAAGACCGGGGCGGCCTACGTGCCGATCGACCCCGACTATCCCGCCGACCGCATCACCTACATGCTGGAGGACTCCGGCACCCGTCTCGGCGTCACCTCCTCGGCTCACGCCGGCGAGCTCCCCGACGCCGAGTGGCTCGTACTCGACGACCACGAGTTCCGCGACCGGTGTGATCGGATGTCGTCCGACCCGATCGACCCGTCGGAACTGCGCGGCGCGGTCCGCGTCGACAATGCGGCCTACGTCATCTACACTTCCGGCTCCACCGGCCGGCCGAAAGGTGTCGTCTCGACCCATGCGGGCCTGGCGAATCTCGCACGCGCGCAATGCGAGACCTTCCGAATCACGGCCGACGCACGCACCCTGCAGTTCGCTTCACCGAGCTTCGACGCGTCCGTGCTCGAGATGCTTCTCGCGGTCGGAGCGGGAGCGACGATGGTGATCGTGCCGCCCGCGATCTACGGCGGCGAGGAACTTGCGGCCGTCCTGCGGCGCGAGGCCGTCACGCACGCCTTCGTCACTCCGGCCGCGCTGGCCACCGTCGATCCGTCCGGCCTCGGTGAACTCGAGGCGGTGATGGTCGGCGGCGAGGCGTACTCCTCCGATCTGGTGACCCGGTGGGGAAGCGACCGTCGGTTCTACAACGTGTACGGCCCGACCGAGACCACGTGTATCACCACCAGCTCCGAACCGCTCGTGCCGGGAGGCGCGATGCCTATCGGTCATCCGTTGCGCGGTGTGGGTGCGCACGTGCTCGATGCCCGGCTGCATCCCGTCCCGCTCGGCGTCACCGGCGAGCTCTACCTCTCGGGACCGGCGCTGACCCGCGGATATCACCGCCGGGCCGGGCTCACCTCGGAACGGTTCGTCGCATCCCCGTTCGGCGACGGGCAACGCCTGTACCGCACGGGCGATCTCGTCCGCTGGGCCGCAGGCGGAGAACTCGAGTACGTCGGACGTGCCGACCAGCAGGTCAAGATCCGCGGGTTCCGGATCGAGCTGGGGGAGGTCGACGCGGCCTTCGTCGCACATCCGGACGTCGACTTCGCGGCTACTCTCGGGCACGAGACCGCAGCCGGCGCCGTAGTTCTCGTGACCTACGTCAAGCCGTGCGAAGCGCGGACCGTCGACACCGACGAACTGCTCGGGTTCGTGGCCGGGTCACTGCCCGACTACATGGTGCCCACGGCCGTCGTCGTCATCGACCGGGTGCCGTTGACCCCGGTGGGCAAGCTCGACAAGAAGGCCCTGCCGGAACCGGTGTTCGCTTCCACGGAGCGTCGCGCACCGTCGACTCCGGCGGAGACCGCGATCGCCGGGATCTTCGCCGAGATCCTCGGTGTCGACGAGATCGGCGCCGACGACTCGTTCTTCGCCCTCGGTGGTGACAGTATCGTGTCCATCCAGTTCGTCGCCCGAGCCCGGACGCTCGGATTCGAACTGAGCCCGCGCGACGTCTTCGAACGGAAGACGGTCGCGTCGCTCGCCGAACTCGTCGATGCCGGGGCTGCCACGGAGGCAGGGGAGGCGGAGGCGGATCCTGCAGCCGAGGACACCGCTCCTCGGACACCCGAGATCGCGCGTGTTCGCGCAGGCGGGCACCACGGTGTCACGAGTGTCGTCATCGAGATGCCGGGCGGAGTCGACGACGACGGGCCGGCCGAGTGCCTGACCGCTGTACTCGCGGCGCATCCGCTGCTGCGTCTGGTCGTGCCGCGCGAGGTCGACGAGTCCCCGCGGGTCGTTGCCGCGTCGGCCCTCGATATCTCGAAGGTGTTGCGGCACCAGGTGATCGAAGGCCCCCTTGCGCTCGAGGAGATCGTCGACCGCGTCGTGCGGGAGGCCGCAGACCGGCTGGACCCGGCTGCCGGCATCGTCGTGCAATTCGTCCGGGTGTCCGCCGGTGACTCCGATCTGCTCGTGGCCGTCGGCGACGCGGTCGCCGTCGACGGAGTGTCGTGGCAGGTGCTCGCCGACGATCTGGCCGCCGCCTGGACCGCCCGTGCCGCCGGTCGCACCCCCACCGTGGCGGCCGAGAAGGTCTCGGCGCGGGCATGGTCGAACACGTTCGCGACGCCTCCGGCCGCGCCGGTGACGAGAGTCACGACTGCGGATTCGGACGAGCGGGCTCCCCTCGGGGCCACCGTCCGTCATTCGGCCTCGGACACCGCATCCGTCTTCGCCGATCTCGCTGCGGCCTTCCGCGCCGAACCGATCGACGTGCTCGTCGCGGTCGCTGCGGTCGCGGTCACCGGCACCGGCGGGTCGACACAGGTCGATCTCGTGGTGGGCGCCGACGGGCGACGACTCGCATCTGCGGCCGGTACGTCCCGGACGGTCGGCGGCCTGCAGGTGCAGTATCCGGCGCGCATCGACCTGGACGGGGTCGGGGAACTCACCGGGCCCGAAGGGGCGGCCCCACTCGTCAAGGCCGTCAAGGAACAACTCCGTGCGGCGCTGCGCCGGTCGCCCGACGACGCGGTGACGGCTGGTCCCGACACGATGGTGACCCTGCACGGCGAACCACGCGCCGGGGACATGCGCGAGGCCTGGCGGTTGTCCGCCGAGTACGGGATCCGGCCCGTCTTCCGTACCGCACCGGAACATCGGCTCGAAATCCACGCCTCGTCGGTTGCGGGGGAACTCACCGTGACCCTCACCGCCGATCCCGCGCGCGTCCACGAAGACGAACTCGCCGACGTGGTCCGGACATGGACCGCGACGGTGGACGCACTCGCCCGGTACGCGGCACAACCCGGTATCGGCGGACTCACCCCCTCCGACCTGCCCCTCGTCGACGCGGATGCCGACGACATCGAGATATGGGAGCAGCGGTACCCGGGCCTCGAGGACGTGTGGCCGCTCACCCCGCTGCAGCAGGGCATGTTGTTCCACGCCCTGCTCGCGAGCGACGGCGTCGACGTGTACACGACCCAGTTCGTGCTCCGTCTCCGCGGTGATCTCGACACCGCCCGCTTGCACCGGGCCGCACAGACCCTGCTCGACCGTTACCCCAACCTGTGCGCGGCGTTCACCACGACGCGCAGCGGTGTGCCGGTGCAGGTCGTGCAGCGCGGGATCGAGGTTCCGTGGCGTGAGGTGGACGTCACCGAGGCCGGCGACCCGGACGCGATCGACGCGCGCATCGAGCAGGCGAAAGCAGAGGATCTCGCAACGCATTTCGTGATGGACCGCGCCCCGCTGCTGCGGTTCACCCTGTTCCGTGCCGCCTCGGACCGTGTCGATCTGCTCGTCACGAGCCATCACATCCTCATCGACGGCTGGTCGATGCCGCTGCTGATGCGCGACATGCTCGTGCTGTACGCAGCCGACGCGGATCCGGCCGTGCTGCCGCCCGTCGCTCCCTATCGGGACTATCTCGAGTGGCTGCACGCACGGGATCACGCCGAATCGAGGGAGGCATGGAAGCGCTCGCTCGACGGCCTGGACGGTCCCACGACGATCACCACGCTCGACACCGCTCGCGGGATCGAGGCGGGCATCGGCGAAGCCGGTTTCGAACTCACGCCGGACACCACGGCGAAGCTGTCCGCGACGGCGCGCCGACTCGGCGTCACCCTCAACACCATGGTGCAGACGGCATGGGGGCTGTTGCTCTCCCGGATGACCGACCGCGACGACGTCGTCTTCGGCGCCACCGTATCCGGACGTCCGCCACAGCTACCCGGTATCGAGTCGATGGTCGGCCTGTTCCTCAACGCCGTCCCCGTCCGGGTGCGCATCGACCCGGACGAGACCGTCGCGAACCTGGCGTCGACGGTGCAACGCGAACAGGGCGCGCTCCTCGATCACCACTATCTCGGGTTGGCCGAGATCCAGGAGTCGGCCGGTGCGGACGCACTGTTCGACTCGCTCGTGGTCTTCGAATCGTTCCCGGTGGACGCGGCCGCCCTGTCGGAGGCGCGCTCCGGCATCGGTCTCGACGTCGCCGCCGTGGACGCGGCCAGCGGCACACACTATCCGCTGACACTCATGGTGGTCGCCGACGACCGGGTTCGGGTGACGGTGAAGTATCTGGAGGACGTGATCGGCGGGACCTTCGCGCGCGACGTGGCCGGCCGGCTGGAGGTCGTGCTCGACGCGTTCGCCGAGTCGGTCGACCGGCGGATCGGGCAGCTCGACGTGTCGACCGGACACGATCGGGCGCGTCTCGACCGATGGAATGCGACGGACGTCCCCGAACTGCTCGACGAGGCGACGCTGGTGTCGTTGTTCGAGGAGCAGGCGGCCCGCACCCCACAGGTGCCGGCGCTCGTGTTCGAGGACACCGAGTGGGACTACGCGACCTTCGACGCGGAAGCCAACCGGCTCGCCCGGCACCTCGTCGCACTGGGCGTGGGGCCGGAGACGCTCGTCGCGGTGGCGATGCGGCGCTCGCTCGAACTGCCGCTCGCGATCTACGCGATCGTCAAGGCCGGTGGTGGGTACGTACCCATCGACCCGGATCATCCCGCCGATCGCACCGCGCTCGTACTCGACGGGGCGCGTCCCGCATGCGTCCTCACCACGAGCCGTGACGGTGTCGACGTCGCGACGACCGTTCCGGTGATCGACGTGGACCGCCTCGACCTCGGTCACCTGCCCTCTCACCCTCTCGACGACTGCGAACGGCTCGGCTCCCTGAGGCCCGACAACACGGCCTACGTGATCTACACGTCGGGGTCGACGGGCCGTCCCAAGGGCGTCCAGATCACCCATCGGCAGGTCGCCAACCAGTTCCGCTGGGCGCAGCGCACATTCCCGCATTCCGTGGGGGATGTGGTCCTGCACAAGACTCCCGTCACCTTCGACATCTCCACATGGGAATTGTTCTGGCCGTTGCAGACCGGGGCGACGGTCGTGGTGGCCCGGCCCGACGGGCACCGCGACCCGCAGTATCTCGCCGAGACGATCCGTCGCCGGTCGGTGAGCTCGGTGCATTTCGTGCCGTCCATGCTCGATGTCTTCTGCGAGTCCGCGGATGCCGGCGACCTCGCATCGCTGAAGTACGTCTTCGCGGCCGGGGAGGAACTGACCGCCGACACCGTCGACGCCTACCAGGCGATCGGCACGGCGGCACTCGTCAACTGGTACGGCCCTGCGGAAGCAACCGTGGTCACCAGTGTGGACACGGCCCGAGTGCACGGCCGGCCGGTGCCGATCGGTGCACCGGTCGCCAACACGACGGTGCACGTACTCGACAGCCGGCTCCGGCCGGTGCCGGTCGGAAGCGTCGGCGAACTGTACGTCGGGGGAGTGCAACTCTCCCGCGGATACGCCCACGCAGCGGTTCTCACGGCGGAGCGTTTCGTCGCCGATCCCCGCAACACCGGAGCGCGGTTGTACCGCACCGGAGACCTCGTCCGGTGGAGGGAGGACGGCAGACTCGACTACCTCGGCCGGTCCGATTTCCAGGTCAAACTGCGCGGGCAGCGCATCGAGCTCGGTGAGATCGAAGCAGTGCTCGTCTCGCGACCCGAGGTGGCGCGCGCCGTGGTCACCGTCGTCGCGGGACCGGACGGAGGCGACCGTCTCGCGGCCTATGTCGTCGCTGCCGAAGGATCGTCGCTGGATGTCGGCGAACTCGCCGTGCATGCGCGGCATTCGCTGCCGTCGTACATGGTGCCTGCGGTCCTCGTGCCCTTGCGCGAACTGCCGCTCAACGCCAACGGCAAGCTCGACCGGAAGGCGCTTCCCACCCCGGTGATCGACACCGTCGCGTACACGGCGCCGCGTACTCCGCTCGAAGAGCTCGTCGCAGGCGTCGTCGAGGAGGTCCTCGGCGTCGAGAAGGTCGGTGTGGACGACGACTTCTTCGCGCTCGGCGGCAACTCGTTGAATGCGACGCAGGTCGCGAGCCGGCTCCGCGACAGCGTGGGCGCCGACGTCCGCGTCCAGTGGTTGTTCACCGACCCCACCGTCGCTGCACTGGCAGGACGCATCTCGGCCGAACGCGACGCCGGCGAGGAGTTCGATCCCTTCGCCGACAGTGCGATGCAGGTGCTGCTCCCGCTCCGGGCACGCGGTTCCCGGGCCCCACTGTTCTGTGTCCATCCGATGTACGGACTCGCGTGGACGTACTCGGGCCTGACCCGCTTCGTGCACGATCGGCCGATCTACGGCATCCAGTCGAAGGCGCTGTCGGAGGACGGATACCTGCCGGAGTCCCTGGCCGGGATGGCGGCGCGATACGTCGAGGAGATCCGGACGGTGCAGCCACACGGTCCGTACAACCTCATGGGCTGGTCGCTCGGTGGTGTGCTCGCGCACGAGATGGCCGTGCAACTGCAGGCGGCGGGGGAGAGCGTCGACTGCCTCGCCATGCTCGACAGCCATCTGAATCTCGATGTCGGCGACTTCCGGGGAGCGATCCGCGACGAGCTCGAACAGATCGGCGTCGTCCTCGACGACTCGGCCGACGTGACGAGCCTGTCGGACGAGCACCTCCAGCGCGTGATGGAGACCGTTCCGCAGGAGATGGTCACGCTCACCGCGGAGCGTTTCCGCAATCTGTACGAGAGTGCGCTGCGATCGGCGGAACTCATCGCGTCGCACACCCCAGGGGTGTTCGAAGGAGACCTGATGTACTTCAGCGCGGCCGATCATCCGCCCGCCCAGGACGGTGCCGCGGGACGCTGGTCGCACCTGGTGACCGGCACCATCTCGGACGTTCCGATCGACTGTGTGCACGGCGCGATGACCACACCCGAGTCGCTGGCAGCGATCGGGCCGGTGCTCGAGGAACACCTCCACAGGGAGTGGATGTAACGAGTTGCTCCCGGACGACGACGCATGTAACTGTACGTAGGCCGCCATCGGGTAGGTTCCGTTCGAGCATCGGACCGCACCGCGCCCGACGCCGACCACCACTGCCTATTCGAAAAGGTGAGAGAACCGTATGAGGCATCCGATGCGAGGATCCGGACGACTTCGCGTACTGACCGTCGGCGCGGCATGCGCAGTTTTCTCGGCTGCGTTGTCGGTGGCTCCGGCAATTGCCCAGCCGGCAGACCCTGTGGCCGAGAGCCAACAGCCGCTCCAGTCGGTGACCAGCGAGAACGGCTCGAAGATCACTCGCATCGAGAACTACGGCGAGCAGCAGCTGCTCGTCTATGTGTACTCGGCCTCGATGGACAAGGAGATCCTGCTCGACGTCTGGCGTCCCGCCGACACCAGCGAGCCGCGCCCGACGCTGTATCTCCTCAACGGAGCCGGTGGTGGCGAGGACAGCGCGACCTGGCGCTTCCGCACCGACGCGATCGAGTTCATGAAGGACAAGAACGTCAACGTCGTCTCCCCGGTCGGTGGCAAGTGGAGCTATTACACCGACTGGAAGGAAGAGGACCCGGTTCTCGGTGTCAACAAGTGGGAGACCTTCCTGACGAAGGAGATCCCGCCGCTGATCGACGCGGCGCTCGGTACGAACGGGATCAACGCGATCGCGGGTCTGTCGTCCTCGGGTACGTCGGTCCTGCAGCTGCCCATCGCTGCTCCCGGCCTGTACCAGGGCGTCGCAGCGTACAGCGGCTGTGCCCAGACCTCCGACCCGATCGGGCAGCAGTTCGTCAAGCTCGTCGTCGAGACCTGGGGTGGCGGCGACACCCGCAACATGTGGGGTGAGCTGAACGATCCGGCCTGGGCCGAGAACGATCCCTACGTGCACGCCGAGGAGCTGCGCGGTCTCGATCTCTACATCTCCAACGGCACGGGCCTGCCGGGGCGTTACGACACCCTGAACGGTCCGGAGATCGACGGCCAGGTCGATGTGCTCGCCAACCAGGTCGTGGTCGGCGGCGTCATCGAAGCGGCGACCAACTACTGCACGCACAACCTCCGTACCCGCCTCGACGAGCTGGACATCCCCGCCACCTACAACTTCCGCGACTCCGGCACCCATTCGTGGGGTTACTGGCAGGACGATCTGAAGGACTCGTGGCCGGTGCTGCAGAAGGCCCTCGGCCTCTGACCGTCCTCGTCGGTCGGTTCGTGTGACCGATCGGAAAGGCCCCTACCGCCTCCGGGCGGTAGGGGCCTTTCCGTGTCGACGAGCGAATCGCCGGGTGTCCGTGGCGGCCGAGGCCGCCGGCGCTATCCGTTCTCGGGCAGGTCGCACGGCACCGCGTGGGCCTCAGCGTATCCGGGGTCGAGCGCCGACTTCACGAGGTGGAGTGATTCGGGTCGTACGAGGATCGTGGAGTGGTCGGCGGGCGAATCAGGGCAACCGTCCTGAACCCACACGTTGTGGACCTCGGCGTCCGGTCCCGGGCGCAGGAACGAGCTCTCGGGCGGTGTGACGATCTGATCGTGGCGCGTCGCGATCGAGGTGTAGGTCACGCCGGGAAGCGTGTCGCCACCCTCGTTGAGATTGCTGAGCATGCGCGACCCGATCAGCTGCTGCTGCCCGGCCGCGCCGAGATTGCTCCCGCGGAACAGCAACTCGGCCACGGCATCGTTGCCGTTCGTCACGCCGAGCACCGCGAGCACCGTGTACAGCTGCTGCAGGCCGTTGAAGGTGGTGCCGTGATTCGTCGCGCCCAGCATGACGAGGTTCCGGACCCGGTTGCGGGAGGGATCCGTCGCGTCCGTCCCGCCCTCGAACTTGAGGTACTGACGGGAGACGACGCCGCCCTGCGAGTGGCCGACCAGATCCACCTGTTCGGAGCCGGTGTGCTCGCGAACGGCATCGACGAACGTTCCGAGTTCCACGGCGGACCGTTCGATGTCCGAGACACCCCAGACCGTGCGGTCGGGATCGAAGTATCCCTGCGCAGCGCCGTAGTTCAACGCGTATACGCAGTAGCCGAGCCGTGCGAGTTCGGGAGCGACGTAGACCCACGTGGGGTACATGCCCGTCCCGGTGCCGTGCACGAGCACGACCGGCCGGGGATGCTCCGGCGACGGGACGCAGCCGAGGTCGTTGGCTCCCTCGACCCCCTCACCCATCGTGCTCAACAGGGTCGCGAGGGGGCTCCCCGGAGCGTCTGACGAGGTGGGCAGGGGAACCGGATCGGGCACGGTGATGGTAGGCGCCGGCTCGGCCGGCGCGGCAGGGGCAGGATCGGCCGCCGATATCGCCGGGGTGGCGAACATCGACGACGCAAGGGCGAGGGCAGCAGTGGCTGTGGCTACGACGCTGCGACGCGCACGGATCATCGGTACTCCTCGACGAACATGGGGATCGTATGTTCGTGCTGGTTGGGGGATCGCCGAGTAGGTTAGCAGCCCGTCGGGGGACGATCCGGGCAGCGGAAGATCAATTCTGTTCGGCCGAGCGCCGGTAACCGACGACGGCGGGGACCACGAAGACCGCCACCATCCCCACCGACCACGCGACCGTCTTCAGGAAGGGCTCGGCGACAGGCCCTCCCATCGCCAGCGCGCGCATCGTGTCGATCGCGCAGGACATCGGCTGGTTCGCCACGACGGGTTGCAACCAGCTCGGATACGCCATGACCGGCACGAACCCCGAGTTGAAGAACATGAGCAGGGTGCACAGGATCGAGACGGTCTCGACCAGGGGTGTGCGCCCCGGCAGGGTCGCCAGAGCGGTCACCATCATCGCGAAGCCCAGACCGAAGATCAGTGGGACCACGAGGATGAGCAGGGTGGGACCGAGACCCTGGGTGAACCGGAAGCCCAGCGCCATGCCGGCGGCGAAGATCACGAGAGAGGTGACGAACACGCGCACCATCTCGGCCGTCAACCGGCCCACGAGCCCCGCCGAACGATGAACGGGCAGCGTGTGGAATCGGCTCAGCAGACCGGAATCACGTTCGGTGCGCAATCCCACCGCGCTGACCACCGAACCGAACATCGCGCCGACGAGCACGATCATGGGGACGGTGCCGAAGATCGACGAATATCCGGTCGCGGCAGTGATGCTGTCACCGAGCACGATACGGAACATCACGAGCGTCAGAGCCGGATAGACGAGCGCCTGGATCATCGTGGCGGGATCGCGGGCCCACCTCAGCAGCAGCCGTCCGCACTGGAGACGGCTGTGCTCCCACAGGGCACCGAGCGAACGCTCGCCGCGGATACGATCCGGCTCCGGGTAGGCGAAGCCGTGGCCCGGCCCCCGCGACGTCTCGACGGTTCCGCTCATCGCCTCACGCCCGTCTCGTCGCGGCCCATACGGCCCCCGGAATGCAGATCACGGCCAGCCCGATCATCCAGAACAGACTCGGGCGGAAGACCTCCCAGGTCACCCCGTCCTGGGCCATGTCGCGCATCGCGAAGGAGAACTGGGAGATCGGCTGGTTGCGGACGAACGGCCTGATCCACTCGGGGAATCCTTCCTCGGGCACGAAACCGCACGACAGCATCCCGAGGATCAACTGCGGCAGGGTCAGCGCCTGCGCGGTCGCTTCGGGGCTCCGGGACAGACAGCCGATCGCATCGGCGCCCAGGCACAACAGCACGCTGATGATCAGTGCGGTCGCGCAGAACAACACCGCCTGCCCGAGCCCTGCGGAGAAACGGAAACCGATCAGATAACCGAATCCGATCGCGGCCGCCAGGGAGATGACCGATCGCACCGTGCTCGCCGTCATCCGCGACGCCAACGGCGCCGCGGCGGCGACGGGCATCGTCTGCAGGCGGGAGGTCACACCGGTCGTGCCCTCCTGCGCCGCCAGTTGCGCCGCGGAGATGGCGGTGAACGCCATCGACTGCAACACGATGATGGGCATGAGGAACTGCGCGTAGTCGATGCCCTGCAGCTGCATGACGAACTTGAGCGGCAGGTAGAAACCCAGGCCGAAGACGAACGGTGCCAGGACCGCGAGGACCAGCTCGCCGTATCTGGCCATCGTGCGCAGCGAACGGGCCGTCAGCACCCACCACTGGTCGAGCGACGACGGGGTGATCCGGCGGTGCGCGCCGCCCCGGCGTGACGGAGGAGCGAACGAGGAGGACTCCGGTGAGCGTGCCACCGTCACCTCGTCGGTGCGGGCGGTCACGGTCGTTCCCCCGCCGGGGCAGGTCCCGCTCGCTCGGACGGAGGCGCAGCGGTTCCCTGAGCGAGCGCGGTCGGGTCGGTGTCGGACGCTTCCGGATCACAGCCGTCCGGGGTGGACGCTCCCGGAGCGTGACCGTCCGGAGTGGACGCCGAGTGCCCGGTGAGCCGGAGGAAGACGTCGTCGAGGGAGGGCCGCCGCAGGCCGATGTCGGCGAGCTCTACACCCAGGGGTTCGATACGCCGCAGCACCTCGGTGAGGGTCGCGGCGCCGCCGGGCGCCGGAACGGACACCCGATCCGTCTCGGGGACCGTGCCCTTCTTCGGATCCCGCGGGAGGAGACCGTCGAGTGCCCGGAGGAGCTCGGGTATCGCGCGCGGGTCGACCGGGACGATCTCGCAATGGGTGCCGCCTGCGGACGACTTCAACTGGTTCGCGGTGCCCTCCGCGATCACCGTCCCCTTGTCGATGACGATGATGTTGTCGCTCAGCACATCCGCTTCTTCGAGGTACTGCGTCGTCAGCAACACCGTGATGCCCTGCTCCTTGAGTGCCGCCACCAGCGACCACACACCCTGCCGGCTACGCGGGTCGAGTCCGGTGGTGGGCTCGTCGAGGAAGACCACCTTGGGGCGGACCACGAGGCCGCACGCGATGTCGACCCGTCGGCGCATGCCGCCGGAATAGCCCTTCACGGGGCGGCGACCGGCGTCGACGAGATCGAACTCCTCGAGCAGTTCGTCCGCTCGTCGCGTGGCGGACTTCTTGTCGAGCCCCATCAGGCGACCGAACAGGATCAGATTCTCGCGACCGGTGAGGGTGTCGTCGAGCGCGGCGAACTGACCGGTCATCATGATCGAACGCCGGACCGCGGCGGCCTCGGTCACCACGTCGTGCCCGGCGACCACGGCGCGACCCGAGGTGGGCCGCAGGAGGGTCGACAGCACCTTGACCATCGTGGTCTTGCCGGCGCCGTTGGGACCGAGAATGCCGAGGACGCGGCCCGGCGGTGCGGAAAAACTGATCCCGTCGAGCGCGCGGACCTCGCCGAAGGACTTGTGGACGTCCTCTACGAGAACTGCCTGGTCGTGATCGCTCACATCACACCCCGCCGTAGATCTCGGTCCCTGTCGGGGACGGGTCGGTCCGTCACCGTCGGAATCGTACCGGGACGCACGGTTCCGGGAGGTGCGGACGGACACGCTCGTCCGCGTCCGCAGGTCAGGACCGGACGCCGAGATCGTCGCGATGATCGACGAGGCGGCGGGCCCGTCGGTGAAGTGCGCGCGCCCGGCGGCTTCGACGTCGTCGCGGCGCAGTGCCTGCAGCAGCCGCTCGTGGGACGCGACCGCCTCCGTTCCCCGACCGCGATCACGCAGGCCCCTCCCGACGCCGGTCCCGTCCCGGCGAATACGATGGAGCGGCTGCGCCGGTACGGACACTGCCGATGAACCCCATCGGTCAGGGTCGATCGCGCAGACCCGACCGCGCGGCGTGCCCTGTGGAGGCGCACATCACGCACCGTCGTGAGTTGAACTCTCGGCCGTGCTCCTGCATACTGGTCGGGTTGCCTTGACCGGGCCATGGATGTTTCGCGGCTCGGATCGGGAAAGACGTGACAGTCGCGGATCGAGCCTCACGGCCTGGTCGCGGCCACATGCAAGACGGAAGCAGTACCCCTGTGTGCTCCTGCGAGCACAGCCGGTTCCGTTCCTTGCGGTGTCGAAGCCTACGAGTCTCGACGCCGGGGAATGAGCGGCGGGCCGACACGCCCGACCGCGTGGGCCGGAGAACAATGACAGATGAACAGCGGCAAGCGGATCGGATACGTCCGGCTCGCACTGTGTTTCGAGTGCTGTTCTCGGTCGCCGTTCCTCGGGGAACTGTGCAGACGAGGTGATTTCCCGGCTCCGCCGGGGATCACGAAACGCGGCAAGAAAAGGACACTAAGCGTGGCGGGACAGAAGATCCGCATCAGGCTCAAGGCCTATGACCACGAGGCGATCGACGCATCTGCGCGCAAAATCGTCGAGACGGTGACCCGTACGGGTGCCCGCGTGGTCGGCCCGGTGCCGTTGCCCACTGAAAAGAACGTGTACTGCGTCATCCGCTCGCCGCACAAGTACAAGGACTCGCGCGAGCACTTCGAGATGCGGACGCACAAGCGGCTCATCGACATCCTCGACCCGACGCCGAAGACCGTCGACGCGCTCATGCGCATCGATCTCCCGGCAAGCGTCGACGTCAACATTCAGTGACATTCGATTACAGCGAGCTTGTGAAAGACGCAGCGGAGACAACACATGACTAACCAGATCAAGGGAATCCTGGGCACCAAGCTCGGCATGACCCAGGTCTTCGACGAGAACAACCGGGTCGTCCCGGTGACCGTCGTCAAGGCCGGACCGAACGTGGTCACGCAGATCCGTACCGAGGAGCGCGACGGCTACAACGCCGTGCAGCTCGCCTACGGTGCCATCGCGCCGCGCAAGGTCAACAAGCCGGTTCGCGGCCAGTTCGACAAGGCCGGCGTCACGCCGCGCCGTCACCTGGTCGAGCTCCGGGTCGAGGACGCCTCCGAGTACGAGGTCGGCCAGGAACTCACTGCGGAGGTCTTCGAGGACGGCGCCTACGTCGACGTCACCGGAACTTCCAAGGGCAAGGGCTTCGCCGGCACCATGAAGCGTCACGGCTTCGCCGGCCAGGGCGCGTCGCACGGTACGCAGGCCGTGCACCGCCGTCCGGGTTCCATCGGTGGCTGCGCCACCCCGGGCCGCGTGTTCAAGGGCACGCGCATGTCCGGCCGTATGGGCTCCGACCGCATCACGACGCAGAACCTCTCGGTCCACAAGGTGGACGCCGAGAACGGGCTGCTGCTGATCAAGGGCGCGATCCCGGGTCGCAAGGGCGGCCTCGTGATCGTCAAGACCGCAGTGAAGGGTGGTGCACGGGCATGACCAGCACCGAGACCGCAACCAAGCTGACCTTGGACGTCAAGGCCCCCGGTGGCCAGACCTCCGGCTCCGTCGATCTCCCCGCCGAGATCTTCGACGCTCCCGCGAACATCGCGCTGCTGCACCAGGTCGTCACCGCGCAGCTCGCCGCGGCTCGTCAGGGAACGCACTCCACCAAGACCCGCGGCGACGTCCGCGGTGGTGGCAAGAAGCCGTACCGCCAGAAGGGCACCGGCCGCGCACGTCAGGGCTCGACCCGTGCGCCGCAGTTCGCCGGCGGTGGCGTCGTCCACGGCCCGCAGCCGCGCGACTACAGCCAGCGCACCCCCAAGAAGATGAAGGCCGCCGCTCTGCGCGGTGCCCTCTCCGACCGGGCGCGCAACGAGCGCATCCACGTGATCACCGAGCTCGTCGCGGGCCAGACCCCGTCGACCAAGGGTGCCCGCACCTTCCTCGCTGAGCTGTCGGATCGCAAGAACCTGCTGCTCGTCGTCGGTCGCCAGGACATCGCGGCGTGGAAGTCCGCGCAGAACCTGCCGAACGTCCACGTGCTCGCGCCGGATCAGCTGAACACCTACGACGTGCTCTACAGCGATGACGTCGTGTTCAGCGTCGAGGCGCTCAACACGTTCATCCACGGGCCGGCCGAGTCCGGCCAGGAAGTGAAGGAGGAGAGCAAGTGAGCACGATCGCCGATCCTCGCGACATCCTGCTGGCTCCCGTCGTCTCCGAGAAGTCCTACGGGCTGATGGAAGAGGGCACCTACACCTTCCTGGTGCACCCGGACTCGAACAAGACGCAGATCAAGATTGCCGTCGAGAAGGTCTTCGGCGTCAAGGTGAGCAGCGTCAACACCGCCAACCGTCAGGGCAAGCGCAAGCGGACCCGTTTCGGTTACGGCAAGCGCAAGGACACCAAGCGCGCGCTCGTGACCCTCGCGGCCGACAGCAAGCCCATCGAGATCTTCGGAGGCCCGGTCGCCTAGCGATCGGAACTCTCGAGAGATAGAGGACGAGAAGACTCATGGCAATCCGTAAGTACAAGCCGACTACGCCGGGCCGCCGTGGCGCCAGCGTGTCGGACTTCGCCGAGATCACTCGGTCGACGCCCGAGAAGTCGCTGATCCGCCCGCTGCACGGTCGCGGTGGACGTAACGCGCACGGCCGCATCACCACCCGTCACAAGGGTGGCGGACACAAGCGCGCCTACCGCCTGATCGATTTCCGTCGCAACGACAAGGACGGCGTGCCGGCCAAGGTCGCTCACATCGAGTACGACCCCAACCGCACCGCGCGCATCGCGCTGCTCCACTACGTGGACGGCGAGAAGCGCTACATCATCGCTCCCAAGGGACTCGTGCAGGGCGCCCCGATCGAGTCGGGCCCCAACGCCGACATCAAGCCGGGCAACAACCTGCCGCTGCGCAACATCCCGACGGGTACGACCATCCACGCGGTCGAGCTGCGTCCGGGTGGCGGCGCCAAGATGGCCCGTTCCGCCGGTGCGAGCATCCAGCTCCTCGGTAAGGAAGGCACCTACGCCACGCTGCGTATGCCCTCCGGTGAGATCCGTCGCGTCGACGTGCGCTGCCGCGCCACCGTCGGCGAGGTCGGCAACGCCGAGCAGTCGAACATCAACTGGGGCAAGGCCGGCCGTATGCGCTGGAAGGGCAAGCGCCCGACGGTCCGTGGTGTCGTGATGAACCCGGTCGACCACCCGCACGGTGGTGGCGAGGGCAAGACCTCGGGTGGTCGCCACCCGGTCAGCCCGTGGGGCAAGCCCGAGGGCCGCACCCGCAAGAACAAGGCGTCCGACAAGCTCATCGTCCGTCGTCGCCGTACCGGCAAGAAGCGCTAGTCAAGGAGGGAGTTAGAGAATGCCACGCAGCCTCAAGAAGGGCCCGTTCGTCGACGACCACCTCCTGGCGAAGGTGGACACGCAGAACGAGAAGGGCACCAAGCAGGTCATCAAGACCTGGTCGCGCCGTTCCACGATTCTGCCCGACTTCATCGGTCATACGTTCGCTGTCCACGATGGACGCAAGCACGTGCCGGTGTTCGTCTCGGAGTCCATGGTCGGTCACAAGCTCGGTGAGTTCGCGCCGACCCGTACGTTCAAGGGCCACATCAAGGACGACCGGAAGAGCAAGCGTCGATGAGCACTGAAACCACCACCAACAGCGCTCGGGCTGTTGCGCGCCACGTGCGCGTGACCCCGATGAAGGCGCGCCGCGTCGTCGACATCGTTCGCGGTAAGTCCGTCGAGGAGGCCCTGGCCATCCTCAAGTTCGCGCCGCAGGCCGCGGCCGAGCCGGTCGCCAAGGTGATCGCGTCGGCCGCTGCGAACGCGCAGAACAACTACAACCTCGACCCCAGCACGCTCGTCGTCGCGACGGCGTACGTGGACGAGGGCGCGACCCTGAAGCGGTTCCAGCCGCGCGCCCAGGGCCGTGCGTTCCGCATCCGCAAGCGGTCGAGCCACATCACCGTGATCGTGGAAAGCGTCGGGTCGGCTTCGACTCGTAACCGCCGGAAGGGAGCTCAGTAGTGGGCCAGAAGATCAACCCGCACGGCTTCCGTCTGGGCATCACCACCGACTGGAAGTCTCGTTGGTACGCCGACAAGCAGTACGCGGACTACGTCAAGGAAGATGTCGCGATCCGCAAGTTCCTGGCCTCCGGCCTCGAGCGCGCCGGCATCGCGAAGGTCGAGATCGAGCGCACCCGCGACCGTGTGCGTGTGGACATCCACACCGCTCGTCCGGGCATCGTCATCGGACGCCGCGGCGCCGAGGCCGATCGCATCCGCGCCGAGCTGGAGAAGCTGACCGGTAAGCAGGTCCAGCTGAACATCCTCGAGGTCAAGAACTCGGAGTCCGAGGCTCAGCTCGTGGCGCAGGGCGTCGCCGAGCAGCTCTCGAACCGTGTCGCCTTCCGTCGTGCGATGCGCAAGGCCATCCAGTCGGCCATGCGTCAGCCGAACGTCAAGGGCATCCGCGTGCAGTGCTCGGGCCGCCTCGGTGGCGCCGAGATGTCGCGTTCGGAGTTCTACCGCGAAGGTCGCGTCCCGCTGCACACGCTGCGCGCGGATATCGACTACGGCCTCTACGAGGCACGGACCACCTTCGGCCGTATCGGCGTGAAGGTCTGGATCTACAAGGGCGACATCGTCGGTGGCCGTCGTGAGCTCGCTGCTGCTGCAGCCGCTCCCGCCGACCGGCCGCGTCGTGAGCGTCCGAGCCGCCCGCGTCGTTCCGGCGCGTCGGGCACCACCGCGACGAGCACCGAGGCCGGCCGCGCCGCATCGAGCGACGCTCCTGCCTCGACCGAGAACAAGGAGGGCTGACGCAATGTTGATCCCCCGGCGGGTCAAACACCGCAAGCAGCACCATCCGAGCCGTACGGGTGCCGCCAAGGGCGGAACCCAGGTGGCCTTCGGTGACTACGGCATCCAGGCTCTCGAGCCGGCCTACATCACCAACCGGCAGATCGAGTCCGCTCGTATCGCCATGACCCGGCACATCAAGCGTGGCGGCAAGATCTGGATCAACATCTTCCCGGATCGTCCGCTCACGAAGAAGCCCGCCGAGACCCGCATGGGTTCCGGTAAGGGTTCGCCGGAGTGGTGGGTCGCGAACGTCAAGCCCGGTCGCGTGCTGTTCGAGATGAGCTACCCCAACGAGGAGATTGCGCGCGAAGCCCTGCGTCGTGCGATGCACAAGCTCCCCTGCAAGTGCCGCATCGTGACGAGGGAGGAGCAGTTCTGATGGCTACCGGTACCCCCGCCGCAGAACTCCGCGAGCTGAGCGACGAGGAGCTGACCGACAAGCTCCGCGAGGCCAAGGAAGAGCTGTTCAACCTCCGCTTCCAGATGGCCACCGGCCAGCTGGACAACAACCGTCGGCTTCGCGTCGTGCGCAACGAGATCGCCCGTATCTACACGGTGCTGCGCGAGCGCGAGCTCGGACTGGCCACCGGCCCGAATGCGGGTGACGTGGCATGAGTGAGGAAAAGGCAGTGAGCAACCAGGAACAGCGCGCGAGCCGTAAGGTCCGCATCGGCTACGTCGTCTCCGACAAGATGGAGAAGACCATCGTCGTCGAGCTCGAGGACCGCGTGAAGCACCCGCTGTACGGCAAGATCATCCGCCGTACCACCAAGGTGAAGGCGCACGACGAGAACGGTCTGGCCGGCATCGGCGACCGCGTTCAGCTGATGGAGACCCGTCCGCTGTCCGCGTCGAAGCGCTGGCGTCTGGTCGAGGTGCTCGAGAAGGCCAAGTAGGCCTCCTCGTCCTCGACGGAACGAGATCATGCAGCACCCCACCGCCCGCATCACGGGTGGTGGGGTGCTGTGCGTCCGGTAGGCACCGCCGCTCGCGACACGCCCGGTTCCGGGGTGGGGAGGGGCATCACAATTCGCGAATTTGCCCTGCGTACGGTATATGGCCTACTCTGGACGGGTTGCTTACAGGACCCGTGTGTGATTCGCACGTGCGTCGTGTGCAGCCGACGACCGCGTACGTCCAGGTCGGAAATCTGACGTACACACCAATCCAGGTCAAGGAGAAGTAAGTGATCCAGCAGGAGTCGCGACTGCGTGTCGCCGACAACACGGGTGCCAAGGAGATCCTCTGCATCCGCGTTCTCGGTGGCTCGTCCCGTCGCTACGCCGGAATCGGTGACGTCATCGTCGCCACCGTCAAGGACGCGATCCCCGGCGGCAACGTCAAGCGCGGCGACGTCGTCAAGGCCGTGATCGTGCGCACCGCCAAGGAGCGCCGCCGGCCGGACGGCTCGTACATCAAGTTCGACGAGAACGCTGCCGTCATCATCAAGGGCGACAACGATCCTCGCGGCACCCGCATCTTCGGACCCGTCGGTCGCGAACTCCGCGACAAGCGGTTCATGAAGATCGTCTCGCTCGCTCCGGAGGTGCTGTGATGAAGGTGCACAAGGGTGACACCGTGCTCGTCATCTCGGGCAAGGACAAGGGCGCCAAGGGCAAGGTCATCGCGGCCTACCCGGCGACCGGCAAGGTCCTCGTCGAGGGCGTGAACCGTATCAAGAAGCACACCGCCGTCTCTGCGAACGAGCGTGGCGCCTCCTCCGGCGGCATCGTGACGCAGGAGGCCCCGATCCACGTTTCCAACGTTGCGGTCGTCGACTCGGACGGAAACCCCACTCGCGTGGGCTACCGCACCGACGAGGAAACCGGCAAGCGCGTTCGGATTTCCCGGAAGAACGGGAAGGACCTCTGACATGACTTCCACCGAGAACAAGACCCAGCCGCGCCTGAAGGCCCGCTACCGTGCCGAGATCAAGGACGCGCTGAACGCGGAGTTCGACTACGCGAACGTCATGCAGATCCCCGGCGTCGTGAAGGTCGTCGTCAACATGGGTGTCGGCGACGCCGCCCGCGACGCGAAGCTCATCAACGGAGCCGTCAACGACCTCGCGCTCATCACCGGTCAGAAGCCGGAGATCCGCAAGGCCCGCAAGTCCATCGCACAGTTCAAGCTGCGCGAGGGCATGCCGATCGGTGCGCGCGTCACGCTGCGCGGCGACCGCATGTGGGAGTTCCTGGACCGTCTCGTGTCCATCGCGCTTCCCCGTATCCGGGACTTCCGCGGCCTCAACGGCAACCAGTTCGACGGCAACGGCAACTACACGTTCGGCCTGAACGAGCAGTCGATGTTCCACGAGATCGACGTGGACAAGATCGACCGCCCGCGCGGCATGGACATCACTGTCGTGACCACCGCTACCAACAACGAAGAAGGCCGTGCCCTGCTCAAGCACCTCGGCTTCCCGTTCAAGGAGAACTGAGCCCATGGCTAAGAAGGCACTGGTCAACAAGGCCAACAAGAAGCCGAAGTTCGCGGTGCGCGCCTACACCCGCTGCCAGCGCTGCGGGCGCCCGCACTCGGTCTTCCGCAAGTTCGGACTCTGCCGCATCTGCCTTCGCGAGATGGCACACCGCGGAGAACTTCCGGGAGTTCACAAGAGCTCCTGGTGACGTGAGCGGTGGGCGGAGGACCGAGTAGTTCTCCGCCCACTGTCACGCTGTCATGGGTTCGTCGCCGATCCGTCGACGAATCCGCTATCGAAACCGAGTTTCGATGTAGGCCCACGGCCGGCATGTTCCGGCGTTGCATGGGAACCGCATCGAGAAAGGTGAACAGGTCAGCCATGACCATGACCGACCCCATCGCAGACTTCTTGACGCGTCTGCGTAACGCCAACACGGCGTACCACGACGAGGTCAAGCTCCCGTCCTCGAAGATCAAGGTGAACATCGCCGAGATCCTCAAGCGCGAGGGCTACATCTCCGACTACCGCACCGAGGACGCCGAGGTGGGCAAGACCCTCATCGTCGACCTCAAGTACGGACCTTCCCGTGAGCGCAGCCTTGCCGGCGTGCGCCGCGTGTCGAAGCCCGGCCTGCGCGTGTACGCGAAATCCACCAACCTGCCCAAGGTCCTGGGCGGCCTCGGCGTGGCGATCATCTCCACGTCCTCCGGCCTGCTCACCGATCGCCAGGCG
The DNA here is from genome assembly GCF_048957735.1 of Rhodococcus sp. As11. Lineage (NCBI taxonomy): Bacteria > Bacillati > Actinomycetota > Actinomycetes > Mycobacteriales > Nocardiaceae > Rhodococcus > Rhodococcus sp. As11. Next base: position 58,293 of record NZ_JARDJE010000005.1, read on the forward strand.
GCCAAGCAGGGAGTGGGCGGGGAAGTCCTCGCCTACGTCTGGTAAAGGGAGGCCACCACAATGTCGCGAATCGGAAAACTCCCCGTTGCAGTTCCTTCGGGCGTCGAGATCACCATCGACGGCCAGGATGTTGCAGTCAAGGGCCCCAAGGGCAACCTGTCCCTGACGATCGCCGAGCCGATCGCCGTCGCCAAGGGCGAGGACGGGGCAATCAACGTCACGCGCCCGAACGACGAGCGTCGCAGCCGCGCGCTGCACGGCCTGTCGCGGACGCTCGTGCAGAACCTCATCGTCGGTGTGACCGAGGGTTACACCACCAAGATGGAGATCCACGGCGTCGGCTACCGCGTGGCCCTCAAGGGCAAGGACCTCGAGTTCTCGCTCGGTTACAGCCACCCCGTGCTGATCGAGGCGCCCGAGGGCATCACGTTCGCCGTCGAGAACCCCACGCGCTTCTCGATCTCGGGCATCGACAAGCAGAAGGTCGGCCAGATCGCGGCCAACATCCGCCGGCTGCGCAAGTCCGACCCCTACAAGGGCAAGGGCATCCGCTACGAGGGTGAACAGGTCCGTCGCAAGGTCGGAAAGACGGGTAAGTGATCATGAGCCAGACCGAGAACCAGAAGGCCAAGCGCATCCCGCGCGGCAAGGACGCCTCCACCACGCGTCGCCTTTCGAAGACGCGTCGTCACTTCCGCCTCCGCAAGAAGATCTCCGGCACCGCCGAGCGTCCCCGCCTCGTCGTCAACCGGTCGTCGCGTCACCTGCACGTGCAGCTGATCGACGATCTGACGGGCACCACCCTCGCCGCAGCGTCGTCCATCGAACCCGATGTGCGCGCTCTCGAGGGCGACAAGAAGGCTCGCGGCGCGAAGGTCGGTCAGCTGATCGCCGAGCGCGCGAAGGCTGCCGGCGTGGAAGCCGTGGTCTTCGACCGCGGTGGCCACACCTACAGCGGACGCATCGCGGCCCTCGCGGACGCGGCTCGCGAAAGCGGGTTGAAGTTCTGATGACCATTTTCTCGAACGGAAGGAACGCCTGATGCCGGGACGTCAGCGGCGTGACGGCGGCAACGGCCCCGCCGGACAGAACCCCAACAGCGGTGACAACCGCGGCGGTCGCGACCGCCGCGACCGCGACTCGCGTGGCGGCAACGCTGCCGAGAAGTCGAACTACATCGAGCGTGTCGTCTCGATCAACCGTGTGTCGAAGGTCGTCAAGGGCGGTCGTCGCTTCAGCTTCACCGCTCTGGTGATCGTGGGCGACGGCAACGGCCTGGTCGGCGTCGGCTACGGCAAGGCCAAGGAAGTTCCCGCGGCCATCCAGAAGGGTGTCGAGGAAGCTCGCAAGAACTTCTTCCGCGTCCCGCTCATCGGCGGAACCATCACCCACCCCGTCCAGGGAGAGGCTGCAGCCGGTGTCGTCCTGCTGCGTCCGGCTTCCCCCGGTACCGGTGTCATCGCCGGTGGCGCTGTGCGCGCGGTGCTGGAGTGCGCGGGTGTCCACGACATCCTGTCGAAGTCGCTCGGCTCCGACAACGCCATCAACGTGGTGCACGCGACGGTTGCGGCCCTCAAGGGTCTGCAGCGTCCCGAGGAAGTCGCGGCTCGCCGTGGCCTCACCCTCGAGGAAGTTGCCCCCGCCGGCATGCTGCGCGCACGTGCACAGGCTGCTGGGAGCGTGAAGTAATGGCAGAGCTGAAGATCACCCAGATCAAGAGCACCATCGGGGCCAAGTCGAATCAGCGCGACAGCCTCCGGACCCTCGGTCTGCGGAAGATCCGCCAGTCCGTCGTCCGCGAGGACAATGCGCAGAATCGTGGCCTCATCAACGTGGTGCGTCACCTCGTCACTGTTGAGGAGGTCTGAGAATGACCATCAAGCTGCATCACCTGCGCCCGGCTCCGGGTGCGAAGACGGACAAGACCCGCGTCGGACGCGGTGAGGGTTCGAAGGGCAAGACCGCCGGCCGCGGTACGAAGGGCACGAAGGCACGCAAGAACGTGTCGCCGGCCTTCGAGGGTGGCCAGATGCCCATCCACATGCGTCTGCCGAAGCTCAAGGGTTTCAAGAACGCATTCCGTACCGAGTACCAGATCGTCAACGTCGGGGACATCGCTCGCGTGTTCCCCGAGGGTGGACAGATCGGTGTCGCGGACCTCGTGGCGAAGGGTCTGGTTCGCAAGAACCAGCTCGTCAAGGTCCTCGGCGAGGGCGAGCTGACGGTGGCCGTGCAGGTCACCGCCCACAAGTTCTCCGCCTCCGCTCAGGAGAAGATCGCTGCCGCCGGTGGCAGCGCGACCGTCCAGGCCTGACCTGTACTTTCGCGTGTGAGTCACGGCTGTCGAACGGCCGCGGTGCAGATCCCTGCACCGCGGCCGTTCGCGCGTTCGCAGCGGTGACATAGGCTACCGGGCTACCCCTCTCCTCGGGGGCCACTGTTAGAGTTTCAGAGTTGTCTACCGTCCGACGGATCCTTCTCGATCCGTCGTCCCCGATCGGCCCGCCAGGAGGATCTTTGCTTTCCGCCTTCGTCTCGGCCCTCAGGACACCGGACCTGAGGCGGAAGATTCTCATCGCCCTCGGGCTCGTGGCGCTGTACCGCCTCGGCGCTACCGTGCCGTCCCCGGGCGTCGACTACGGCAACGTCCAGGCCTGTGTCGATCAGCTCGCCGGCAGCGAGCAGGCCGGTATCTACTCGCTGATCAACCTGTTCTCCGGCGGCGCGCTGTTGCAGCTGTCGGTCTTCGCGATCGGCATCATGCCGTTCATCACCGCGAGCATCATCGTGCAGCTGCTCACCGTGGTCATTCCACGCTTCGAGGAACTGCGCAAGGAAGGCCAGTCCGGCCAGGCCAAGATGACGCAGTACACGCGTTATCTCGCCGTCGCGCTCGCCGTTCTGCAAGCGACCGGCATCGTCGCCCTCGCCGCCCGAGGGCAGCTGCTGCAGGGCTGTTCGGAACCGATCCTCGCCGACGACAGCATCTTTGCGATGGTCGTCATCGTGCTGGTGATGACCGCGGGCGCCGCCGTCGTGATGTGGTTCGGTGAGCTCATCACCGAACGCGGGGTCGGCAACGGCATGTCGCTGCTGATCTTCTCGGGTATCGCGGCCGCGCTGCCGAGCGAGGGCCGCATGATCCTCGAATCCCGCGGTGGTCTCGTCTTCGCGATCGTCTGCGTCGTGGCCCTGGTCCTCATCACGGGTGTCGTGTTCATCGAGCAGGGACAGCGCCGGATCCCTGTCCAGTACGCCAAGCGCATGGTCGGCCGGCGCATGTACGGCGGGTCGTCGACCTACCTGCCGCTGAAGGTCAACCAGGCGGGCATCATCCCCGTCATCTTCGCGTCGTCGCTGCTGTACCTGCCGAATCTCGTCGCGCAGCTCACCGGTGCCACGACGAACCCCGATCCGAGCTGGTGGCAGCGGATCATCAACGAGTACCTGGTCAACCCGAACAACCCGGTCTATATCGCGATCTACTTCGCGCTGATCGTGTTCTTCGTCTTCTTCTACGTCGCCATCACCTTCAATCCGGAGGAACGAGCCGACGAGATGAAGAAGTACGGCGGGTTCATCCCGGGCATCCGGCCCGGGCGGCCGACCGCCGAATATCTCAGTTTCGTGCTCAACCGCATCACGGTTCCGGGCTCGATCTACCTCGGTCTCATCGCGACGCTGCCGAACTTCTTCCTGTCCGGCAGCCAGACGGCCTCGAGCATCTTCGGTGGCGCCGCGGTTCTCATTCTCGTCAGTGTCGCGCTGGACACTGTCAAGCAGATCGAAAGTCAATTGATGCAGCGCAACTACGAAGGGTTCCTCAAGTGAGACTTGTACTCCTCGGTCCTCCCGGTGCCGGCAAGGGCACGCAGGCCGCGATTCTGTCCGAGAAGCTCGGCGTCCCCGCCATCTCGACGGGCGATCTCTTCCGCGCGAACATCGGGCAGGGCACCCCGCTCGGCGTCGAGGCCAAGAAGTACATCGACGCTGGGGAGCTCGTCCCCGCCGAGATCACCAACAACATGGTGCGGGAGCGTCTGGCCGAGCCGGACGCGGCCAACGGCTTCCTCCTCGACGGTTTCCCGCGGAGCGTGGAGCAGGCCGAGGAACTCCGGAACATCTTGAAGGATCTCGGTGTCGAACTCGACGGCGTGCTGTCCTTCGTCGTCGACGAGGACGTGGTCGTCGAGCGCATGCTCGCCCGCGGTCGCGCCGACGACACCGAGGACGTGATCCGCAACCGCCTCCGGGTCTACCGTGAGGAGACGGCACCGCTTCTCGACTACTACACCGATTCGATCATCACGGTCGACGCGATCGGCGAGGTCGAGGAGATCAACGAGCGGGCTCTGTCCGCACTCGGAAAGTAGACGGGTAGTACGACATGGGTTTCGGGCGCAAGCGCTCAGTGGTTCCGTTCCGCACCTCGGGTGAACTCGACGCGATGGCGGCGGCCGGAGCCGTGGTCGGTTCCGCACTCGTCGCAGTGCGTGAGGCCGCCGAGCCGGGCGTGAGCACCCTCGAACTCGACCAGGTGGCGGAATCGGTCATCCGTGACGCGGGGGCCGTTCCGTCCTTCCTGGGCTACCACGGTTTCACCGGTTCGATCTGCTCGTCGGTCAACGAGGTCGTCGTCCACGGCATCCCGTCGGCGTCGGTGGTCCTCGCGGAGGGCGATCTCGTCTCGATCGACTGCGGTGCGATCCTCGACGGCTGGCACGGCGACTCGGCGTGGACCTTCGGCATCGGCGAGCTGTCGCAGGCCGACATCGACCTCAGCGAGGCCACCCGCCTGTCGCTCGAGGCCGGCATCGCGGCGATGCTTCCGGGGAACCGTTTGACCGACGTCTCGCACGCGATCGAGCAGGGCACACACGCCGCGGAGAAGCTGCACGGCCGGTCGTACGGCATCGTCGACGGCTACGGCGGGCACGGTATCGGACGCGAGATGCACATGGATCCGTTCCTCCCCAACGAGGGCAAGCCCGGCAAGGGCCCGAAGCTCGTCGTCGGCTCGGTGCTCGCAGTCGAGCCGATGCTCACCCTCGGCACCTACGAGACCGAGGTCCTCGACGACGAGTGGACGGTCGTGACCGTCGACGGCAGCCGGGCCGCGCACTGGGAGCACACGGTCGCGGTGACCGAGGACGGCCCGCGGATCCTCACGCTCCGCCCCGAGTGACGAACCGGGTCACACCTCGACGAGGAGCGTGACGGGGCCGTCGTTGACAAGGCTCACTTCCATGTGTGCCCCGAACTTCCCCGTCTCGACGCTCGCGCCGAGATCGCGCAGGGCGTTCGCGAAGGCATCGACGAGAGGCTCGGCGACCGCACGTGGAGCGGCGGCCGACCAGGACGGGCGCCGGCTCTTCCTCGTGTCGGCCATGAGCGTGAACTGGCTGACCACGAGGATCGGAGCGTCGACGTCGGAAGCGGATCTCTCGTCCTCGAGGATGCGCATCGTCCACACCTTCCGGGCGAGCGTCGCGGCCTTCGCCTCGTCGTCGTCGTGCGTGACGCCGACGAGCACGAGAAGGCCGTGACTGCCGCCGGCCGGGATGATACGGGCCACCTCGACTCCGTCGACCGACACTGCCGCCGTGGTCACCCGTTGAATCAACGCTCGCACGCGACGTCCTCCTCGTAGTTGCAGGCACACGTGTGCCCGAGCTCATTTGTCCTGGACGGTCAACTTCCCGTACCATTGATCGGTGGTGCGCGCTGCGCTCCGATCGGTCCCGTGTCGATTTCCTGTCGAATGTCGGTTCGTGTCCGGTTCCGGAGTTGCCGAGCGTCACGGTAACGGATGCCGATGCAACCACAACGCCGAACAACGGATCGCGGAGGATATGGCTAAGAAAGACGGGGCAATCGAGGTCGAGGGCCGGGTAATCGAACCGCTGCCCAATGCGATGTTCCGCATCGAGCTGGAGAACGGGCACAAGGTTCTCGCCCACATCAGCGGAAAGATGCGTCAGCACTACATTCGTATCCTTCCCGAGGACCGCGTTGTCGTGGAGCTTTCTCCTTACGACCTCACGCGTGGACGCATCGTCTACCGCTACAAGTAACGAAGCTTCCCCGGCCACACGGTCGGGGGGAATCATGTCGCCGGGCCGGCTTCTGCCGTGTCCGGCGGCGCACATACAGGAGATCGGACTTACGTGAAGGTTCAGCCTAGCGTCAAGAAGATCTGCGAGAAGTGCAAGGTGATCCGCCGTAACGGGCGGGTCATGGTGATCTGCGAGAACCTGCGTCACAAGCAGCGTCAGGGCTAGATCCACCTTCGTCTCGAAGATCTGCTTGGCAACAAGCACGAAGACCTTCCAGCACCAGTCGCGTGGTTACGATCCTCGATCCGTCGAGGAGCTGCGCGATCAACCCCCGGTACGGAGGCCGGGGCCCCACTGTGTTCATGATCTACACAGTTCTTCGACGCAGGGGACGGGCTGGGAGCAGACCTCCGCACACCGAATAGGAATGCCACATGGCACGTCTCGCAGGTGTCGATCTTCCCCGCGAAAAGCGGATGGAGATCGCACTCACGTACATCTACGGCATCGGCCGTACCCGCTCCAAGGAGATCCTCGAGGCCACCGGCGTCAGCCCGGACCTGCGCAGCAAGGATCTGACGGACGAGGACCTCGCCAAGCTCCGCGAGTACATCGAGGAGAGCTACAAGGTCGAGGGCGACCTCCGTCGCGAGGTTCAGGCGGACATCCGCCGCAAGATCGAGATCGGCTGCTACCAGGGCCTGCGACACCGTCGTGGTCTGCCCGTGCGTGGACAGCGCACCAAGACCAACGCCCGCACCCGTAAGGGTCCGAAGCGCACCGTCGCAGGAAAGAAGAAGTAATGCCTCCCAAGTCACGCAGCACCGGTCCGAAGAAGACCCAGAAGGCACGGCGCAGGGACAAGAAGAACGTTCCGCACGGCGCCGCTCACATCAAGAGCACGTTCAACAACACCATCGTGTCCATCACGGACCCGCAGGGCAACGTGATCTCCTGGGCGTCCTCCGGCCACGTCGGCTTCAAGGGCTCGCGCAAGTCGACCCCGTTCGCCGCGCAGCTCGCCGCCGAGAACGCCGCCCGCAAGGCGCAGGAACACGGTGTCAAGAAGGTCGACGTCTTCGTCAAGGGCCCGGGTTCGGGTCGCGAGACGGCGATCCGTTCGCTCCAGGCCGCAGGCCTCGAGGTCGGCACCATCTCCGATGTCACCCCGCAGCCGCACAACGGTTGCCGTCCGCCCAAGCGGCGTCGCGTCTAACGGGAAAGGAAGGTAAAGAATAATGGCTCGTTATACCGGTCCCGTCACCCGTAAGTCGCGTCGTCTCCGTGTCGACCTGGTCGGAGGCGATCAGGCCTTCGAGCGTCGCCCCTACCCGCCCGGCCAGCACGGCCGCGCGCGGATCAAGGAGAGCGAGTACCTGCTCCAGCTGCAGGAGAAGCAGAAGGCCCGCTTCTCCTACGGTGTCATGGAGAAGCAGTTCCGCCGCTACTACGAAGAGGCCGCAAGCCGCCCCGGCAAGACCGGTGAGGTTCTGCTGGCCATCCTCGAGTCGCGTCTGGACAACGTCGTCTACCGTGCCGGCCTCGCCCGCACGCGTCGTCAGGCCCGCCAGCTGGTCAGCCACGGCCACTTCCTGGTCAACGGCAAGAAGGTCGACATCCCCAGCTACCGCGTCTCGCAGTACGACATCATCGATGTCCGCGAGAAGTCGCTGAGCACGCTACCCTTCCAGGTCGCGCGCGAGACCCAGGGCGAGCGCCCGATCCCGGGTTGGCTGCAGGTCGTCGGTCCGCGTCTGCGGGTGCTGGTCCACCAGCTCCCCGAGCGTGCACAGATCGACATCCCGCTGCAGGAACAGCTGATCGTCGAGTACTACTCGAAGTAAGACACCTCGGTGTCGTGGTGTCCTCCGGTCCACCCGGACGGGAGGACACCACTCCATTCCACTAGGGCGTCATATGGCGGACGCCCACAAGGAGGCAACAGATGCTCATCTCTCAGCGACCCACACTGACCGAAGAGGTCATCGCTGACAACCGCTCGAAGTTCGTCATCGAGCCGCTCGAGCCTGGCTTCGGGTACACCCTCGGCAACTCGCTTCGTCGCACCCTGCTCTCCTCGATCCCGGGCGCAGCCGTCACCAGCATCCGCATCGACGGCGTGCTCCACGAGTTCACCACCGTTCCCGGCGTGAAGGAGGATGTCACCGACATCATCCTGAACCTCAAGGGTCTCGTGGTCGGCTCGGAAGAGGACGAGCCGGTCACCATGTACGTCCGCAAGCAGGGACCGGGCACCGTCACGGCCGGCGACATCGTGCCCCCGGCCGGTGTCACCATCCACAACCCGGACCTGCACATCGCCACCCTGAACGACAAGGGCAAGCTGGAGATCGAGCTCGTCGTCGAGCGCGGTCGCGGCTACGTTCCTGCCGTGCAGAACAAGGCGTCCGGCGCCGAGATCGGCCGCATCCCGGTCGACTCGATCTACTCGCCGGTGCTCAAGGTGACGTACAAGGTGGAAGCGACCCGCGTCGAGCAGCGCACCGACTTCGATCGGCTCATTCTCGACGTGGAGACCAAGAACTCGATCAGCGCGCGGGACGCGCTCGCCTCGGCGGGCAAGACCCTCGTGGAGCTCTTCGGTCTGGCTCGTGAGCTGAACGTCGAAGCAGAAGGCATCGAGATCGGTCCCTCGCCCGCCGAGGCCGACCACATCGCCTCCTTCGGACTTCCGATCGAGGACCTCGACCTCACGGTCCGGTCCTACAACTGCCTCAAGCGCGAGGGTGTTCACACCGTCGGCGAGCTCGTGGCACGCACGGAGTCCGACCTGCTCGACATCCGCAACTTCGGCCAGAAGTCCATCGACGAGGTCAAGGTCAAGCTGCACTCGCTCGGCCTGTCCCTCAAGGACAGCCCGGCATCGTTCGACCCCAGCACCGTCGCCGGTTACGACGCCGCGACCGGTACCTGGAGCGACACCGACGCCGGCTCCTTCGGTGACAACGACGGCAACGAGGACTACGCCGAGACCGAGCAGCTGTAGCAGCTCACGGTCCGTTACTAGGAGAAAATCATGCCCAAGCCCAAGAAGGGCGCCCGCTTCGGCGGATCGGCCTCGCATCAGAAGGCGCTCATGGCCAACCTGGCCACCGCGCTCTTCGAGCACGGCCGCATCACCACCACCGAGGCCAAGGCCAAGGCCCTGCGCCCGTACGCCGAGAAGCTCGTCACGCACGCCAAGGCCGGCACGCTGGCCTCGCGTCGTGAGGTGCTGAAGGTCATCCGCAACAAGGACGTCGTCCACTCGCTGTTCGCGGAGATCGGTCCCTCCTTCGAGGACCGCAACGGCGGTTACACCCGCATCATCAAGACGATGCCGCGCAAGGGCGACAACGCCCCCATGGCCATCATCGAACTGGTGCGCGAGAAGACCGTCACCTCCGAGGCCGACCGCGCACGTCGCGTCGCCGCCTCGCAGGCACCCGCCGAGGACAACGCGGTCCAGGCCGTCGAGGCCGAGGCCACCGCCGCCGAGGTCGCGAACGCCGACGCCGTCGTCGAGGGTGTCGAGGACACCAACGCCACGGCTGCCGACGCACCCGAGGCCGACGAGGCCAAGAAGGACTAGTCCACTTGGTTTCGGCATCTGCTGAAGCTCACGAGCCCGCCGTCCCTTCCGAGGGCGGCGGGCTCGTGGCTTCTCACGAGACGACACGTCTGCGACTCGACATCGCCTACGACGGCACCGACTTCTCCGGCTGGGCACGGCAACCCGGTCGCCGCACGGTGTGCGGGGAGATCGAGGAGAAGATCTCCGCGATCGTCCGGACCCCCGTGCTGCTCACCGTCGCCGGTCGCACCGACGCCGGCGTGCACGCTTCCGGGCAGGTCGCCCACGTCGACGTACCCACCGCGGCGCTGCCCGACGATCCGTCGCGCTGGGTCCGGCGTCTCGCACGGTTCCTGCCCCGCGACGTGCGTGTCACCGGGATCTCCGTCGCCCCCGAGCATTTCGACGCGCGCTTCTCGGCGATCCGGCGTCACTACGAATACCGCCTCACCACAGCGGTGTACGGCGCCGAGCCGCTGCGGGCGCGCGACACCGTTTCGTGGCCGAAGGCCGTCGATCTCGATGCGATGCGACGCGCCTCGCACTCACTGCTCGGTCTCCACGACTTCGCCGCCTTCTGCAAGCGTCGCGAGGGTGCGACGACCGTACGCGAACTGCAGCGATACGACTGGACCCGTGAGGACGACATCCTCACCGCCTACGTCAGCGCCGACGCCTTCTGCTGGTCGATGGTGCGCAGTCTCGTCGGCGCGGCCCTGGCCGTGGGGGAGGGGCGCCGCAGCGTCGACTGGATGACGGCCCTGCTCGAGGCGCGCGAACGCGCGGCGTCCGTAGCGGTGGCACCGGCTCACGGCCTGTCACTGGTCCGCGTCGACTACCCTGCTGACGAGGAACTGGCCGCGCGCAACGCTGCGACGCGGGAGATGCGCGGGCCCATCACGCCCGGCTGTTGCGGATGAAGGGAACGAATGTGCGCGCACGACGGTTTGCGTTGATGGGGATGATCGGGGCGCTCGCCGTCTCGTCGCTGGTCCTGCCCGGTGCCGCGGTTGCCCACGCCGACGAGTCCCCGGCTGCCGCGACCGGCGAGACCCGGTCGCAGAGCGCGACTGTCGAACGCATCGAGAAGCACACGGACCGCGACTGGTCCTTGTTCGTGTACTCGCCGTCGATGGATCGCACGATCGAGTTGCAGGTGCTGCGTCCGGCCGACACGAGCGCTCCGCGACCGGTCTTCTACCTGCTCAACGGTGCCGGCGGGGGACAGGACCGGGCGACCTGGCGCGAGCAGACCGACGTCGTGGAGTTCTTCGGCGACAAGAACGTCAACGTCGTCACCCCGATCGGTGGCGCGTTCAGCTACTACACCGACTGGCTCGAGGACGATCCCGTTCTCGGACGCAACAAGTGGACGACCTTCCTCACCGAGGAGGTCCCGTCGGTGGTCGACGCGACGCTCGGGGCGAGCGGCCGGAACGCGATCGCGGGTGTGTCGATGTCGGCGACGTCGGCGCTGGCCCTCGCCCAGCACGCGCCGGATCTCTACCAGGGTGTGGGTTCGTACAGCGGATGCGCCGAGACCGCCACGGAGACCGGTTCGCGTTACGCGGAGATCGTCGTCGGGTTCGGGGGCGGTGAGGCCGAGAACATGTGGGGACCGGTCGCAGGCGAATACTGGAACGAACAGGACGTCGTGCGCAACGCGGAGAAGTTGCGCGGCAAGGCCGTCTACGTCTCCACGAGTAGCGGTGTCCCCGGTCCGTACGAACTGAAGGCGTGGGAGCAGTCCGGTGTCGCCGTCCTTCCCGACGTGGCTCTGCTGGGGCTCATCGAGGCCGGTGTGAGCGACTGCACGACGCGGCTGCGCGGTGCGCTGGACGCAGCCGGCGTCGAGGCGACCTATTCCATCCGGTCCGAGGGCACCCACACCTGGGGTTACTGGCAGGAGGCCTTGCACGAGTCGTGGTCGGTGCTCGGCGAGGCCATCGGCGCCTGACACGACAACACTGCGCGGCACGCGCCGAGGGGGTGAGGTCCGCGACCTCGCCCCCTCGGGCGTTCTCATGTGCTCGTCGGATCAGCCGGTCCGGGAACTCGGGGACGTTGCCGATGAGCGCATCGAGCGAACCGAGAAGCATGTGATCGTCTCCGTGTATGCGTCGATGCGCTAGAACCGAGGGGCGAGCAGGAGCCTCGCGATCATGCGATGGCCCTCGGCCTCGTAGGAGTCGTCGCCCACATGGAAAGCCCACACCGCGACCGCGACCGCCGCGCGCACGCGCTGACGGAACCAGGCCTCCGCCTCCCGCGGATCCTCTCCGTAGCCGCGCAGGAAGGCCTGCTCGGCGCCCGGAACCCGGAGGAACTCGCGCACCGCGAGCCGTTCGAAGTCCTCACCCGCGGGACGCAGGGCGGCGCGGCCGAAATCGATCACCTTCACCACTCCCGCGTCGTCGGCGAGCCAGTTCCGGCTCTGCCAATCGCCGTGGGTGGGCACCAGGGTGGCCGTCGGTGTCGGCCATCCTTCGACCATCGCCCGCAGCCGGCCGGCGGCCTCGGGACCGATGCGGTGCGCCGCCGCCAGCCACCGCAGGGTCTTCGCGTTCGCCGATCGCTCGTACCCCTCGTCCACGATCCGCTCCTGGCGGTGGAACTGCGCGAGCAGCGCCCCGGCCTGCTCGTAGACATCGAGGGACGACGAGGCTGCCGTACCCTGGATCAACCGGCCCGGAAGATACTCCGTCACCACGAGTTTCGTCGCCCGGTCGGCGAACACCATCCGGGCGGCCCGCCCGCACCCCACCCACGGACCGGTCCAGCGCTCGTGGGCGCTGATCTCGCGTCCGATGTGGCGATCGGGCGCCCCACCGGCCTTCACGACGAGCCGACCCTCGGCGGTGTCGATCGCGAGGACGGTGGTCGACACCAGTCCCCAGCTCATGTCGGCGACCACGACCGTGCGGCCGAATCGCTGCGTCAGCAGGTGACGTTGCTGTGGGGTGAGCCGCTCCAGGGCGTCCGGCATGAAGGCACTCTAGCGACCTTCGTGCCGTGCGGCTGTCGTCCGATCGGTTATCCCGCCAGCGACCGCGCGATCACCAGCCGCTGAATCTGATTGGTGCCCTCGAAGATCTGGGTGATCTTCGCATCGCGCATGAAACGCTCGACCGGGAAGTCGCGGGTGTAGCCGTATCCACCGAGGACCTGGACGGCATCCGTCGTGACCTTCATCGCGGCGTCCGTCGCGACGAGCTTGGCCACCGACGCCTGCCGCGAGTAGGGCCGACCGGCATCCTTGCGCCGGGCGGCGTCGAGATAGGTGGCGCGGGCGGAGTCGACCGCGGCGGCCATGTCGGCGAGGACGAACCCGAGGCCCTGATGGTCGATGATGCGCTTGCCGAAGGCCTGCCGTTCCTTGGCGTAGGCCGTCGCCTCGTCGAGAGCGGCCTGGGCCAGGCCCGTCGCGACCGCGGCGATCCCCAGGCGTCCGGAGTCCAGCGCGCTGAACGCGATCGGCAGCCCCTGCCCCTCGGCGCCGATCCGGCGTTCGGCCGGGACGAAGGCGTCGTCGTAGTGGGCGGAGGTGGTGGGGATCGCGTGCAGGCCCATCTTCTCCTCGGGCTTGCCGAAGGACAGGCCCTCGGTGCCGGCGGGCACGAGGAAGCACGAGATGCCCTTGCTGCCGGTGTCGGCCGTGCGGGCGAACAGGGTGTAGAAGTCGGCCTTGCCGCCGTTGGTGATCCACGCTTTCGAGCCCGTGATGCGGTAGCCGCCCTCGACGGGCTTCGCGCGGCACGCGAGCGCCGCGGCGTCGGAACCGGCCTGCGGCTCGGACAGGCTGTATGCACCGATGGTGTTGCCGCCCAGCATCTCCGGAAGCCACGTGTTCTTCTGCTCGTCGGTGCCGTGGGTGGCGAGCGCGAAGCACGACAGGCCGTGCACACTCACCGCGACCGCCACTGCGGCCCAACGGGCGCCGAGTTCTTCGAGGACCTGCAGGTACACCTCGTACGGCTGGTCGCCGCCGCCGAACTCCTCGGGGTACGGCAGGCTCAGCAGTCCGGCGGCGCCGAGTGCGGGGAACACGCCTTCGGGGAAGGTCTCCGCGCGTTCGTGCTCGTCGACGCGCGGCGCGAGCACCTTGTCGGCGACGTCGCGGGTGAGGTCGATCAGGTCATAGGCCTCGCGGGTGGGAAGCAGACGCTCGACGGGCACGGTGGTTCCTCCTGGAAGGCTGGGACCGAAAGTAGTACTGACCATGATACTGCAGTACTGTTTTCCGTATGGCAAGAGTCGGTAGCCGGCGACCCACCGCCCGGCAGGCCCAACTGTTCGACGATCTGGTCGCGTTGTTCCTGGCAGAAGGCTTCGCACACCTGACCCTCGACGACGTCGCCGCGCGCCTGCGCTGCTCCAAATCCACGCTCTACGCACTCGCGGAGAACAAGAACCGGCTCGTCCACGCGGCGACCGTGCACTTCTTCAAGGGTGCCGCCGAGCGGGTCGAGGCCGACGTCGCACAGGCCGCGGACGCACAGGCACGCATCGGCACCTATCTCGAGGCCGTGGGACGCGAACTCGAACCGGCGTCCTCCCGATTCATGGAGGACATCGCCCACACGCCGGTCGCGCGCGAGGTGTACGAACGCAACACCCGCTTCGCTGCCGACCGGGTCCGCCAGCTCATCGCCGACGGCGTCACGTCCGGCGAACTGCGCGACGTCCACGCCGCCTTCGTCGCCGATGTCGTCGCGTCGGTCATGGTCCGCATCCAGCAACGACAGGTGGCCGAGGCGACGGGACTCGAAGACGCACGCGCCTACCGCGAACTCGCCGCACTGCTCGCACACGGACTGTCCGCCGCGCCCCACCTACGATCGACCCCATGACCACGGCAGTACCGAACGAACCGATCCGTCTCGAGGTCGTCGTCGCGAGTGTCCGTGCCGGTCGCATCGCCCCGATCGTCGCCGACTGGTTCGCGGCCACCGCGCGGAGCCGCTCCGAGTTCGACGTCGGCGTTCTCGATCTCGCCGAGACCCCGCTCCCGCAGGACCTCTCGGGCGGGCCCGGCGCCGACGCCTTCACCCGTCGTATCGGTGCCGCGGACGCCTTCGTGGTGGTGACCTCCGAGTACAACCACGGCTATCCCGCCGCACTGAAGACGGCCATCGACACCGTCAAGCACGAATGGCGCACCAAACCGGTCGGATTCGTCTCCTACGGCGGCCTGTCCGGCGGCCTGCGCGCGGTCGAACAGCTGCGGCAGGTCGTCGTCGAGGTCCACATGGTGCCGGTGCGGCAGTCGGTGAGTTTCCACCGCGTCAAGCACGCCTTCGCTGCCGACGGCACCACCACGGACGAGGCCGCGATCGACGGCGCGGAACGCATGCTCGACCAGATCGTATGGTGGGCGCGCACCGTCCGTGCCGGAAGCGCCCTCGACCGTTATCCCGGCTGAGGCGCCGGATCCGCCATGCGCGACCGGCCGAGATGGGTGCTCTCCGCCGCGATCGTCACGAGGGTGAGGGGTGTGCGTTCGTCGCCCGACGTGAGCACGACGCGGTCCCCGGCCGCCCCGGGCTGCAGCAGCGACACCGTGGGACGCTCGCGCGGCCATCCGTCCGGGTGGATGTGCACGTGGATCGCGGTCGCGTGCGGCATGGACGAGGTGGGCGGGACACCGTCGTAGACGACCGTATCGAAATCACGGTCGCCCGCGTACTCGCCCGCCAGCCGCAGCCGGTCGGGTCCGGCGGCGGATCCGACCAGGCCGCGCCACGCGCCGGGGCGGTCGGTGTGGACGACGACCCGCGCCCCCACCGCGACGGCCCGGAAGACCACCTGCCGGGCGAGGTACAACTCGCCCGCGATATGGACCGAGCGGATGCCGGGACCGGTGAGGCGGGCGGTGACGGCGCGACCGGCGTCGTCCGATCCGACGAGTTGCCCGCACCCGCCGGCCGGCAGGGCGAGGGCATCGAGTTCCTCGGCGTCCGACTCGCGCAGGGGAACGAGCTCCTCCAGATGGGGGACACCGAGTGGCAGTGCTGCTGTGAGAAGTTCGGCGTGACGCCCGTAGGCCGGAAGCAGACCCGCAGCGGACGGGACGTCCGGCTCGCGCGTGGTGAACCGTGCCAGTGCCCCGAGCCGGACCGAACCGCGGTCGCCCGGCCGCAGCCGGAGTACCAGCGTCGACGCCGACGTCGGATGTGCCCACACCGCGGCGGTGTGGTGCCGGTCGATCCGTCGGGGTTCGAACACCCCTCCGGAATCGAAGGCGGAGGACAACGTGACGTGCCGGTGCGTCGGTACCCATTCCGTCGCCGGCACACCGTGGGAGATGCGCAGTGCCGCCTGTTCGATCTCGTTCGCGTTCAGCAGCCGCGCGGCGTATCCGTCGTCGCCGAGTGCGCGGATCACACGCCGCCCCGCCGCGACGACCGTGCGCGCGGCGCCCTCGGAGCCGCCGCCCCGGCGGGCCGCGGCGGCCGCACAGGACGTGACATCGAGGCGGAGCACCACGCGGACCGTACGTTCGGCAGCGGCAGGAAGCGGTCCGAGCAACTGCGCGTAGGCCTGTCCGGCGGGCGTCGAGTCGAGAACCCGGCGCCCCTGCACCACGACGTCGATCCCGTCGAGGACGATGTCGTGCCGGTACAGGCATGCGGCGATCGCACTCAGGGGGAGTGTTCGTCCCGATTCCTCGCTGTCACGGCCGAGCCTGGTGATCCTGCCGGCCGGTGGCGCGAGCTCGAGGACGACGGTCGCGTACGGGCCGTCCCATCGCACCCCCACCGGACCTGCCGCCCCGGCGTGGAAGTCGCGGAGGACACCCGACACGGGAACGCCGCCGGGGCGGCGCAAGACGGTCGCGATCCAGTCGGCTGTACCGCGTCCGCCGATCCGGAGGAGGCACGCCGCGGCGACCGGTACGGCGATCGCACAGGCCACCCACGCGGACGACCCCAGCGCCACCGCGAGCACCCCCATGGCGACGGCCACGCACTGCGCCCCCGTCAACCGGACTGCGACACGACTTCTCGCTTCACCTGCCGCGGTGACGATTCGCGCGTCCTCCGACGCGGTCACGAATTGCGCGTGCTCCGACGCGGACACGGTCCGTTGCATCGATCCCCCCGAACGACGGCCGGCAATCATTTCGACGCGGTACCGGCCTTCCCCTGTGCCGCGCGGCGCGCGTGCGATGAGCGCCCGACAGGACTGTACTGTGTTGCGCCAGAGAGCGTGCCGTACGGGGGGAGATCGATGGCAGCGCAACCGACCACACGGTGGCAGGTCAGTGGATACCGGTTCCTGGCACGACGCATGGATCATGCGTTGGTGCGGGGAGACGTACGGATGATCCACGACCCCATGCGTTCCCAGTTCCGGGCATCGGTCGTCGGAACGGTCGTCGCGTGTGTCGTGCTGGGAGGCTGTGCCGCACTCGCCCTGTTCCGTCCCCAGGACCGGATCGGTGATGCCGCCGTCGTCGTCGGACGCGACTCCGGTGCGCTCTACGTCGCGATCGACACGACCTTCCACCCCGTCCTGAACCTGGCGTCGGCGCGGTTGATCCTCGGAGCTCCGGCCGAACCGGCGGTCGTGGCCGACGAGGAACTGACGAAGCGTCCGCGCGGCCCGCTCGTAGGGATACCGGGTGCGCCGTCCTCCCTGGTCCACGACGCGGAGGACACGCCGTGGACGGTCTGCGACGTCGCCGACCCCGACGGCCTGCAGTCCTCGACCACCGCCGTGCTCGCGGGCACCCCCGATCATCGGACGGGATCGGTGCTCGACGACGACGAAGCGCTCCTCGTGACGGCGGACGGCAGGTACCACCTGCTCTACGAGGGCAGACGCGCCGAGATCGATCCGAACGACCGGTCGCTCGTGCGGCTGCTGGGCATCGACATCTCCCGCGCACGACCCGCGAGTACCGGACTGCTCGCCGCCGTCCCGGAGGTGCCGAGGCTGACCGCACCTCCCATCGCCGGAGCCGGGGGTCCGCCGGTCGTGCCGATCCCGGGTACGCGCATCGGGTCGGTCGTCGCGGTGTCCGAACCCGACGGCCAGAGTTTCCACGTGGTGCTCGGGAACGGTGTGCAGGAGGTGTCACGGGCCACCGCGCACCTCATCCACTTCTCGGATTCGCAGGGGGCACCGGAGATTCCGGTGGTACCGCCCGACGTCCTCGCGGCCGCGCCGACGGTGCACGAACTCCCGGTCGACACCTTTCCCGAGTCCGTCCCGCGGATCGTCGACCCGGGGGAGAGCCCGGTGGCCTGCTCGACCTGGCAACCCGACGCGGGTGAGGACGACCGGCACCGGTCGTCGCTGCGACTGTCGGCGGGGACCGCGCTGCCCGTGGGGAAGGACGCCGTCCCCGTGACCCCGGCTCAGGCCGACGGTGCGGGACCACAGGTCGACGCGATCCACATCCCGCCGGGCCGTGGCCGATACGTGCAGGCCACCTCGCTGACCTCCGATACCGACCGACTCGGGTCGTTGTTCTACGTCGCCGACACCGGTGTGCGATACGGCATCACCGATGCGGCCGCCGCTGCGGCGCTCGGCTTCACGGATCCACCCGTCCGGGTCCCGTGGCCCGTCCTGCAGCTACTTGCTCCGGGACCCACGCTCGGCCGGGAGCAGGCGCTGCTCGCACACGACGGTGTCGCTGCCGATCCGGGAGCGGTCCCCGTACGGGCCGGCAACCGGCCGTCAGGTCCGTGACCGGGTGAGGCGTCGTGCCGGTGCGGTGAGGACGAGAACGAGGACGGTCACGGTGAGCACGGCCGCAGCCGAGACCAGCGCGATGCTGCGCGGCCGGTGATCCGGTACCGGGGGAGAGTTCGGTTCGTCCACGGACACCGCCGGCACCGGCGCCGCGCGATCGGCCGGCAATGGGGCGGTGACGGCCGCGAGCGGATCGACGACACCGTGCCCCACCCGTGGATTCCACCCTTCCGCAGGAGAGTGGGCGGTCCTCTCGATGCGCGCCATCACCTCCCGCGCGGACAACCGGGGGTGCCGGGACCGCACGAGCGCGACCGTCGCCGCGACGAGCGGTGCCGCGAAACTCGTTCCGGACACCGGCCTGCCGCCTTGCGGGCCGGGAATCAGATCGGCCAGTCCGTCGGTGCCGGGATCGAGCGACACGAGCCCGCTCCCGGGAGCAGCGACATCGACCCACGGCCCGGGAAGGCTGTATTCGGCGGGGGTACCGTCGTCCTCGACCGCGCCGACGGTGAGGACGTACTCGTCGTACCAGGCGGGAGACGCCAGGGTGACGACCGAATCCCACGGATCGGCACCGGGATCGGCCGGATCCACCGAGGACGGATTGCCCTCGCGGCAGGTGTCGGTGTTGCCGGCCGCCGCGACGACGACCGCGTCGTGCACATCGGTCGCGTACTGCACCGCCGCTCCCAGCGGACCGTCGGCGAGACCCTCGGCGACGGTCCGGCACGCGACCTCCGAGATGTTGACGACGGTGGCGCCGAGATCCACGGCGCGACGGACGGCCGCGGCGAGGGTCCGCACGTCGCCGTACCCGGATGCGTTGCGCGCAGCATCGTCGTCCGGCCGGGAGCGATCGGCGAAATGACCGCTGGACTGACGGATGGCGATCACCTCCACCTCGGGCGCGCCGCCGGCGAAGCCCGAGCCGGGTGCCGGGCGTGCCGCGATCAGTCCGGCGACGAGGGTGCCGTGCGCGTCGCAATCCTCGGTGCCGTCGCCCGTGGACACGTAGTCGCCGCCCGGCAGCGGAGCCGGCAGGCGCGGGTGCGGATGGACTCCGGTGTCGATGACGGCGACGACCTGTCCGGCCCCGCGTGTGATCGGCCAGACCGACGCGAAGTCGAGGATCCGTTGTGCCCGAGGGATCTGCGGCCCGTCGGGGGCGCGGGGAAGCTCCGCGCACAGCACCCGCAGTTCGGTGGCCTCGGGAGGTGCGGGCGTCGCCCCGGGAGGCAGTTGCGCGGGATCGGGTACCGGCGGCGCGGCGGCCGCGACACCCGTCGGGGCGGATGCCAGCAGGAGGGCCACGAGAAGGACCGTGAACGCCCGTAGCGGCTGCACCGTCACAGTCCGCGGATCGCCGCGTACACGCCGGCGACCCAGCACGCCAGTGGCACGACGGTTGTGATGGTCGCGTACTCGGCGAGTTCGGCGATCCGGCGCTGTACCGGAGTGAACGTCCGTCGCGGTGCGACCGCACCGAAGAGGAAGCCGGCAGACGCGAGTCCGGTTGCCGCCGTGAACGCCGCCCACGGTGGCAGCACCCCGGTCGCCGATGCACTCGCGAGCAACCCGAGCAGAAGCACCGCGCCGCCCGCTACGAGCGGAGCGGCCTGTGCGGCCGCGGTGTAGGTACGCCCCCGGAAGACCAGTACGACGGCTGCCGCAACGGCCAGTGCCACCGCGGGAACGAAGACCTCTCCGCCCCAAGGGAATGCGGCCCACCACGCCCCGGCCGCCGTGAGTACGACCACGGCGTGGACCATCCCGGTGAGTGCGCTCCGCGCGCGGTCGGCGCGGTGTTCGAGCTCCGCCGGTGACGGCAGTCCCGATATGTTCCCGTCCTCGGACGTCTCCGATTCGGGCGGTGCGCCGGGTGCGGGGACCGGCGGGATGGGAAGTTTCGCGAGCATCCCCGCGAGACGAGGCGCCATCCCGGCGAGCAGCAGTGCGGCCACCACCGTTCCGGCTCCGAGGGCACGCGCCTCGAGATCGGTGGTCGAGGCGAGGACGGCGTTCACGCCGGCACCCGCAGCGATCACGGCGACCGCCGTGCACGACGCGAGGCCGATGCGGGCGACGCGCACAGCGATCACCGCGATCGTGCCGGTGAGTGCCGCCGCGAGAACGAGGCGAGGTGCCGGCGAACTCCCCGGGACGAGCAGCGCGCCGGCGGTCGACGCGAGTGGGAAGGCGCACCACAACAGCGCGGTGGCGGTGCGTCGATCGTCGTGCAGTCGCGCGAGGATGCCCGCGGCGAGCAGCAACAGAAGCGGCAGCACCGCGCACAGCCCACCCAGGACGAGACGGCTCACGCCGTCGGGCAGGGACAGCAACGGCAGGCATCCCGCAGCGAGGGCGACCGGGCCCAGGACCGCTGCCAGGAGACCCGCCGGACCCGCACCCCACGGCGTCGCCGTCCGGTCCGAGGATGCGACGCTGTACATGACGTCGTCGAACAACGGTGGAGGAGCGGGTGATCCGGCGTCCTCCAGGACGAGGATCTCGCCGTCGCGGACGCCGTGTTCGTCGAGGCTCAGCGCACCGGGCAGAGGAGCCCGGCCGATGCGTGCGAGCGCCCAGCCGTCGGGTTCCGTACGTTCCGGCGTCGCGTCGAAGTCGTTGTCCGGCCGGTGCCCGGCGACGAGATCCACGATCCCCGGCAGCAGCAGCGCCACCGGAACGTCGAGGGGCAGAGCGAGATCGACCTCGGTGTGGCGGGCGAGTACGGTGATCCGGCACAGATCCGGGGCTCCCACCTGCCCCGGGGTCTCGGATCGCGCACGCACAGATGTCATCGGCCTCGGTTCCCCCCGTCACTGCAGTCCGAACGACGCAGACCATACGACATCGTCCCGGGCGATGTCCCGTCCGAGTTCCCCGTCGAGGTACCGGCGGACGAGGAGGGGTACGGAAGGCCGCAGCGGTAGGTTAGTCTTCCACGACCGTGGGGCCGTAGGGGGCGGCCGACGGCGTTCCGGGGGGTGGCGAACGTGAGTACCGTACGTTTCGTGCGGAGAGCACGGCGGGAGGCGCCGCGCGTGCCCAGTGGCGAGGTGAGTGTCCAACCGCCGCCCGACATTCCCCGTGCCACACCCGGCAACCTGGTGACCAAACTGCTCCCGCTCGTGATGGTCGCGGCGATGATCGGGATAGTCGCGCTGATGTTCGGCACGGGAGCGGCGCGCAGCCCCATGGCGATGATCTTCCCGCTCATGATGGTCGTGTCCCTGGTGGGCATGCTCGCCAACGGTGGTCGCAGCGGTGGGACGAAGACCGCCGAGGCGAACGAGGACCGCAAGGACTATCTGAGATATCTCGACCGACTCCGGCGCGAGGTCACCGAGACGGCGCACGAACAACGTCGGGCGCTCGAATGGACGCATCCCGATCCGGCCCTGCTGTGGACCCTCGCCGGCACCGTCCGGATGTGGGAGCGGCGCAGCACCGATCCGGACTTCGGTCATCTCAGGGTGGGGCGCGGAGGCCAGCGACTCGCGACCCGGCTCGTGCCACCCGACACGGGACCGGTCGAGGATCTCGAACCGGTCGCCGCCGTTTCTCTGCGCCGGTTCGTGCGCGCGCATTCGGTGGTGCCGGCACTGCCCACGGCCGTGTCGCTGCGAGGTTTCGCCGCCATCGGCATCGACGGAGACCGTGAGACGGCACGTTCGCTCGCGCGGGCGATGCTCGCGCAGGCGTGCACCTTCCACGGACCCGACATGCTGCAGGTCGCCGTCGTGTGCGGGCCCGACACCGCTGCGGAGTGGGAGTGGATCAAGTGGCTGCCGCACGCGCAGAACCCGGTCCTGCGCGACGGTGCGGGTAGCGCACGCACGGTGTTCGGCTCGGTGCTCGAACTCGAGACGGATCTCGCGACGGTGCTGGCCGGTCGCAGCAGGTTCGTCCGGAACGCCCCGGCCGACGAGGGCGCCGTGCACCTCGTCGTGGTCGTCGACGGCGGAGTCACGGGATCGGGTTCGGGTGTGCTCGACGACGGTCTCGACGCGGTGACCGTGCTCGACCTCTCCGGATACGCCGCACGGCTGAGCGCGACACGCGGTCTGCGTCTGGTGGTCGAGGAGGGGCGGGTCGGGGTCGCGACCGGCACCGACGTCGATGTCTTCGCCGATACCGACTCCATCGACGCCGCACAGGCACAGACCCTGGCGAGGCGGCTCGCCCCGTATCGGGTGACGAGCGGCGCGGTGGACGACAGCGCCGGCGACGACCGGCCGTCGAGCTGGCAGGAGTTGCTCGGGCTCGGGGACGTGGCGCGATTCGACCCCGACCAGGCGTGGGTCCCGCGCCGTGGACGCGACCGTCTGCGGGTTCCCATCGGCGTGGGCATCGACGGTGAGCCCGTCGAACTCGACCTCAAGGAGGCCGCCGAGAACGGGATGGGTCCGCACGGATTGTGCATCGGCGCAACTGGATCGGGAAAGAGTGAGTTCCTGCGGACACTGGTTCTGGGCCTCGTGGCGACGCACCCACCCGAGGCGCTCAACCTGGTCCTGGTGGACTTCAAGGGCGGCGCGACCTTCCTCGGACTCGAGCAGATCGCACACGTCGCGGCGGTGATCACCAATCTCGCGGACGAGATCGCGATGGTCGACCGTATGAAGGACGCGCTCGAAGGTGAGATGAACCGCCGGCAGGAGCTGCTCCGGACCGCAGGGAACTTCGCCAATGTCGGCGACTACGAGAAGGCCAGGGCGGCGGGCGCCCCGCTCGACCCGCTGCCCGCGCTGTTCATCGTGGTCGACGAGTTCTCCGAACTGCTCTCGCAGCAACCCGAATTCGCCGATCTCTTCGCGGCGATCGGGCGGCTGGGACGGTCGCTGCACATGCACCTGTTGCTGGCGAGCCAGCGACTCGACGAGGGCCGGCTCCGCGGCCTCGACAGTCACCTGTCGTACCGCATCGGTCTGAAGACGTTCTCCGCCAACGAATCGCGGAGCGTCCTCGGCGTCCCCGACGCCTACCACCTGCCGTCGACGCCCGGCGCGGGATACCTCCGGACCGATTCCGCAGACATCCAGCGGTTCTCCGCGGCGTACGTCTCGGGACCGTACGAACCCGGCCCTCCCACCCGGCGCATCCGGTCGGCGGCGCCGACCGGCGCGTCCCGGCCCCGCATCTTCACGGCCCGGACGGTGCCGGTCGAGTCCGGTCCGCCCGCTCCGGTCGCCGAGCCGCTCCCGGTCCCCGCCGCAGGCGACGGACGGAGCGTTCTCGAGGTGGTCGTCGACCGGATCCGGGGGCACGGCACACCGGCCCACGAGGTGTGGCTGCCCCCGCTCGACGAATCCCCGTCGCTGGACATACTCCTGCCCCGGTCGGTGCTCGCCGGCGACGTGCCACGTCATGCTGCGCTGCGCACCGTCGTCGGTGTCGTGGACCGGCCGTTCGAGCAACGCCGCGACCCGCTGGTGGTCGACCTGTCGGGGTCCGCCGGCAACGTCGTGGTCGTCGGTGGCCCGCAGTCCGGCAAGTCCACCCTGGTGCGCAGCCTCGTCCTGTCGATGGCACTGACGCACACCGCCGAACAGGTGCAGTTCTACGCTCTCGATTTCGGTGGCGGCACGTTGTCGGGTCTGGCCGGCCTGCCGCATGTCGGTTCCGTCGCCGGACGGCACGACACCGATCGGGTGCGCCGGACCGTTGCGGAGATGATGTCGCTGCTGCGCCGCCGCGAACGATCCTTCGCCGAGAACGGCATCGAGTCCATGGCCCAGGTGCGACGGATGCGCGCCGACGGAAACGCGCTCACCACCGACGATCCGTTCGGTGACGTCTTCCTCGTCGTCGACGGGTGGCCCAGCATCCGGCAGGATTTCGAGTCGCTGGAACAGACGATCGGGATCCTGGCGGCCCAAGGCCTGTCCTACGGCATCCACGTGGTGCTCAGCGCACCGCGCTGGGGCGACGTCCGGCCTGCCATGCGCGACCTGCTGGGTACGCGGCTCGAACTCCGACTCGGCGATCCGTCCGACTCCGAGTACGGCCGCAAGAGAGCGGCGACGGTGCCGGAAGGGCGACCCGGACGCGGCATCGACCGCGACGGACTGCACATCCTGGGCGCGTTGCCCCGGGTGGACGGAAGCTCCGATCCGGCCGATCTCGCGGCCGGTGTCGCCGCGGCGGTCGAGGCCGTCCGCGCTACCGCGTCCGGACGGTCGGCGCCGCCGGTCCGCATGCTGCCCGAGCACATCGACAGGTCCGACCTGCTCGCGGCAATGCCCACCGGATGGCCGCCGCCGGTCGATGCCTCCCGGTCCGCCCGGCTCCGTATCCCGATCGGCATCGACGAATCCGAACTCGCGCCCGTGTCGGTGGATCTCGCCGACAGTCCCCACCTGTTGATCTTCGGCGACTCGGAATGCGGCAAGACGAACCTGCTCCGGGGACTGTGCCGCGGATTGACCGAGTCCGGCAGCGGCGCCGAGATCAGGATCGTCATCGGCGACTACCGCCGGACCATGCTCGGCGTCGTCGGCGGTGGCCATCTCGGCGGATATGCGCCGTCGGCCACGGTCCTCGCGGCCATGGTCCGGGAACTCGCCGCTATCTGCGAGCGTCGGCTGCCGGGCCCCGACACGACACAACAGCAGCTGCGCGACCGGTCGTGGTGGACCGGGCCCGAGGTGTTCGTGGTGATCGACGATTACGACATGGTCGCGACGTCGGGTCAGAACCCGGTGCTGCCGCTGCTCGACTACCTCCCACAAGGGCGGGACATCGGGTTGCACCTGGTGGTCGCGCGCCGTTCGGGCGGAGCGGGACGTGCGATGTACGAACCGATTCTGGGGCGCCTGCGGGAGCTGTCGAGTCCGGGTCTGATCATGAGCGGAAGCCGCGAGGAGGGAGCGCTCGTCGGCGCGGTCCGTCCGTCACCGATGCCACCGGGCCGCGGCACGCTCGTGCGACGCGACGGCACGTCGCTCGTCCAGACGGCATGGGCGCCGGAGGCGTGATGACGAGCCGGGACGAGGCGGTGGTTGCTGCGGTCGCGTTCACGATGACATCCGGGTCGATTCACATCGGATGGCCCGGAACGACGCGCAGTGTGCCGGCTCTGGCGGCAGATGTGGGCGAGCGCCGGGTATTCGGAGCTTCCGCCGGTGAGGTGGCGGATCCGCTCGACGTCACAGAGTTCGCGGATATCGCCGCGGTCGGAACCGAACGCGAACTCGGGGAGTTGCTGACCGGACTCGTCGCGTACGGCGCGGCGACCGCGGGTGCGCCCGACACGGCCGGGCCGGCATGTGCGATACACCCCACCTGGTGGAACGAGCGGCGCCGCGACCTTCTCCGGACCGCCGTGCGGCAGGTTGCGGGCGACACGATCCTGCTCCCGGTCGCGGTGGCCGCCGCACGCGCCGCCGACACCGCTCCGCACGAGCGGTGCGCGGTGCTCGAATTCGCCGCCGGCGGAGTCACCGCGGTGAGTGTCGCCGGGTTCGCCCCCGACGGGCCGACCGTCGAGCGCGTCGCGCGGGATCCGGATCTGTCGCTGTATTCCCCGGACGCCGCGGCGCGTCTCGAGAGCCTGCTGACCTCGGTGTGCGGCGGGTCCGGACCGGAGGTGGTGGTGGTGACCGGCGGGCCGGGCGAACCGTCCGGTGTCGAACCGCTGGCCCTCGCGGTCGATCTCGTGGGTCCGGGCCGACGGGTCGTGCCCGTCGCGGCCTCGGAGATGCTCGTCGCGGTGACCGGTTCCCCCTCGGCGCCGACCACCCCGGGATCGGGTGCGCGGGGCGCACCTACCAGGTCGACGATCGACGGACCCGACCGGACGCTGCCGTGGCTGAACGAGGTACGCGCACGCCCGGATTCCGGCCGTCCCGGGCGGGACGGCCGGGTGCGCACATTGTTCGTGGCCGGCGCGGTGGTCCCGGCCCTGCTCGCCGCCGCGATATTCCTGTGGCCGCTCCTCGCAGGAGGAGACGACACGGACGTTCGGAATCTGCCCGAAGTCGTTGCCGCGGAGGAGATGCCGAGCGCCGTCGAATCGCCCTCGGTGGTGCCCACCGGCGACCCCGGACCTCGGGCGTCGACTCGGGTCGACGTCGGGCCGCTGAATCTCGAACTGCCCGACGGCTGGCGCATCCGGGACCCCGAGACCGTATCTGCGGGTCGTGCGGAACTGATACCGCTCGGCGGGGCCGATCGTCGGATCCTGGTCGTGTACCGGGATCTTCCCGACGGGACGGACGCGGGTTCCGTCGCATCCGCGTTGGTTGCGCGGGCCGCCGAACGTGCACCCGTCATCCGCGATCTCGACGCCGACACGACCTTCGCCGACCGCAAGGTCGTGGCGTACACGGAGGTTCCCGACGACTACTCGGTGGTGCGGTGGTCGGTGCTCGTCTTCCCCGGACTCCAGGTCTCGCTGGGATGCCAGTACCTCGAGGAGGATTGGACTCGTATCCGCAGTGAATGCGAGCAGGCCGTCCACACCCTCCGGCTCGGCTGACGACGGGGATTCGCGAATTTTCCGGACACGGCGGAACCGATACCGCACCGGGCGCGTCCAACCACATGTAAGAGCGAAGACCGGCTCGACGCCGAGCCGGGTGATCCACGCACGAGCGAAGGAGTACGCCGTTGAGTCAACCGACCGGCAATTCGAATCAACTCACCACCGATGTGGCGACCATGGAGGTCGTCGCGGGACAACTCCAGGACTCCCGCGCCGAACTCGACGCGATCCTCGGACGGCTGACGGGCGTGGTGCAGTCCGCGCCGGCCGTCTGGCGGAGCCGCTCGGCGGAACAGTTCGCCGGAATCATGGAGCGCTGGAACGTCAACCACACCAAGCTGTCGAACGCGCTGGACGAACTGGCCGAGGCCGTCCGCACCAGCGGACGGTCGTACGCCGCCGCCGAGGATCACCAGGCCCAGTCCCTGTCGGCGATCGACCCCGACGGCGGTTCGGTTCTCAACGGCTCGTTCACCTGATCCCCGGTCCTTCCGGCACACATTCGAGAACAAGGAGAACGATCCGTGTCCGAGATCTATCAGAACTTCGCCGGCGTCGCCGACCTGCACGCCCAGCTCGTGTCCGGTCAGAAGGCGATCGAGGCGACGCTCGACCGCATCGAGGGGCAGGTGGCGCCTCTCGTCGCCAGCTGGGACAGCGACGCGAAGGAGCGTTACGCCGCCACGCAGGCCCGCTGGAACGAGGCCGAGGCCGGTCTCATCCAGGTGCTGCACGACATCGGCCGGGTGGTCTCGACCGGTAACGACAACATGCAGGAGGTCGAGCGACTGAACCAGCAGCGCTTCCCGGGCTGATCCGGGTTCGTCGGATCCGACCGGTCCGGCGCTGTCACGTCCCGGTGGTGGAGAGGCCACCGGGACGTGGCTTGTCTCGGCGGCGCGTGCTCCCTGCACGGAGGCCGAGCGCAGGAGCCTGCCGAGGCGCTTTGACCCGTCCGGTCCGGGCCCGGTAGAGTGTCCCCTCGGCGTGTCGCACGTCGTCGTGCCCTGTGGCGCGACGAACATCTCTCCCGGGTCTCAACTGGCCGCCGGGCGTGACCATCGTCGACATGCAGGCCAGCAGCGAAACGATAGACGAGGAAGATCTGTGTCTACGTACACACCGAAGGCCGGCGACGTGACCCATCAGTGGCACGTCATCGACGCCACCGACGTGGTGCTCGGCCGCCTCGCGGTGCAGGCGGCAAACCTGCTCCGCGGCAAGCACAAGCCCACATTCGCGCCGCACGTCGACGGTGGTGACTTCGTCGTCATCATCAACGCCGACAAGGTTGCCATCTCCGGCAACAAGCGGACCGACAAGTTCCTCTACAGCCACTCCGGTCACCCGGGCGGTCTGCGGGCTCGTTCGGTCGGCGAGGTTCTCGAGAAGAACCCCGACCGCCTCGTGGAGAAGGCCGTCACCGGCATGCTCCCGAAGAACAAGCTCGGTCGCGCCATCGCGAAGAAGCTGAAGGTCTACGCGGGCCCGAACCACCCCCACGCCGCGCAGCAGCCGGTGCCGTTCGAGATCAAGCAGGTGGCACAGTGACGACGCCCGAGGAACAGAACGTGAACCCCGAAGAGTACGTCGAGAACGTCGAGGTCGCTGCCGAGGAGTACGTCGAGGACGTCGTCGAGGCACCTGCTGCCCCGATCGTCTTCGACCGTCCGGTCCAGACCGTCGGTCGCCGTAAGGAGGCCGTCGTCCGCGTCCGCCTCGTGCCCGGCACCGGCAACTTCACCCTCAACGGCCGCACCATCGAGGACTACTTCCCGAACAAGGTGCACCAGCAGCTCGTGAAGTCGCCCCTGGTGACGGTCGAGCGCACCGAGTCGTTCGACATCCACGCACGCCTGCACGGCGGCGGCCCGTCCGGCCAGGCCGGCGCGCTGCGTCTCGCCATCGCGCGTGCACTCACCGAGGTCACCCCCGAGGATCGCCCCGCGCTCAAGCGTGCCGGCTTCCTCACGCGTGACCCGCGTGCCGTCGAGCGCAAGAAGTACGGCCTGAAGAAGGCCCGTAAGGCATCGCAGTACTCCAAGCGCTGATGTGCCGCCGACGCTGATTTCGTCAGAGTCGGCACCTGTTCCACCACGAGAGCAGGCGTCGGTAGACATTTCCTACCGGCGCCTGCTTTCGTGCATTCTGTCCTCTATCGGCACCCGCGGCGGGGGCCGCACACGATTGGGAGGCTGTGTACATGGGTCGGTTGTTCGGCACCGACGGAGTCCGGGGCTTGGCCAATGCCGAGCTCACAGTGGAGCTGGCAGTGCGCCTCGCAGGCGCTGCCGCAGCGGTGCTGGCCCCGCAGGGTGCCGACCGGCGGCCGGTTGCGGTCGTCGGTCGCGATCCCCGCGCGAGCGGCGAGATGCTCGAGGCGGCCGTCACGGCCGGACTCACCGCCGCCGGAGTCGACGTGCTGTCGGTGGGCGTGCTGCCCACCCCGGCCGTCGCATTCCTCACCGGTGCCTACGAAGCCGACCTCGGTGTGATGATCTCCGCGTCGCACAATCCCATGCCCGACAACGGCATCAAGATCTTCGCGGCCGGCGGGCGCAAGCTCGACGACGAGGTCGAGGACCGGATCGAAGCGGTGCTGCACGGCGACGCCGCGACGGCCGCACGCCCGACCGGCGCCGGCATAGGCCGCGTACGCGCCGTGTCCGACGCACTCGACCGTTACCTCGCGCATCTCGCGGCTGCCGTGCACCGGCCCCTCACGGGTACGACCGTCGTGGTCGACTGTGCGCACGGTGCCGCCTCGACGGCCGGCCCGGCCGCCTACGCTGCCGCAGGCGCGACGGTGATCGCGATCAATGCCGAACCCGACGGACTGAACATCAACGACGGGTGCGGCTCCACGCACCTGTCCGTGCTGCAGCAAGCTGTGCTCGAGCACGGCGCCGACCTGGGCCTCGCGCACGACGGCGACGCCGATCGCTGCCTCGCGGTCGACGCGACCGGCACGGTGATCGACGGCGACGCCATCATGGCGATCCTCGCCCTCGGCATGCGCGAAGCCGGTGAACTTCCCGACGACACCCTCGTCGCCACAGTGATGAGCAATCTCGGTCTGCACCTCGCGATGCGCGCGGCGGGGATCGAGGTGCGCACGGTCGGTGTGGGCGACCGCTACGTGCTCGAGGAGCTCCGGCGCGGTGGCTACGGCCTCGGTGGTGAACAGTCGGGTCACATCGTCCTTCCCGCGCACGGCACGACCGGCGACGGCGTGCTCACCGGTCTCCGCCTGATGGAACGGGTCGCGACGACGGGTCTGCCCCTCGCGAAGCTCGCCTCGGTGATGACTTCGCTCCCGCAGGTTCTCGTGAACGTGCGGGTACACGACAAGGTCGCCGTGGCGAACGATCCTGCGGTGGCGGCTGCGGTCGCGGCCGCCGAGAGCGAACTCGGTGAGACCGGCCGGGTGCTGTTGCGTCCCTCGGGCACCGAACAGCTCGTGAGGGTCATGGTCGAAGCCGCCGACGACGATCACGCTCGCGCCGTCGCCGACCGTCTCGCGGAAGTCGTCGCCGCCGTCTGATCGCGAGCGGAACCGGATCGCCGCGCGCTGCGTCCAACCCCTTCGAGAAGGTTCGTCGGGACGGAGAGCGGACATGGACATACGGCAGGGCACGATCCGGTTCGACGGCGACGCGGTGCACGCGGTCGCGGCACGGCTGGCGGAGGTGGCCGAGGACGCCGACCGCGAGATCCGTCGCGGATTCGGCGGTCTCCGATTCGACGGGTCCGGCACCGGAGCGGCGCACCGCTCGGCCGGCGTCTGCGCCGAGACCGGATATCGCAGGGTGCGCGCCGCGTGCGAGACCTGGGTGGCCACCGTACAGGCGCATGCCGATGCGCTGCGCGCCGTGGCGGACGGCTACCTGGACCAGGACCTCACCATCGAGGTCGCACTCGCCGATGTGGCGGCCCGTGCCGCACTCGACCATTCGGGAGACCGCCGGTCGTGAGGAATCCTCCCGTGGACGTAGGCGACATCCTGGACGCCGGAGCGCCCGGCCTGGCCCGTCTGACCGACGACCTGCGATGCCTGCACGCTCTCGGCTGCACGACCGGAAGTACCGTCGCGGATGTCCGCGCCCGCTACGACGAGCACCGTGCCCTCTCCCTGCCGTCACTCACCGACGACGCGGCCGGAGCGCGCTCGCTCGCGGCATCCCTCGGCCGTCGGACCGACGAACAGCGTCGCCTCCTGCTGCGGCTCGACGAGGCATGGGACGGCTCCACCGCGGAGCACGCCCGCACGGCCCTGACGTCCACCATCGCCGGGGGAGTCGGATTGTGTGCGTCGCTGACCGATCTCGCGGGAGCGCTCGAGACGGCTGCTTCCGCGATCGCCGACGCGCTGCGTGAGAAGGCCCGCGTCGTCGGGGGTCTCGCGGAGCGGCCCGTGGACGGCCGGACGAGGGACGAGATCGACACGATCGTCGCCGGGGCGAGCGGCGGCCCGCACGGACCGACCCCGGAAGAGCGATCACGCTGGTTCGGCGATCCGCCCGGTGGGGGAGCAGCGGCAGACCCTGCCGTCGAGTGCCGGAGATGGGTCGAGGAACGACTGGTGCCGGCCGTCCGCGACGCCGTCGACGCACTGGTGCAGGCGTGCGACGACGCCGGCCGCCGGATCGCGGACAGTCTCACCGAGCTGTCGACCGCCACGGAACGAGCCGCGGACGGTGCCGAGGCGGCCGCAGATGCGTCCGGTGCCGAGGCGGCCGCAGATGCGTCCGGTGCCGAGACGGCCGCAGGCGCCGAGAGCGGGTCCGTGCAGGACGTACCGATGACGCAGGACCGCGCCGATCACGGTGCGGCCGTGTCCGTTCCGGGTGTCCGGCCGGGCGAACGCAAACGCGAGCACCCACCCGGATCCGTCCAGGAGGTCCGCCCGCAGGACGAGAGCGACGAGAGCGACGACGACGTCGTACTCGCCGAAGCCGGACCGCTGTGACGCGAACGACGAGGCGCCGCGCTGTCAGCGTCCGAGGAGCAGATTGACCTGCGTGCCGAGATCGCGCTCGACGGCGTCGGGATCGGCGATCACCGTGGACCCGGGCAGTTCGGTGGTGGGATCGGAGAAGATCGCGTACGTCTTGTCGCCGGTCAGGCGATGGAGCAGGAAGCCGGTGAGCACGGCACGGGTGCGTTCCTGCGTGCGCCGCTCCGCACCGCCCACACCGAGGGCGCCGAGCAGGCGGCGACCCTCGACGAGCCCTTCGTCGTCGGCCTTGTCGACCACGCGCAGCTGCACGTCGTCGCTGCCCCAGCCCCGGGCGACCGCGACGGCGTCGCTGGTCATCGACCCGATGCTCTTCTCTCCGACGAGGACGAGGCCCGGTGCCCGGACTCGGGCGGCCGCCTCGGACGCGGCGGGGGAGACGGGCGAGGGGTAGAGCGCAGCGACGGTCGCGACCTCGCGTCTCGCGGCGGCGAGCACCGCCGCACCCGCACCGGAGCCGTGGCCCACCAGCGCGAGCTTCGACGGGTGGACACTGATCCGCCCGGTGCCGAGACGCACGCCGGCGCAGATGTCGAGGGTGGTGAGCAGGTCGGTCGACAACCCGATCGCCGACGGCACCGGTCCGCGCTCGGTGTTGGGAGCCCCCACCACGATTCCCCAGGACGCGAGGTGCTCGAAGAGTTTCGTGTACTTGGTCACCCCGGTGAGCCAGCCGTGCCCGAACGCGATCGCGGGCAGGTCGAAACCTTCCGCGGGGGTGTACACCACACCCGGCTGACCGGCGAGCGCCAGGTCGCCGCGCAGCACCGTGTGCGGGCCGCGCCGGGAGAGTTCCTGAGCCAGTTTCTTGGGGTTCGCCGCCACGGCCTGAACGTTAGCGGATGGCGCCGCCCGCCGGGGTCGGTGCGTACCGGACGGCGTGCCTCGATGCAGGTGCGCGGCCCCACCGGTGTGTTGTTCCCGGGCGGGGGTCGACCAGTACCCTGCTAGGCATGTGCGGAATCGTGGGCTATGTCGGGCACCGTCGTGCT
This sequence comes from Rhodococcus sp. As11, assembly GCF_048957735.1. Taxonomy (NCBI): domain Bacteria; kingdom Bacillati; phylum Actinomycetota; class Actinomycetes; order Mycobacteriales; family Nocardiaceae; genus Rhodococcus; species Rhodococcus sp. As11. The sequence continues at coordinate 91,126 of NZ_JARDJE010000005.1, forward strand.
CTCGACGTCGTGGTGGAGGCGCTGCGGCGGATGGAGTACCGGGGTTACGACTCGGCGGGCGTCGCCATCCTGGACGGCAAGGGTGGTCTGGCCGTCGAGCGGAAGGCGGGGCGGCTGGTCAACCTGGAGGCCGAGCTCGCCGAGATCGGCGAAGAGCATTTCGCCGGGACCGCGGGGATGGGGCACACCCGGTGGGCCACCCACGGGCGTCCCACCGACCGCAACGCGCACCCGCATCGCGACGCGACCGGCAAGGTCGCGGTGGTGCACAACGGCATCATCGAGAACTTCGCGCCGCTGCGCGAGGAGCTCGAGAAGTCGGGTGTGGAACTGGCCAGCGACACCGACACCGAGGTCGCGGTGCACCTGGTGGCCCGCGCCTACGCGGAGGGCCCGACGGCGGGCAACTTCGTCGACAGCGCCCGCAGTGTGCTGCGCCGTCTGCAGGGTGCGTTCACGCTGGTCTTCGCCCACTCCGATCATCCGGGCACGATCGTGGCGGCCCGCCGGTCGACGCCGCTGGTCGTCGGGGTCGGCGACGGCGAGATGTTCATCGCCTCGGACGTCGCGGCGTTCATCGAGTTCACCCGTGACGCCGTCGAGCTCGGTCAGGACCAGGTGGTGGTGATCACCAACGACTCCTACGAGGTCACCGACTTCGAGGGCGACACCGACGTGGCGACACGTCCGTTCACCATCGACTGGGATCTCGCCGCCGCCGAGAAGGGCGGCCACGACTACTTCATGCTCAAGGAGATCGAGGAGCAGCCGGCGGCGGTCGCCGACACCCTGCGCGGTCACTTCGTCGACGGCTGCATCGTGCTCGACGAGCAGCGCCTGTCCGATCAGGAACTGCGCGACATCGACAAGGTGTTCGTCGTCGCGTGCGGCAGCTCGTACCACTCGGGCCTGGTCGCCAAGTACGCGATCGAGCACTGGACCCGGCTTCCCGTCGAGGTCGAGCTGGCCTCGGAGTTCCGTTACCGCGACCCGGTGCTCGACCGGTCCACACTGGTCGTGGCGATCTCGCAGTCCGGGGAGACCGCCGACACGCTCGAGGCGGTCCGCCACGCCAAGGACCAGAAGGCGCGCGTGCTGGCGGTGTGCAACACCAACGGCGCGCAGATCCCCCGCGAGGCCGACGCGGTGCTCTACACCCGCACCGGCCCGGAGATCGGGGTGGCGTCGACGAAGGCGTTCCTGGCGCAGATGGCCGCGAACTACCTGGTGGGTCTGGCACTGGCGCAGGCGCGCGGTACGAAGTATCCCGACGAGGTGGCTCGCGAGTACCAGGACCTGGCGGCGATGCCGGAGAAGATCGCCGAGCTGCTGACCGGGATGGAGCCCGTGCGGGCGCTGGCGCGGGAGCTGTCGGCCTCGCCGGCCGTGCTGTTCCTCGGCCGGCACGTGGGTTATCCGGTGGCGCTCGAGGGCGCCCTCAAGCTCAAGGAACTGGCGTACATGCATGCCGAGGGCTTCGCCGCCGGTGAGCTCAAGCACGGCCCGATCGCGTTGATCGAGGACGGCCTGCCGGTCATCGTGGTGATGCCGTCGCCGAAGGGCCGCGCCGTACTGCACAGCAAGTTGCTCAGCAACATCCGGGAGATCCAGGCCCGCGGGGCGGTCACCGTCGTCATCGCCGAGGAGGGCGACGAGACGGTCCGGCCGTTCGCCGACCACCTCGTCGAGATCCCGTCGGCGCCGTCGCTGCTGCAGCCGCTGCTGTCGACGGTGCCGCTGCAGGTCTTCGCCGCGGAAGTCGCACAGGCCCGCGGATACGACGTCGACAAGCCCCGCAACCTCGCCAAATCGGTCACCGTCGAATAGCGGCCCACCTGCCGCCGGTGCAGGAGGGCGGTGCAGGAGGAACGATGCGCAGTTATCACCCGTCCGAGGTGGTCCGTGGGGCGGAGGCCCCGCTGCTGGGGTCCCTTCCGGAAGGGACGCTCATGCGGCGGGCGGCCTACGGGCTCGCACGGGTCGTGGCCTCCGAATTGCGCGAACGTACCGGTGGGATCGCCGGTCGGCGGGTGAGCCTGCTCGTCGGATCGGGCGACAACGGCGGCGACGCGCTGTGGGCGGGAGCCTTCCTGCGCCGCCGCGGCGTGTCCGTCACGGCGCTGCTGCTCGACCCCGACCGCGCCCATCCCGCAGGCCTGCGGGCGCTGCGGCGGGCCGGCGGCCGGGTCGTGCCGGCGACGAGCGACCACCTCGGCGATCCCGACATCGTGCTCGACGGGATCGTCGGCATCTCGGGCCGCGGGTCGCTGCGACCGGTCGCTGCCGCCCTCGTCGACGCGATCTCCGCGCCGATCGTCGCGGTCGACACACCCAGCGGCGTCGACCCCGACACGGGGGCGACGGACGGACCTGCGGTGACGGCCGCGGTGACCGTCACCTTCGGCGCCTGCAAACCGGTGCATGCCCTCGCTCCGACACAGTGCGGACGGGTCGAGCTCGTCGATATCGGACTCACCCTTCCCGAAGCGCGGCTGGTCGCGGCCGAACCGTCGGAGGTCGGCGCGATCTGGCCGGTTCCCGGCGCCGACGACGACAAGTACAGCCAGGGCGTGGTGGGTATCCGCGCGGGCAGCGCGAGATATCCGGGCGCCGGCGTGCTGTGCACGGGCGCGGCCGTGGCCGCGACCTCCGGCATGGTGCGCTACGCCGGGTCGGGTGCTTCCGAGGTGCTCGCGCGGTTCCCCGAAGTCGTCGTGTCACCCTCGGTGGCCGAGACCGGACGAGTGCAGGCCTGGGTGGTCGGCCCCGGTGCCGGTACAGACGACGAGGCCTGCGCGACCCTGCGCGACATCCTCGCCACCGACCTGCCGGTGCTCGTCGACGCCGACGGGCTGACTCTGCTCGCCCGCGTCCCCGATCTGGTGCAGGGACGGTCCGCGCCCACCCTGCTCACCCCGCACGCCGGCGAATTCGCACGTCTGACCGGGAATCGTCCCGAACCGGACCGAGTCGGGGCGGTCCGTTCCCTCGCCGCCGACTGGGGTGTGCACGTGCTGCTCAAGGGCCGCGCGACGCTCGTGGCACGACCCGACGGGCATGTCTTCGTCAACGACGCGGGCGGCTCGTGGGCGTCGACCGCGGGCGCCGGCGACGTGCTGGCCGGCATCATCGGGTCTCTGCTCTCGTCGGGCATGCCGGTCGACCTGGCCGCGGCCGCCGGTGCACGGGCCCACGCACTCGCCGCGAACCTCGCCGCGCAGGACCCGAGCGGCTCCGGAGCGGCACCGATCTCGGCGAGCGCGATCCTCTCGCGCATCGGCGACTCGATTCGCCTGCTGCGCACCCATATTGCCGAATCGTGACGTGGCACACGGGGACGCGACGTCGGCGTCCGGCGGCGCAGTGGCAGGATCGACAGACGTGACCACGACCCAACGCACCCTGCGACCTGCACGTACCGTCCTTCCCCAAGCGGAAGCGGTCATCGATCTCCATGCCGTGGCGGAGAATGTGCGAGCGCTGCGGGAGTACGCGGGTCCGGCCGCGGTCATGGCCGTGGTCAAGGCCGACGCCTACAACCACGGAGCCGTTCCGGTGGCGCGGGCCGCGCTCACCGCGGGCGCCCGCGAGCTGGGTGTGACGACGCTCGGCGAGGCCCTCGAACTTCGCGCCGCGGGCATCGAGGCACCGATCCTGTCGTGGCTGCACACCGCGGACTCCGACTTCGCTCCCGCGGTGGAGGCCGGGATCGAACTGGGTCTGTCCTCACCACGGCACCTCGCGGCCGTCGTCGAGGCGGCCCGGCGGGTCGGCATCACTGCGACCGTCACCGTCAAGGTCGACACCGGCCTGAACCGCAACGGTGTGGCGGTCGACGAGTGGGGCGACATGCTCCGCGATCTCGGCCGGGCACAGGCCGAGGGTGTGGTGCGCCTGCGCGGTGCCTTCTCCCACCTCGCTCACGGCGACGAGCCCGAGCATCCGGGTAACGCCGAGCAGCGCGACCGGCTGAGCGAGGCCGTCGCGGATCTGCGGCGGCATTCCCTGGCACCGGAGGTGGTGCATCTGTCGAATTCCGCGGCCACCGTCACCCGCTCCGACCTGCGATTCGACATGGTTCGGCCCGGAATTGCGATGTACGGATTGACACCGATCCCGGAACTCGGCGACATGGGCTTCCGGCCGGTGATGACCGTACGGGCGAGGGTGGTGCTGGTGAAGAAGGTGAAGGCGGGGGACGGCGTGTCCTACGGGCACACCTGGACCGCTCCCGCGGATACGACGGTGGCGCTGTTGCCTCTGGGATACGCGGACGGCGTCCGCCGCAATCTCAGCGGGCGCATCGAGGTGCAGCTCGGCGGACGCCGGTGCCCGCAGATCGGGCGCGTGTGCATGGACCAGGTCGTCGTCGACCTCGGTCCCGACGGCGCCGGAGTAAGCGAGGGCGACGAAGCGTTGTTCTTCGGTGACGGGCGTCACGGAGAGCCGAACGCCCAGGACTGGGCCGACAAACTGGACACGATCAACTACGAGATCGTGACCGGGATCAGCGGACGGACGGTCCGGACCTACGTCGGGAGCGAAGGGAGCGTGACGGCATGTCCCTCGTGAGCAGGATGGGACTCCTCGGTGCGAGCCTCGTGACGCTCGCATCGTCGGCGGGTCTGTACGCGGTCAGGACTGCGGGAGCGCCTGCCCACGAGATCTACCGGAACGAGGACTTCGACGAGATCCTCCGGCTCCCGCGCCGGATCGTCACCACCGAGGACGGTGTCAGGCTCGTGGTCCGCGAGAGCGGCTCGGCCCTGGCTCCGCTCACCGTCGTGTTCGTCCACGGCTACTGCCTGCGGATGCAGTCCTGGCACCTGCAGTACCGGCATATGCGCGAACAATGGGGACGCGACGTGCGCGCCGTCTTCTACGACCAGCGTGGCCACGGTGAATCCGGCTTCTCCGGTTCGTCGAAGTGCACCATCGCGCAGCTGGGCCGCGACCTGGGCCGGGTGATCGACGAGGTCGCGCCTATTGGTCCGGTGGTCGTCGTGGGCCACTCGATGGGAGGCATGACCGCGATCGCCCTCGCGTCCCAGCGACCCGAACTGTTCGGCGACCGCATCGTGGGGGTCGGACTCCTGGCGACCACCGCGGCAGGCCTCAGCAAGACCGGTATCGGACGCAATCTCGAGAATCCGGTGATCGACGCGTTCCGTTATGCGGCGCGCACCGCCCCCGGTTTCGTGCAGTTCGCGCGCGGCGCCGCGCGTGCCGTCGTGACGCCGATCCTGCGGGCGGCGTCCTACGGCACGGTGGTGAGCCCGCGCCTGGCGCAGTTGTCCGACCGGATGCTCGACGAGACGTCGGTGCCGACCATCGTCAACTTCCTCCGCACCCTCGAACTTCACGACGAGTCCGCGGCACTGCCCGTCCTGGGCACCGTTCCCGTCCTGGTGCTCTCGGGGGACGCCGACATGGTCATCCCGTACGCGAGTTCCGAGGCGCTGGCGGACGAGCTGCCCGACGTCGAACTCGAGCGGGTGCGCGGTGCCGGGCACCTGGTCCAGCTCGAGTTCCCCGAGGTGGTCGACCGTGCGCTCGACCGTCTGATCCAGCGCAGTTTCACGCGGGGAGCGACCGGAAGGCAGATCGCAAGTGGGTGAGTCGCAATCGAATGGGTCGTGGGTGGGTGAGCAGAGCATCGAACTGCCGACCGTGGAGGACACCGAGGCCTTCGGCCGCCGGCTCGCAGCGGAGTTGCGTGCCGGCGACCTCGTGGTGCTCGACGGCCCTCTCGGCGCGGGCAAGACGGCACTGACCCGGGGAATCGCCGCCGGTCTCGGAGTCGAGGGACGCGTGACGTCGCCGACCTTCGTCATTGCACGCGAACACCGGCCGGGCAGTCCGGAGGGCCGCGAACCGGTGGGGCTCGTCCACGTCGACGCCTACCGTCTCGGCGACGGGCCGGACGCCCTCGACGAACTCGACGCGCTCGACCTCGACACCGATCTGACCGACACGGTCGTGGTGGTCGAATGGGGTGGTGGCCTGGTCGAACAGCTCGCCGAACGGCATCTGCGGGTCCGGCTCCGGCGTGATCCGGGCACCGACGTCCGGCGTGCCGCCTGGGAGTGGGTGGGCTGACCCTCCGGAAGCCTCCGGAGCGCACTGCCTGTCGGTGGCTTCGGTCACTGCGCACCGACCGGGCAGTTCGCGCGGGGTAGGCTGATACATCGTGCTCGTGCTCGCCGTCGATACCGCCACCCCCGCCGTGACCTCGGGAGTCGTCCGTCTCGACCGCGGTCGAAGCGACGCCCGGCCCGAGGTGGTCGCCGCACGGGTCACCGACAATCCGCGAGCGCACGCCGAAGTCCTCACGCCGCAGATCCTCGAGTGCCTCGCCGAAGCCGGTGCCGCACCCTCGGATCTCGACGCGATCGTCGTCGGCATCGGTCCCGGCCCGTTCACCGGTCTCCGCGTCGGCATGGCCACCGCCGCCGCCTTCGGCGATGCTCTCGGAATCCCCGTGCACGGTGTGTGCAGCCTCGATGCGATCGCCGCCGACGTCCACCGCGAACACGGTGCGGACGACGATCTGCTCGTGGTCACCGATGCCCGTCGCCGCGAGATCTACTGGTCGCGCTATTCCGGCGGTCGCCGGATCGATGGACCCGAGGTGCGCAAGCCCGCCGACGTGCCCGCGGAGCCGTCGGTGCGTGTCGCCGGATCGCCGTCGCATGTCGCGCTGTTCGACCTTCCGGAGGTGGACGTGCAGAGCCCGTCCCCGGCAGGACTGGTGGCCGTCGCCGCCGACGCCCTGCGCGCGGGTACCGAACCGGCTCCGCTCGTTCCCCTGTACCTGCGCCGGCCCGACGCGGTGGAGACCGCGAACCGTCGAGCATGAACGCGACCCCCGAGGAGAACACGGCCGCCGGCGACGCGGTCGTCATCGATGCGCTGCGTCCGGAGGATGCGCCGCGCTGCGCCGAACTCGAGCAGATCCTGTTCCCCGGCGACGACCCGTGGAGTGCGGATGCCTTCCGTTCGGAGCTGGCGTCGCCCCACAACCGCTACTTCGCCGCGCGCGACCCGCAGGGGCGCCTGATCGGTTACGCGGGGCTCGCGCGCCTCGGTACAGCGATCGGACCCGAGTCCGAGGTGCACACCATCGGCGTGGATCCCGCGGCGCGCCGCCGGGGGATCGGCGGGGCTCTGCTGGACGAGTTGCTGGCCGTGGCCGACCGCTGGGGAGGGCCGGTCTTCCTCGAGGTGCGCACCGACAACGACCCGGCGATCGCCCTGTACCGGCGCGAGGGCTTCGAGATCGTCGGAACCAGGAAGCGTTACTACCAGCCGAGCGGCGCGGACGCGTACACGATGCGTCGTCCGGATCCGCGAGAGGAGTCACCGGCGTGAGCACCACCAGTTCCCGATTCGAGCTGCCCGAGTGTCCCGTCGTGATGGGCATCGAGAGTTCGTGCGACGAGACCGGTGTCGGCATCGTCCGCTGGGTGGGCGACGGCACCCTCGAGCTGATGGCCGACGCGGTGGCGTCGAGTGTCGACGAGCATGCCCGATTCGGTGGTGTGGTGCCGGAGATCGCGTCGCGCGCCCACCTCGAGGCGATGGTGCCGACCATGCGGCGTGCGCTGGACGAAGCGGGGCTCGAGAAGCCGGACGCGGTGTGCGTGACGATCGGCCCCGGTCTCGCCGGGGCACTGCTCGTCGGTGTCGCGGCGGCCAAGGCCTACGCGGCGGCATGGAACGTGCCGTTCTTCGCGATCAACCACCTCGCGGGTCATGTCGCGGTCGACACCCTCGAACACGGGCCGATGCCGCCCTGCGTGGCGCTGCTCGTCTCCGGTGGCCACACCCATCTGCTGCACGTCGAACATCTCGGCAAGCCCATCGTCGAACTCGGCACGACCGTCGACGACGCCGCCGGTGAGGCCTTCGACAAGGTCGCCCGTCTGCTGGGGCTCGGCTACCCGGGGGGTCCCGAGGTCGACCGGCTGGCCCGCGAGGGCGATCCCACCGCGGTCGTCTTCCCCCGGGGTATGACCGGTCCGCGCGACGCACGCCACGACTTCTCGTTCTCCGGTCTCAAGACCGCGGTCGCCCGGTTCGTCGAAGCCAGGGAACGCGCGGGCGAGCCGGTGCCGGTCGCCGATGTCGCCGCGGGTTTCCAGGAGGCGGTGGCGGACGTGCTCACCATGAAGGCGGTACGGGCCGCGCAGGATCTCGGTGTCGACACGCTCGTCCTCGGTGGTGGAGCGACAGCCAACAGCCGACTGCGCGAGCTCGCCGAGGAGCGTTGTGCCGCCGCCGGGATCACCCTGAGGGTGCCCCGACCGAAGCTGTGCACCGACAACGGCGTCATGATCGCGTCGCTGGGTGCGCACCTCATCGCTGCGGGGGCGCAGCCCTCCTCGCTGGGAGCCGCGACGGATCCGGGTCTGTCGGTGTCGGTCTCGCAGGTGGTGGCCTGAGCCTTCCGATCGGGTCGTCCGGGCTCAGGTGGGGGCGATCGCCGAGGTGCCTGCTCCTGTCGTGGTCTCCGCTGACGTGCTCTCCTCCGTGACCGGCGTGATCGTCGAGGACGGCGACGCACCGGTGAGGGACGCGGCCGGCGACTCGACCGGTGACGTGCTCGACGGTGGCGTCGGGCTCACCCCGGTCCCCGGTTCGGTGGTCTCCGGATCGGTGGGAGCCGGGCTGGGGGTTGCCGGCGGAGTGCTCGGTTCGGTAGTGACCGGGGCCGGGGTGATCGGAGCTGTCGTGTCGGGGGCCGAGGTGTCGGGTGCCGTCGTGTCCGGGCTCGGCGTGGTCTCGGAACCCGGCGTCGTCGACGGCCGCGTGGTGTCGAATTCCTCCCCCGCGGACAATCCGGGTGTCGGCACCTGATCGATCGGCGTGGGTGTCACGGTGGTGCTCGGTGACTCGGGCACGGTGGGCCACGTCTCGCGGGTGGCCGGAGCGGTGTGCTCGACGGTCGGCAGCGGCCACGGGACCGTCGTCGGCGCGAGGATGTCCTCGGCGTCGCGGGACGTCACGGGTTCGGGCGGCGGGTCGTGGGACGGGATGCCCGTCTCACTCGGGCCGGCCTCCTGTGTAGGGACGGCTCCGCTGGTGAAGCGCGGCGACACCCGGGCGTCGGTGCTCTCGCGGCCGGTGAAGTGCTGGGTGGCGAAACCGGCCATGATCGCGCTGAGTACCAGCAGCCCGGCGACCGCGCCGGAGACGCGGCCCGAGGATCTGTTCCCGGTGTTCGGCAGTGCGCCGACCACGGCGTATCCGGTGGAGGAGGGGGAGTCGCCCGACAGCGCCGCGCCGATCGCGGCGGCCGCTGCCGGCTCGGGGACGGTGATGATCTCGCCGTCGAAATCCGCCGAGACGGCTGTGGCGAGCGCGGGGGAGGCGGCTGCGCCGCCGACGAGTGCCATCGTGTCGGGCACCGGATCGGTGCTCGAGCAGATGCGCCGAGTGAAGACTGCGGCCTCGGCCGCGAGTTCGGCGGTCAGTTCGTCCAGTTCCGCGCGGGTGAGGGTGACGGACGCGTCGGGGCCGGCCTCGGCGATGTCGATGCGGGTCGACGACGCGGTGGCGAGAGCCTCCTGGGCGCCCTGGCACCGGGCCGCGAGCAGTTCGGGGTCGATCTGCCGACGGGTGCGCATCCGTTCGGTGGCGGTGCGGACGTGATCGAGAACACGGGCGGCCAGGGCGTTGCCGCCGACGGTCTCGGTGCGTGCGGACCGCAGCAGGGTGCCGGTCTCCCGATCGAGAACGGAGACGGTCGTGCCGGTGGCTCCCATGTCGACGAGCGCGATCGCACCGGGTTCGCGACGGACCCCCACGGTGTAGAGATATTCGAGTGCGGCGGTGGTCTCCGGAACGAGGCGGACCATGTGGCCCGTCCGCTCCGCAGCCATGCGGATCTCGGTCGCCTGTTCCTCGGTGCGGTATGCGACGGTGACGGTGTCGGGGGTACCCGACCCCCGGGAGGACGTGAGCGAGACGGCGTCGAAGACGAGATCGCCGAGATCGCGGCCGGGCTGGGATTCGGCGGCGAGTCTGCGGAATTCCGTTGTGGGCGCGGTTGCAGCGTCGACGCGCAGGGCCGAGCCGACGCCGGAGGCGCCGACAGAGATGCCGAGCGACGTGGGCATTGTTCACCTTCCGTGCGTGATCGACGACCAGGCGGTCGGCGCCCTACCTCAGCTGAGGTCACCGAACGATCACGCTCATCGGTTTCCGTTATTCAACCGTAACATAGCGTCGAGTTTTGTGCAGGTCGGCGTGTTTGCACCCGTTGCCCTTGAGCGCTGGCACTCGCGTGTATAGAGTGCTAGTGACACCGAGCGCCGGCCCGGCACCCGCGACGACGGGACGCGTGCGGAGTCACCGTGATGACTGAACACACCCGTGTTCGAGAACAACGATTCTCGGACCCCAATACCCCTGAAAGTGGAGGGCTCATCGTGGCGAGCGTGAACATCAAGCCGCTCGAGGACAAGATCCTCGTCCAGGCCAACGAGGCCGAGACGACGACTGCCTCCGGCCTGGTCATCCCGGACACGGCGAAGGAGAAGCCCCAGGAGGGCACCGTCGTCGCCGTCGGCCCCGGCCGCTGGGACGAAGATGGCGACAAGCGCATCCCGCTCGACGTCAAGGAAGGCGACGTCGTCATCTACAGCAAGTACGGCGGAACCGAGATCAAGTACGCCGGCGAGGAGTACCTGATCCTGTCTGCGCGCGACGTCCTGGCTGTCGTCGCCAAGTAGGCCGCTTGCATTCCGCCCCGGTGTCCCGTTTCGGACCCGGGGCGGAATACGTTGGGGAACATCCGAGTCCAGGAGTAGTCGCAGAACATGTCCAAGCAAATCGAGTTCAACGAGACCGCGCGGCGGGCTCTCGAGCGCGGCGTCGACCAGCTGGCCGACGCCGTCAAGGTGACGCTCGGCCCGCGTGGCCGGCACGTCGTGCTCGCCAAGGCCTTCGGTGGTCCGACCGTCACGAACGACGGTGTGAGCATCGCCCGGGAGATCGAGCTGGAGGATCCTTTCGAGAACCTCGGCGCCCAGCTCGTCAAGAGTGTCGCGACCAAGACCAACGACGTTGCGGGTGACGGCACCACCACCGCCACCGTTCTGGCGCAGGCACTGGTCAAGGCCGGCCTGAAGAACGTTGCCGCAGGCGCCAATCCGATCTCGCTCGGAGCCGGTATCGCCCAGGGGGCGGACAAGGTGAGCGAGGCCCTGCTCGCGGCCGCCACCCCCGTCGAGGGCAAGACCGCCATCGCGCAGGTCGCCACCGTGTCCTCGCGCGACGAGGAGATCGGCGAGATGGTCGGCGAGGCGCTGACCCGAGTCGGGAAGAACGGTGTCGTCACCGTCGAGGAATCCTCCACGCTGCACACCGAACTGGTCGTCACGGAGGGCGTGCAGTTCGACAAGGGCTTCCTCTCGCCCTACTTCATCACGGACATCGAGGCGCAGGAGGCCGTCCTCGAGGACGCACTCGTCCTGCTCTACCGCGAGAAGATCACCTCGCTTCCCGATTTCCTTCCGCTCCTCGAGAAGATCGCAGAGTCCGGTAAGCCGGTTGTGATCATCGCCGAGGACATCGAGGGTGAGCCGCTGTCGACTCTCGTGGTCAACGCGATCCGCAAGACCCTCAAGGCCGTTGCCGTCAAGGCTCCGTACTTCGGTGATCGCCGGAAGGCGTTCCTCGAGGACCTCGCCGTCGTCACCGCGGGCACGGTCATCAATTCCGATCTGGGTCTGTCCCTCAAGGAGGCCGGACTCGATCTGCTCGGTTCGGCCCGCCGCGTCGTCGTGACCAAGGACAGCACCACGATCGTCGACGGTGCCGGCACGGCCGAGGACATCGAGGCGCGTGCGGCCCAGCTGCGTCGCGAGATCGAGGCCACCGATTCCGACTGGGACCGCGAGAAGCTCGAAGAGCGCCTGGCGAAGCTCGCCGGTGGCGTCGCCGTCATCCGCGTGGGTGCGGCGACCGAGACGGATCTGAAGGAACGCAAGTTCCGCGTCGAGGACGCCGTCAACGCTGCGAAGGCGGCCATCGAGGAGGGCATCGTCCCCGGTGGCGGTTCGGCTCTCGTGCAGGCCGCGCGTTCGCTCGAAGAGCTCCAGGCCTCTCTCTCCGGTGACGCCGCGACGGGCGTCGCCGCCCTGCGTACCGCGCTCACCGCACCGCTGTACTGGATCGCCGCCAACGCAGGCGTCGACGGTGCGGTGGTCGTGAGCAAGGTGGGGGAGAGCGGACAGGGCTTCAACGCCGCGACCCTCTCGTACGGCGACCTCGTAGCCGAGGGCGTCGTCGACCCGGTGAAGGTGACGCGCTCGGCCGTCGTGAACGCCGCGTCGGTGGCGCGCATGGTGCTCACCACCGAGAGCGCCGTCGTCGACAAGCCGGAAGAAGCAGCCGAGGCCGGACACGGCCACGGACACGCCCACTGAGCGACCGGGCACGCCTACGGGCCCGTCGTCCGGGCCCGTAGGCCGCACCGGACGTGGAAGCCGTTCCGGGTGGTACGAACACAGCGAGGCCCCGCAAGGAATGTTCGCATTCCCTGCGGGGCCTCCGTCGTGTCGGCGCATGCTCGCAGTCGCATCGTCACGGTCCTGTCACCGCACGGTCACGACCGTGCGGGCGTTGTCACGGGACCGGTGACGGTCTCACACCGCAACCTTCCGCCGTCGTTGCCTCGTGTACATCTCGCGCTCGGTCTCCGACATGCCACCCCAGATCCCGTACGGTTCGGCGACCGCCAAGGCGTGGTCGCGGCAGCGGGCCAGCACGGGGCAGGTGCGGCACAGCTCCTTCGCGCGGTTCTCCCGCTGGGCACGTGCACGACCGCGCTCACCGTCGGGGTGGAAGAACACGGAGGAGTCGACACCACGACACTTGCCGTGCATCTGCCAATCCCAGAGGTCCGCGTTGGGGCCGGGCAGTGTGTGTGGTGCAGGCATGGAGCACTCCTTTGCAGCAAGCTCGCGTGTGTGGGCGAGCGGACCGTGGACACATCGGTATTCCCGCTGTGATCCGAATCAAACAAACTCACCGTAGGATCTGTATCGATTCGTCGTCAATATTTTCGATGAGTGGGATAGTCCATAACCGGAAGTCCAAGATTTAACTGCGAGAATATTTACTTTCGCCAGAAGTCATGCGTGGGCCCCGTGAAACGGGAGCAATCGGAGGCGCCCTCCGTGCCGGATGTGGGTCCAACGGCTCTTACTCGCTGGTAACAGGACTTCCGAGGGTGGGTGAGGCCCTTTCCTGCGCTCGGGGCGCCGCGACTGCACGCTACATGCAGCACGTATGTTTAATCCGATGTTTAACAAAATGTTCGGAAATCGCTTCGGGGGAGCGCTGCGTTCCAATAGTCGAGACTATTTGCGCTCCCGGTGAGAATTTCTCCGGCAAATGCCCGGCTCTGCCTCGGCAGCCTCTGCCTTCCACCGGGATCCGGGAGTGCGATGATTCCGCGATGGCATCTTCCGACCGCCGGTCGTATACGACCGCGAGCACGTCCGACCGCCACGCGGTCCTGGTTTCTGCGGCCTTCGGCCCCACGCCGGGACTGCATCCGTTGCCGGCGGCCCACGGGCCGGAACAGAGCTGGTTGCGCGCTGTCGCACTGGGTGGGCAGGGACGCTATGCCGCTGCACGCGCCGAGCTCGCCCGGGTACGGGGAAGCGGTGGAGTGTGGTCGTCGTCGGCAGCAAGCACCGAGGCCTCCCTGCTCCGGCAGCTGGGCGGCCATCGCCTCGCCTCCGCATCGGACGGGCGCGCACTCGCTGAGGCGAGTGCGCTGCGGCGCGGGTCCGAGCGGGTCCTCGGCGTGTGGTGCGATGCCGCGACCGGGCTTGCCGCTGATGCACTCGGGCGAGGTCGCCTCCCCGTGTGCGGATACCTCCTCGACCGATGCGCATCCGCCCTGGACGCCGCCGAAGCGGAGGCCGGTGAGCGGGCCTTCGTGCGGCAACGGATCCGGCTCGCATGGGTCGGGGCCGAATCCGCTCTCGCCGCAGGGGACTTCACCCGTGCCCGCAGTCACGCGGACCGCGCCGTGGAACTGGCGGACGGATTCGGGTCGATCCGGCACGGGGTGAAATCCGATCTCGTCAGGGCGGCCTCGCTGACCGGACTGCCCGACCGTGGCCCGGCGACGACGCTGGCCGCCGATGTTCTCGCGCGCGCGGAGGAACACGGGCTGATCCCGTTGCAATGGGCGGCGGCGATGCTCCTCGTCGGACTGGGCACCGGAGACGATGCGGGTCGTGGCCGTGACGTCGATGCGGGTCGCGTCCGTGACGTCTGCGCGACCGTCATCGGGCGGCGTGGTGGCCGGTTCGTGACCCCGTCCGCTCGCTGAGTTCCGTTTGCGCGCGGGGGGTGACCCGATCGGTCGGTCACTGTAGTTACTCTGGGGGTGTTCCACGGTCAGGTGGAATCCCGCCCGGGGGGTGGTGCCGACTGTAACGCCAGGACTTGCGCAATCGATGACTGTTATGGGTGAGGAGCTGGACTCCGCGGTTGCTGCGGCTGCACAGGGCGACCGGGCGGCTCTCGCTCAGGTTCTTGCAAGTGTCCGGCCCCTCGTCGTGCGGTATTGCCGCGCTCGGGTCGGATCTGCAGAGCGCGGCCAGCTCTCTGCAGACGACGTTGCACAGGAGGTGTGCCTGGCTGTGATGACCGCTCTGCCGAGATATCAGGACCAAGGCCGCCCTTTCATGGCCTTCGTATACGGAATTGCTGCTCACAAGGTCGCCGATGCGCACCGTAGTGCAGCCCGCAACCGTGCGGAACCGGTGGCGGATGTGCCGGAGGTGATGTCGCTCGACGACAGCCCGGAGGAATACGCGATCAACTCCGAGGCGGGCCGGCAGATGAAGCAGTTGCTGGCCATCCTGCCCGAGAAGCAACGCGAGATTCTCATCCTCCGTCTCGTCATGGGGTTGTCGGCCGAGGAGACGGCCGCAGCGGTGGGCAGTACTGCAGGAGCGATCAGGGTGGCCCAGCACCGGGCCATCGCGAGACTCAAGAAGGAAGTCACGAGAGCAGGTGAGCGGAATGGGTAGGGGGCGTTTTTCGGGCGACGGCTTCGACGACGAGTTTCCCGACGACGAAACCTCCGTGGACCTCGCCGCCGTGCGTCGTGACGACACGCTGATCGATGCGATCGCGGGCAACGGGCTGGTCGAGACGAAGGACACCGAGGAGTACGAACTCGCCACTCTGCTCGCCGACTGGCGTGCGGAGATCCTGGCCGATCCGATGCCTGCCGGCCCCGACCTCGACGAAGTGGTGGCCGCCGTCCATCGCGAACTGGGGACGCGGGAAACGCTCACCGCAACGCCGGAGGTACCTCCGCTGCGCCCGAGATCGAGGGGGCAACTGCGGTTGCTCCGTCCCCTCGCAGGTGCAGCAGCGCTCGTCGCCGTCGCCGTCGGCGCCGCGACCGCGGTGTCCTACGGAGCCGAACCCGGCGACCCCTTGTGGGGCGTCAAGCAGGTCGTCTTCAGCGAGCAGGCGCAATCCACCGAGGCCCGGATCGACACCACCTCGACCCTGGAGCGTGCCGAACAGCTGATCGCCGAGGGCAATGCGGAAGAAGCTCGCGAGTTGCTGACCTCAGCGGAGTCCCGCTCGGGCGACGTCCGGGACGCCCAGGAGCGCGACGCGCTCGGAGACTGGCTGCACCGTCTCGCCGATGAACTCGGCAAGATGATGCCGCAGCTTCCTCCACCGCCGGTCCCCGCGGTGCCCGCGGTGCCGGCGCCCGGTGTTGTCGTTCCTCCGCCGGCCACGGCTCCCGGCACGGAAGGGCAGCTGCCTGCCCCGTCGACCGGTGCGGAAAGCGGCACGACCGTGCCGCCCACTACCACGACGGTGCCTCCGACCATCCTGCAAGCGCCGCCGCCGGTGTCGAACACCACGACGCCGTCGCCGACCGCGCCGCCGCCACCGTCGAGCACGCCGGCTCCGTCGGTGCCCAGCGAGTCTCCTCCGCCCACCTCCGCTTCTCCGACTTCCGTTCCGACGACGACGGCATCGTCGCCGCGTCCGACGCAGAACGGACCGGGAACAGATCTCGCTCCGGCGTCCGTGACCTTCTCGGAAGGCGGCTAGAAGTACGAACGAACCCGGGCCCGGCAGCACATGCTGCCGGGCCCGGGTTCGTTCGTGGAAGTGCCGTGATGCGTGGTCCGCGTGGGACGGGGTAGGTCAGGAGTCCATACCGTAGGGATCGACGGGCAGGGCCTCGTTCATGGACGCGTCCGCGTACCCGCGGCAGTAGTCCCAGGTGACGTAGGCGTCGGGAGAGGGATCGAAGGCCGGCTCGTGCGGTCTGACGGTGCCGTCGACGAGCAACTGGAGCAGGTTGGCTCGCAGCATGTCCCAGTCGTGGTAGTGGTCCTGGTGGCAGTCCTCGCAGCACACCACGAGTCCGCGGACGCCGCGGGGAGCCAGCAGCGCCTCGTAGACGGCCAGGTCTGCGAGGTCCTCTTCCACCGCGAGTCGCTCCGCAGGATCCAGGGGCTGGCCCGGCTCGATCGCGTCCAGTGCTGCGGACGGATCGTCGGGGTCTCCTGCGAACGGGTCCGGTGGGAGTCCGGGAGGCAACTGATCACGCACGACTCCACGGTACGCAGACCGAGGGGGTCTGCGCCAGCGGTCGCCAGGGGACACGCCGTGAAATCACAGGACGTGATGTGACGAACATCGGGGAACAGGGTGGTAGCCGAGCTTGTTCCCAGGAACAGATAACATGGACAGGTGCGTGCCGCTCTCCATCCGCCCGTCGGTGCGACGAGCGCGCACAGCCTTCATTCATTCCTGCTGCCGGACGGTTCTCCCGTCCGCTCCCATCGACTGTCACGGAGGGTCCGAACCGCATGAGTAGTACCGGAGGGCGCGTGCACACCGGCGGTGACGACCCGAACAAGGTCGCGATGCTGGGTCTGACCTTCGACGACGTGCTGCTGCTTCCCGCGGCTTCCGACGTCGTCCCGAGTCAGGTCGACACGTCGAGTCAGCTCACCCGTGAGATCCGTCTGCGGATCCCGCTGGTCAGCTCGGCAATGGACACCGTCACCGAGTCCCGCATGGCCATCGCGATGGCGCGGGCCGGCGGCATGGGCGTGCTGCACCGCAACATGCCGGCCGAGGTGCAGGCCGCGCAGGTCGAGACCGTCAAGAGGTCGGAGGCCGGCATGGTCACCGACCCGGTCACCTGCAAGCCGAGCGACACGCTGGCCGAGGTCGACGCGAAGTGCGCGCGATTCCGCATCTCGGGTCTGCCGGTGACCGACGACGCGGGCCAGCTCGTCGGCATCATCACCAACCGCGACATGCGGTTCGAGGTCGACCAGAACCGCCCGGTCGCCGAGGTCATGACGAAGGCCCCGCTCGTCACCGCCCGAGAGGGTGTCACCGCGGAGGCCGCGCTCGGTCTCCTGCGTCGCCACAAGATCGAGAAGCTGCCGATCGTGGACGGTCAGGGCAAGCTCACCGGTCTGATCACCGTCAAGGATTTCGTCAAGACCGAGCAGCACCCCAACGCCACGAAGGACCGCGACGGCCGCCTGCTCGTCGGTGCCGCCGTGGGTGTCGGCGACGACTCCTGGACCCGCGCCATGACGCTGGTCGATGCCGGAGCCGACGTCCTCGTCGTCGACAGCGCCCACGGCCACTCGGCAAACGTGCTGTCGATGATCTCCAAGCTCAAGAGCGAGGTCGGCGACCGCGTGCAGATCATCGGCGGCAACGTCGCGACCCGCGCGGGCACCGAGGCGCTCATCGGCGCCGGTGTCGACGCGGTCAAGGTCGGTATCGGCCCCGGCTCGATCTGCACCACGCGTGTCGTCGCGGGTGTCGGCGCGCCGCAGATCACGGCGATCCTCGAAGCGTCCACGGTGGCGCGCGCCCACGGTGTGCCGGTCATCGCCGACGGCGGTATGCAGTTCTCCGGCGACGTCGCCAAGGCCCTGGCGGCCGGTGCGTCCACCGCGATGCTCGGTTCGCTGCTCGCCGGCACCACCGAGTCCCCGGGTGAGCTGATCCTGGTCAACGGCAAGCAGTTCAAGAGCTATCGCGGCATGGGTTCGCTCGGCGCGATGCAGAGCCGCGGCGAGGCCAAGTCCTACTCGAAGGACCGCTACTTCCAGGACGACGTGCTCTCCGAGGACAAGCTCGTGCCCGAGGGCATCGAGGGACGCGTGCCGTTCCGCGGTCCGCTGCAGCAGGTCACGCACCAGCTCATCGGTGGTCTGCGCGCAGCGATGGGCTACACCGGCGCGACGACGATCGAGCGGCTGCAGGAGGCGCAGTTCGTGCAGATCACCGCCGCCGGCCTCAAGGAGAGCCACCCGCACGACATCACGATCACCGCCGAGGCACCGAACTACGTGGTCCGGTAGTTTTCGCGTCCGCAGCAGGGTCCCGTTCCGAGTAGGACGGGAGCATCGTCCAAGAGGAGAAAGGGGCGCGCGTGCGCGACCTCGTTGAAATCGGCATGGGTCGCACGGCCCGACGTACGTACGAACTGGGTGACGTGGACATCGTCCCGTCGCGCCGGACGCGTTCGTCGAAGGAGGTGTCGACGGCCTGGCAGATCGACGCCTACCGTTTCGACATCCCGGTGCTGGCTCACCCCACCGATGCGCTGGTGTCGCCCACCTTCGCGATCGAGCTGGGCAAGGCCGGCGGTCTCGGCGTCATCAACGGTGAGGGCCTGTGGGGTCGTCATGCCGATGTCGACGCCGTCGTCTCCCGTCTCGCGGAGGTCGCGAGCACGGATCCGCGCGCGGCCGTCCGCTACCTGCAGGAACTGCACGCGGCTCCGCTGCAGGGCGATCTGCTGGCCGCCGCCGTCGCACAGGTGCGGGATGCGGGTGTCACCACCGCGGTCCGCGTCAGCCCGCAGAACGCGCGTTCGCTCACGCCCGAACTCGTGAAGGCGGGTATCGATCTCCTCGTCGTCCAGGGCACCATCATCTCGGCCGAGCACGTGGCCCACGGTGAGGACGAGCCGCTGAACCTCAAGACGTTCATCTCGGAACTCGACGTGCCGGTCATCGCCGGTGGTGTCAGCGACCACCGCACCGCGCTGCACCTGATGCGCACGGGTGCGGCCGGTGTCATCGTCGGCTTCGGCTCCACGAAGCAGGCGACCACCACGTCCTCCTCGCTCGGCATCGGCATCCCGATGGCCACCGCCATCGCCGACGCCGCTGCGGCCCGGCGCGACTACCTCGACGAGACCGGGGGGCGCTACGTCCACGTGCTCGCCGACGGCGACATCGAAACCGCGGGCGACCTCGCGAAGGCGATCGCGTGCGGCGCCGACGCCGTCGTGCTCGGGGCACCGCTGGCCCTCGCCGAGGAGGCGGCCGGCCGGGGCTGGTACTGGCCGTCCGTGGCCGGACATCCGTCGATGCCGCGCGGTGCTGCCGTCCGGATCGCCCAGGACGGACGCCCGGGCCTCGGCCGGGTGCTGTTCGGTCCGTCCGACGATCCGTCGGGCTCGCTCAATCTCGTCGGTGGTCTGCGTCGCTCGATGGCGAAGGCCGGATACTCGGACCTGAAGGAATTCCAGAAGGTCGGTCTGTCGGTCCGCGGATAGAGCGGACTCCCTTCTCGGCACTTCCTGGTGGCCGGTCACAGCGTCGGACGACGCGGTGACCGGCCACCGGCGTTCGTGCAGTTCTTTTCGTGCAACTTCCCGTAACGGGTAGAGTCGGGTCTGTGCCTGTAGTCACACCGCCGAGGTGCATACTGGCCGGTAACAACTCTCGTCGCTGGAGGTTCCATGGGTAGGCAACGGGTCACGGACTACGACGTCCTGATCGTCGGTTCGGGTTTCGGTGGGAGCGTCACGGCGTTGCGCCTCGTCGAAAAGGGCTACAAGGTCGGCGTTCTCGAGGCCGGTCGCCGCTACGCCGACGCCGACTTCGCGAAGACGAGCTGGGACCTGCGACGCTTCTTGTGGGCTCCGAAGCTGGGCTGCTTCGGCATCCAGCGCGTCCACCTGCTGCGCGACTGCCTGATCCTCGCCGGCGCAGGCGTGGGCGGTGGGTCGCTGAACTATGCCAACACCCTCTACAAGCCCCCGATGCAGTTCTTCGAGGACCGTCAGTGGGCCCACATCACCGACTGGCACGACGAGCTGAGCCCCTACTACGACCAGGCGAAGCGGATGCTCGGTGTGGTGCAGTACGGCCGGATGACCGACGCCGACAAGGTGATCAAGTCGGTGGCCGACGACATGGGTGTCGGCGACACCTTCATTCAGACGCCCGTGGGCGTGTTCTTCGGCGAACCCGGCCGCACGGTGGCCGACCCCTACTTCGGTGGCGCGGGCCCCGACCGCACCGGCTGCATCGAGTGCGGCGAGTGCATGACGGGATGCCGTCACGGGGCGAAGAACACCCTCGTGAAGAACTACCTGGGTCTTGCCGAGCGGGCGGGAGCCGAGATCCTCCCCTCGACCACCGTCACCGACCTCCGCCAGGCAGCCGACGGCACGTGGGACGTGATCACCGAACGTACCGGCGCCTGGGTCCGCAAGGGGCGGCGCACCTACACGGCCGCGCACGTCGTCCTCGCGGCCGGAACGTGGGGAACGCAGCATCTGCTGCACCATCTCAAGGACACCGGGGCGTTGCCCGAGCTCTCCGACAAGGTCGGCGAACTGACCCGCACCAACTCCGAATCCATCGTCGGCGCAGGCAAGATGAGTGTCGATCCCGATATGAACCTCACCGACGGGGTGGCCATCACCTCCTCGTTCCACCCGACGCCCGACACCCACATCGAACCGGTGCGTTACGGCAAGGGCTCCAACGCGATGGGGTTGCTGCAGACGCTCATGACCGACGGCGACGGGCGCACCCCGCGCTGGGTGAAGTTCCTCGCGGAGGTCGTGAGGAACCCGGTGAAGATGCTCCGGATGCTCTCGGTGCACCGGTGGAGCGAGCGCACCATCATCGCTCTGGTGATGCAGAACCTCGACAACTCCATCACGACCTACACGACCAGGGGTCTGTTCGGTCGGCGCAAGGTGACCAGCAAGCAGGGGCACGGACAGCCGAACCCCACGTGGATCCCGGCCGGCAACGAGGCGACGCGCCGCATGGCCGAGAAGATCGACGGTGTCGCAGGCGGAACGTGGGGTGAGATCTTCAACATCCCGCTCACCGCGCACTTCCTCGGCGGCGCGGTGATCGGGTCCGATCCCGAACACGGGGTCATCGATCCCTACCAGCGCGTGTACGGCTATCCGACGCTGAGCGTCGTCGACGGCGCGGCGGTCTCCGCGAACCTCGGTGTGAACCCGTCGCTCACCATCGCGGCGCAAGCCGAACGCGTTGCGGCGTTGTGGCCCAACAAGGGTGAGGACGACCAGCGTCCCGCGCAGGGGCAGCCGTACCGTCGCGTCGCGCCGGTCGAACCGAAGAACCCCGTGGTGCCCGTCGACGCGCCCGGTGCGTTGCGTCTGCCGGTCGTCGGGATCACGCACAGCGGCGTCGCGTAGCGACCAGCAGAGAGACCGGATGAGCGGCCGCGTCGGGATCACCCGGCGCGGCCGCTTAGACTGTTCGAGTGTCGTCGCAAAGCCAGCAGTCCAGACCGGTCGTCGTCGTCGATTTCGGAGCCCAGTACGCGCAGCTGATCGCTCGCCGCGTACGTGAGGCCAATGTCTACTCGGAGGTCGTGCCGCACACGGCGGGTGTCGAGGAGATCGCAGCGAAGAACCCGCGCGCAGTGGTGCTGTCCGGCGGCCCTGCGAGCGTGTACGAGGAGGGCGCACCGCGCCTCGATCCCACACTGTTCGACCTCGGCGTCCCCGTCTTCGGCATCTGCTACGGCTTTCAGGCCATGGCGCAGGCGCTCGGCGGCACGGTCGCGCACACCGGTTCGCGCGAGTACGGCCGCACCGAACTGTCGGTGGCCGGTGGCGTGCTGCACGACGGCCTCCCCGAGACGCAGCCCGTCTGGATGAGCCACGGCGACGGTGTCACCGAGGCGCCCGAGGGCTTCGAGGTCACGGCGACCAGCGCCGGTGCTCCGGTCGCGGCATTCGAGGACCGGGCCCGCCGCCTCGCCGGCGTCCAGTACCACCCCGAGGTGCTGCATTCGCCCCACGGCCAGCAGGTGCTCAGCCGGTTCCTGCACGACATCGCCGGCATCCCGGGCGACTGGACCGCCGCGAACATCGCCGACGCGCTCGTCGAGCAGGTCCGCGAGCAGATCGGCGACGGTCGTGCCATCTGCGGTCTGTCCGGTGGTGTCGACTCCGCCGTGGCCGCCGCGCTGGTGCAGCGTGCCATCGGTGATCGCCTGACCTGTGTGTTCGTCGACCACGGCCTGATGCGTGAAGGCGAACGGCAGCAGGTCGAGAAGGACTTCGTCGCCGCGACCGGTGCCCGTCTGATCACCGTCGACGCGTCCGAGACGTTCCTGCGCGAGCTCGCCGGCGTCACCGACCCCGAGACCAAGCGCAAGATCATCGGCCGCGAGTTCATCCGCTCCTTCGAGGGCGCTGTCGCCGAGGTGCTCGGTGAGGGTGCCGACAAGGGCGAGACCGTGAAGTTCCTCGTGCAGGGCACCCTGTATCCGGACGTCGTGGAGTCCGGCGGCGGTTCCGGCACCGCGAACATCAAGAGCCACCACAACGTCGGTGGGCTTCCCGAAGACCTCGAGTTCGAGCTCGTCGAGCCGCTGCGCCTGCTGTTCAAGGACGAGGTGCGTGCGGTCGGACGTCAGCTCGGTCTGCCCGAGGAGATCGTCGGACGCCAGCCGTTCCCCGGCCCCGGTCTCGGCATCCGCATCATCGGCGAGGTCACCCGCGAGCGTCTCGAGATCCTGCGCCGCGCCGACTCCATCGCCCGGGAGGAGCTCACCTCCGCCGGTCTCGACGGGCAGATCTGGCAGTGCCCGGTCGTGCTGCTCGCCGACGTCCGCAGCGTGGGCGTGCAGGGCGACGGCCGCACCTACGGTCACCCGATCGTGCTGCGTCCGGTGTCGAGTGAGGACGCGATGACCGCTGACTGGACGCGCCTGCCCTACGAGACCCTCGAGCGGATCTCCACTCGCATCACCAACGAGGTGGCGGAGGTCAACCGCGTGGTGCTCGACGTGACGAGCAAGCCCCCGGGAACCATCGAGTGGGAGTGATCCTCGCTCGTGTGACCGAGTGGAAGTGATCTGCGCTCGCCGGAAGCGGTGAGACGGCGACGTCCCCCGGACCGATTCGGTCCGGGGGACGTCGCGTGGATGGGGTCGCTATCTCCGGCGGTTGGGGAGGAAGACCAGCACGGCTCCGATCAGCAGTGCCGCGCCCACCAGGACCCACCCGAGGTCGACGGCCGCGAGGAATTCGACCGAGAACGGTCCGATCATGGCCCATCCGCTCACGACCAGCGCTGCCAGTGCGGCCAGCAGGAGCAGGAGTGACGGTCCCGTGCGCATGCGTTCGGCCCGACCCTCGGTGTGTGTTCCGGTTTCGTGATCAGCCACGACGCACCTCCAGAGATCCGAATTCCATGTTCGCCTTCAGGTTCAGGACCGGCCCGTCGTCCACTCCGTCCGCACCGCCGTCGATGCCGGGGCCGGGGCATCCTTTGATCTCACCCGGGCCGATCGTGCAATCGGCGCGGACGTCGAGGTTCTCCGGCAGCAGCACCTCGACGCTGCCGAACCGGCCGTCGACCTGCACCGTGCGGTCCTCGGCGAGTTCGAGTCGCCGGAGGTCGAGGGTCATCGCGCCGAACTGGGAGCTGTACTCGGTCTGCAGCTGGTCCCCGTTCGCCGGCGCCCAGGTCCGGCTGCCCCAGTTCGAGGTATCGACCGGTCCGGCGATCGAGGCGAGGACGACGAATCCGAGCAGGGGCCCGGTCACCACGAGAAGTCCGTGACCGCGGTGCAGGAACGCGCCGATCAGCAGGCCCAGACCGATGACTGCGAGGGCCACGGCACCTACGCGGGCCGGGGTCACCCAGGCCAGGTCGGCGGCGGCACCGAGGGCGCCGGTCACGGCAGCGGCGATGACGGCCAGACCGAGGACCGTGGTGGTCAGGCGCGAACGGCGGTTCGTGACGACCGCAGGTTGGTGTGTCGGTGTGGGTTCGGGCAGGTCCCACGCGAACGGGGCGACCCCGAGGGGATCCCATGCCGGCGGTGACGGCCGTCGGGGCGAGAGCGCGTCGGCACCCGGAAGCGGAGCGTCGGTGTCCTTGCGTAGGTCGGGCATCGGGGACGTCTTCCTCTCCGTGGTGTCCGCGGTGTCGGTTGCGCCGGTGGTGTTCACGGCCTCCGTCGCGTCGGTGGTCTGCGAAGGCGTGGCCGTCTCTGTGCCGCTCGTCTCCGAGCGGGTTGTTTCACCGGCCGGTGTCTCCGTGGCCGCCGGGCCCGCGTGCATGTTCCATGCACCGGTGTGTGCGCTCCACGGGGAGTGGTACGGGTTCGTCACCGGAGGCTGAGGAAAGGCCGGTTGGTTCGAGAAGGACGATCCGTCCGTTGCAGGCAACAGGGGCGGCTCGGGACGCCGCTGGTAGAGCAGCCACCATCCGCCGAGCATGAGCAGTGTTCCGATGAACCCGGAACCACCCGAGCCCGCGCCCACCGGTCCGATGGCCCCTGCCGCGATGGCCAGGGCCACGAGGATCACGACGACCTTGGTGGTCGAGTCCGAGCTCGCGCCTCGCCCGACGAGTGATTCGAGCGAGGAGACCTGGTCGCCGTGACGGGGGAACAGCAGCCAGGCCGCCAGGTAGAGGACGAGACCGCCACCGCCGAACAGCGCCGAGGCGACGAACACGACACGGATCAGCACGGGATCGATGCCGTATCGCACTCCGATACCCGAGCACACACCCGCGATGTGCCCTTCCTTCGGCAGGCGCACGGGACGGGTCCGCCACATGTCCGCCACCTGGTCCTGAAAGCTCCTCGTGTCCATGGCACCCATCCTGCTGGGCTTCCGCGCGCGGCACATCAGGGACCAACCCTGATTTCCGGGGACCCGATCGGAACCCGGACATCAGGGTCCGTCCCCGATGCCGGGCCGGCGATCTCCGTGCCAGTATCGAGGTGTGCAACCGGTACCTGGATTACCCGTGACCGTTCCCCGCCTCGAACGGCGGGTGGGCGGTCGCATCGTGGGTGGCGTGGCCGGCGGTGTCGCCGACCACCTCGGCATCGACGCCACCAAGGTGCGGGTCGCCTTCACGGTGCTCGCCGCTCTCGGCGGATTCGGGATCGCGTCCTACGGCCTGCTGTGGATGTTCGTGCCCCCGGGCTCCGACACCGACCGTCCCACCGGCCCCGAACGCCGTCGCGCCATCGGCCTCGCCTTCATGGGTGTCGGTCTGGCAGTGGGTCTTTCGTGGCTGTTCAGCGGTGGTGCCGCCGGCGTGGTGTTCCCGATCGTCGTGGTCGTCGTGGGTGCGGCGCTCGTATGGCGCGAGTTCGACATCGAAGGGCCCAGATCGGTACTCGGTCTGCCCGCCCACCCGACGGTCCTCACCTGGGCTCGCGTGCTCGGTGGACTGACCCTCGTCGTCACCGGACTCGGGGTGATGGTCATCGCACAGGTCGACGTCGCGGCGCTGCGCTCGTCGCTGGTGGCGGTGGTGGTCACGCTGGTCGGTGCCGCACTGCTGTCGGTGCCGTTGTGGATCCGGATGTGGCGTGCGCTCGAGACCGAGCGCGCCGCCCGGGTGCGCAACGAGGAGCGCGAGGAGATCGCGTCGCACCTGCACGACTCGGTGCTCCAGACACTCGCCCTCATCCAGAAACAGGCAGGCGACCAGCAGGAGGTCGTGCGTCTGGCACGCAGCCAGGAACGCGAACTGCGCCGCTGGCTGTTCGGTGGGGACGAGACGCCGAGCACCTCGCTCGCCGAGACGCTGCGCACCATCGCAGGTGAGGTGGAGGACCAGTACGGCCTGTCGGTCGAACCCGTCATCGTCGGCGACATCGCGCCGGACGACAGTGATCTGACCCCCGAGGTCGCGACCGCCGTCCTCGGCGCGACCCGCGAGGCGCTCGTGAACGCGGCCAAACACGCCGGGGTGGAGAGTGTGGACCTGTTCGCGGAGGTGGAACCGCATCAGGTGAGCGTGTTCGTGCGCGATCGCGGCGTCGGATTCGATCCCGACGAGGTTCCCGCCGACCGGCAGGGGCTGGCCAGGTCGATCCGGGCGCGGATCGAACGTCGCGGTGGCCGCACCGTCGTGAAGTCGAGTCCCGGAAAGGGAACCGAGGTGCGCATCCACGTGCCGCGCGCGGGCCGGACGGATGCCGAACGCGAACAGGACACCGAGTCGACCTTAGAGTGGGGGGTGACCGACCCCCACCCCGAGGAGCAGACACAGTGACTTCGATTCCGGCGACATCGTCCGATGCCACCGAGAACAACCGTCCCTATCGTGTCTTCCTGGTGGACGACCACGCCGTCTTCCGCTCCGGGGTGCGCACCGAACTGGGACGCGAGACCGACATGGAGATCGTCGGCGAGGCCGGGGGAGTTGCCGAGGCCGTCGCCGGGATCGAGGCGACCAAGCCGGATGTCGTGCTCCTCGACGTCCACATGCCGGACGGCGGCGGTGTCGCCGTCCTCCAGCGGATCCCCGACGGCCCGGTGTGCCTGGCGCTCAGCGTGTCCGACGCGGCCGAGGACGTCATCGCCGTCATCCGGGCCGGGGCGCGCGGGTACGTGACGAAGACGATCTCCGGTCCGGATCTGGCCGACGCCGTGCGACGGGTCGCCGGGGGAGACGCCGTGTTCAGCCCGCGCCTGGCCGGTTTCGTGCTCGACTCGTTCACCGGCCGGTCCTCCGCCCCGGAACCGCCCCTCGATCCCGAACTCGACTCGCTGACCCCGCGAGAACTCGAGGTGCTACGTCTGCTGGCTCGCGGGTACACCTACCGCGAGATCGCCGAGGAACTCGTGATCTCGGTGAAGACCGTCGAAACGCACGCGTCGAACGTCCTGCGCAAGACGCAGCAGTCCAACCGCAATGCGCTGACACGCTGGGCGCACCGGCGGCGCATCGACTGAGCGTGGCGTCGGATCAGACGAGCAGTGCGATGACGACGGCGACGAGCAGCGCCACCAGGATCACCGCGACCATCGCCGCCATCGCCAGGGGTGCATAGGCGACGATGCGGTCCTGCGGGTTGTCGGGCACCGGCCCCTTCGGGAGCAGACGATCGAGCAGGTCCGCCGGGGCGAAACCCTTCGCCGGTCTCTTCGCGCCGCCGGAGGCCTGCGTCGCGGCGCCGAGGGACCGGTCGACGAAGGAACTGCGGGGGCGCGAGGGCTCGACGAAGGGGGTGGAACGTTGCGCCCACGACGGGATCGTGCCGTCCTCGTTCTGGATGGGACGGCCGCGCAGGGCTGCCGCGGACCCGTTCGGTCCGAGGGCCACACGGGCGAGCAGATCGCGGGCCTGCGCCATCGTCGGGCGCCGCGACGGGTCGGGCCGGAGCATCTCGAGCAGGGGTTCGGTGAGCGGACCCGTGTGCGTGGGCATGATGATCTCCGCCCGGGCGACCCGGTGCAGCAACGCGATCGAGTCGGCCTCGAAACCGAAGGGCGGCTGCCCCTCGACCGCGGTGTAGAGGGTTGCGCCGAGCGAGAACACGTCGCTGGCCTCGGTGGGGTCGTTGCCGCGCGCGACCTCGGGAGCGAAATAGGCCGGGGTTCCGATGATCACGCCCTCGGGGTCGTTGTCGCCCTTCGCGCGGGCGATACCGAAGTCGCTGATCTTCACGATGCCGGCGTCGCGGCCACGCTCGGCGATGAGGATGTTGCCGGGTTTGACGTCGCGGTGGACGATTCCGGCGGCGTGCGCGGCGGTGAGGGCGTCGGCGACGTTCGCGCCGATCTGCGCCACCACGTACGGCGGGAGGGTGTCGACGACGTTCATCACCTGGGCCAGGCTGCGGGAGGGCAGGTGTTCCATGACGAGCCACGGTTCGCCGTAGTGCAGTGCCATGTCGTACATCGAGATGGCGTGCTCGTGGGCGAGCTGGGCGGCCGCCCGGCCTTCCCTGAGTGCGCGGCGACGGAGATCCTCGGCCTCGTCGGGATCGAGGTCGGCGGTGGAGATCACCTGTTTGACGGCGACGTCCCGGCCCAGGCGGTTGTCGCGCGCAAGCCAGACGGCACCCATGCCGCCACCTCCGAGCTTGGAATCGAGCCGATATCGACCGGCCACCAAGTGATCCGGCCCTACGGCCCGTCCTGCCCACGCCTGCTCCGCCACTCGATCGAGAGTAGTCGATCGGAGGTGATCGGCCCGGCCGAAAGGCGTGTGAGCTGCACTGTAGTCCTCGCTCGGAAGGGTGGCGTGTCGACTTGACGGAAGGGAGGGAGGTCGGGTCTACTTGATGAAGATCGAAAGTATGTTCGAATAGAGTTCGAGCCGGGCCACGACTTCCCCGTGGTCGGCCGGTCGTGTGTGTCAGGCGGCAGGCGGATGACAGGGGTGACAGTGGGCGAGGTGGCCGAATTTCCGGTGGGCGACGAGGAAGCGGGTCGCGCGGAACGAATCGAGGCGTTGCGGCGTCGTATCGCGGCGGTGCCGGCACGTGGCGAGGGGCAGTCCGTCGCGCGAGGCGGGGTCGGAACCACGTCCGACCGCATCCTGCCCGTCCCGGACCCTCTCGCGGAACTGTTACCGCAGGGCGGCCTGGCGCGGGGGAGCGTCGTCTCCGTCTCCGGTGCCACCTCGATTCTCCTCGGGATGCTCGCGTCCGTGACGGCCTCCGGCGGATACGCCGCCGTGATCGGTCAGCGCCGGTTGGGCCTGCTCGCCGCCGCGGAGATGGGCGCCCGATTGCACCGGTTGGCGGTGATCCCCGATCCGGGACCGGATCCCGTGGAGATCGCCGCGGTGCTGCTCGACGGGATCGACCTGGTGGTGCTGGGGCTCGGTGGGGCGTCGGTGTCCCCGTCCCGTGCCCGCGCGGTCGCCGCCCGGGCGCGGAGCAAGCAGTCCGTCCTCGTGGTCACGGACGGTCGCTGGGAGGGGGCCCATGTGCGCCTGGAGGCGCGGGTCGACGGATATCGGGGGGTGGACGGTCCCGGCAGGGACCGGCTGTGCGCGACCCGGCTGTCGGTCCGGGCGCACGGGCGGGCGTTCCCCCCGCGCATCACCCGCGTCGAGGTGTGCGCCGGCCGCAGTGCCGTCGAGTGGGCGAGCGCGGAGCGGAACCGGCTGGAGGACGGGCGTTTCCGTAAAGCGATCCGGTGAACGATTCGTCCTCTCGACGGGCGCCCGCGCGGGTTGTGGCCCTCTGGTGCCCCGACTGGCCCGCGGTGGCCGCCGCCACCGCCGCGGAGTTGCCCGCGACCGTCCCGATCGCGGTGGTCTCGGCGAATCGCGTCGTCGCCTGTTCTGCCTCGGCGCGGGCCGCGGGGGTCCGGCGCGGCCTGAGGCGGCGTGAGGCCCAGGCCCGCTGCCCGGAACTGCATGTGGCCCGCTCGGATCCGGATCTGGAGGCGAGGACGTTCGAGGCGGTGGTGGTCGCGATCGATGCGGTGGCCCCGGGCGTGGAGGTGCTGCGTCCGGGTCTGGTGGTGCTCGCCGCGCGCGGTGTGGTCCGGTGGTTCGGTT
The DNA here is from genome assembly GCF_048957735.1 of Rhodococcus sp. As11. Lineage (NCBI taxonomy): Bacteria > Bacillati > Actinomycetota > Actinomycetes > Mycobacteriales > Nocardiaceae > Rhodococcus > Rhodococcus sp. As11. The sequence continues at coordinate 120,738 of NZ_JARDJE010000005.1, forward strand.
CGGAGGAGGCCGCCGCGGAGGCCCTGATCGACGCGGTCGCGGCGACCGGAGTGGAATGCCAGATCGGTATCGCCGACGAGTTGTCCACCGCAGTGCTCGCCGCGAGACGGAATGCGCTGGTGCCTACGGGACAATGCGCCGAGTTCCTCGCACCGCTGCCCGTCTCGTATCTCGCGGTGGAACCGGCGCCGGCGGCTCCCCGACGGGTCGACACGGTGGACCTGTTGCGTCGCCTCGGTATCCGCACCATCGGAGCGTTCGCCGCGTTGTCCCCGGTCGACGTGGCGTCACGCTTCGACGCGGACGTCGTCGCTGCGCACCGGAGCGCGCGGGGACTGCCCGAACGCCCCCCGTCGGGGCGGCCGATCTCTCCGGACCTGACGGTGGAGCATCCCTGCGACCCGCCGGTGGAACGGGTCGACGCTGCGGCCTTCGCCGGTCGCGCACTCGCCGAACTGCTCCACACCAGGCTCGCGGCAGCGGGAGTCGCGTGCACGCGGCTGCTCGTGACGGCACGTACCGGGGCCGGGGAGGAACTCGCACGCACCTGGCGCTGCGCCGAGCCGCTCACCCCCGAGGGCACGGCCGATCGTGTGCGGTGGCAGCTCGACGGGTGGCTCACCGGTCGCGCCACGAACCGGCCCACGGCGGGAATCGTGTTGTTGCGGCTCGAACCGGTCGAGGTCGTGGCCGCCGGCGCACTGCAACTCGGGTTGTGGGGCGGTGTCGGCGACGAGGGCGAACGGGCACGTCGGGCGCTCGTCCGGGTGCAGGGTCTGCTCGGTGGGGACGCCGTCCGGATCGGCGTGCTCGGCGGCGGCCGAGGGCCCACCGAACGGATCGTCCTCGTGCCCGTCGGCGAGGAGGCGATACCGCACTCCGACCCGGACGCGCCCTGGCCGGGCCGGCTGCCGCCCCCGGCTCCCGCGCTGGTGTTGCACACCCCTCCCGCGATCCGTGTGGACGACGACGTGGGGAATCCGGTCTCGGTGACCGAGCGCGGTCTGCTCAGCGGATCACCTGCTCGGCTGCGATGGGGAAGTCGCAGCTGGACGGTGATCGGATGGGCAGGCCCGTGGCCGGTCGACGAGTACTGGTGGGATCCGGCCGCCGCCCGGTGCGCCGCCCGCCTGCAGGTGCTGCTCGAGGAATCACGGGCGTTGCTGGTGTTCTTCGGTGCCGACGGCTGGCGGGTGGAGGGCGTCTACGACTGAGTAGGCTCGAACATCATGAGATCTCCGGTCCTCACCGCCGCGCCGAACGGGGTCACCGTCGCCTATCGCGACTTCACGACGTCCGCCGCCGCCCGTTCCGTCCCCGTGCTGCTGGTGCACGGTCTGGGTGGCGACGGGCGCACGTGGAGCCGCTTCGCCGGATCCCTGGCGAAGGCGGGCCGGCGGGTGATCACCGTCGACCTGCGCGGACACGGACGTAGTGGCCGGGCCGGCTCGTACCGTTTCGGTGAGTTCGCCGCCGATGTCGCCGGACTGTGCGCCCATCTCGGCGTCGATGCCGTCGACCTCGTCGGGCACTCGTTGGGCGGTCACGTGGGATCGCTTGTCGCGCAACAGCATCCGGGCTTCGTCCGGCGGCTGGTCCTGGAGGAGACACCCCTTCCGTTGCGGGAGGGCGATCCGGTGCCGGAGGTGCCCGCGCACCGTCCGACTCCTGCGGAGTTGTGGCACGCCGCGACCAGCATGGCACTCAACCCGCGCGCGGTCACCGCATTCGACCGTTCGATGACGCCCTCGGTGGTCGCCCAGTTCCACACGCCGAATCCGGCGTGGTGGCAGCGCCTTCCGTCCGTCGCCGCCCCGACCCTGCTGTTGCGCGGTGTTCGGCGCGGCAGCATGGTCGACCCGCGACTCCTGAGGGCGGCAGTCGAGGCGCTGCCCTCGGCCTCGGTGCGGGAGATCGGATGCGGGCACAGCATCCACCGCGACCGTGCCCGCGATTTCGCAGCGACGGTCGTCCCGTTCCTCACGGATCGAGCGGTTGCCTAGACTGAACGATCGTGCGCATCGCGACCTTCAACATCAACGGAATCCGTGCCGCACAGCGACGCGGGTTCGAGGACTGGCTACGTGAGCGCAACCCCGATGTGGTGGCCCTGCAGGAGGTCCGCGCCCCGGCGGCCGCGATCCCGCAGGGTGTCTTCGGCAAGTATCACCTCGCCTACGACGAGGGCACCCTGCCCGGCCGCAACGGTGTCGGGATCCTGACCCTCCACGAGCCGGCCGCCGTGCGCACCTGGAGCGGCACGGCTCTGCTGCGGCTTCCCGGTGAGGAACACGTCGACCGGATCGAGTTCGATCGGGGACCGCTGGCACGCGGACTGGCCGAATTCGCTCACGAGGGACGGTACGTCGAGGTCGACCTTGCCGACGCGCCGATCACCGTGGCGTCGTTGTACCTGCCGAAAGGCGGCCTCCCGGCACACCTTCAGAAGCCCGGGCGTATGCGCGACGAACCGGACGGCGGAGTGCGCTACCAGCGCAAGATGCGGTTCCTGTCGGCCTTCGCCCGGCAGCTGACCCGCACCCGGCTCGCGGCGCGCGCCCGAGGGCGGGAGTTCCTCGTCATGGGCGATTTCAACGTCGCCCACACCCGTTACGACGTGCGCAACTGGCGGCGTCGCGGGCAGGCCGAGGGCTTCCTGCCGGAGGAACGCGCCTGGTTCGATTCGCTGTTGTCGCCGCGTACCCTCGTCGACGTCGTCCGCCGGCAGCATCCCGAAGCCGACGGCCCCTATTCGTGGTGGTCGTGGCTGGGGGAGTCGTTCGCATCCGATTCGGGGTGGCGGATCGACTACCACCTCGCCACCCCGCAGCTGGCCCGCACCACGATCTCGGCGGGGACCGACCGTGATCCGGCGCCGGACCGGAGGATCAGCGATCACGCGCCGGTGGTCGTGGACTACGACATCTGAACTACTACCGACAGGGAATGGATGCTCAGTCCATGGTGAGGATCTGACGGAGGGCGGTTCCGTCGGCCAGGGCGTCCATCGCCTCGTTGATCCGGCTCAGCGGCAGACGGTCGGTGACGAGCCGCTCGACCGGCAGTCGTCCCTCGCGCCACATGTCCACGAACCGGGGGATGTCGCGGGCCGGGACGGCGGAGCCGAGATAGCTGCCCACCAGCGAGCGGCCCTCGCCGACGAGAGCGGTGGGCGAGATCTCGAGCCGGGCGTCGGGTGCGGGCAGTCCGACGGTGATCGTGATGCCTCCCGGCCCGGTGAGCGCGACCGCCGTGGTGAGCGCGGGCACGCTCCCCGCGGCCTCGATGACCAACCGTGCCTTCACGCCCTGCTCGACGGCCTCGTCCGGTGAGAGGACGCGTTCGGCTCCCCACGAACGTGCCGTGTCGCGCTTGTCGGGGGAGGTGTCGACGGCGATCACGGTGACGTCGTCGTGGGCCAGCGCCACGAGCAGCGCGGCCATGCCCACTCCACCGAGACCGACGACGACGAGCGTGTCTCCGGCCCGGGGCCGGGCGGCATTGACGACCGCGCCGCCGCCGGTCAGCACGGCACAGCCCATGAGCGCGGCGACCTCGGCGGGTACGTCGTCGCCGACACCGACCAAGGACCGCGTGTCGACGACGGCGTGGGTCGCGAAGGCCGATGCTCCCAGGTGGTGGTGGACGTCGTTCCCGTCGCGGTGCAGCCGCCGACCGCCCGACAGCAGGGTCCCCGCAGCGTTCGCGGCCGATCCCGGGATGCAGGGGCGGATGCCGTTGCTCGCGCAGCCCTCGCACTCGCCGCAGCGGGGCATGAAGGTCATGACCACCCGCTCGCCGACGGAGAAGCCGGAGCTCTCGTCACCGAGTTCGACGATGCGTCCGGCCGCTTCGTGCCCGAGGAGCATGGGCACCGGGCGGGGCCGGTTGCCGTCGACCACGGACAGATCGGAGTGGCATACGCCGGCGCATTCGATCTCGACCAGCGCCTCACCCGGTCCCGGTGGGTCGAGTTCGAGAAGGTCGACGCTGAGTGGGGTGGATTCCTCGTACCGCCGTCGACGTCCGATCTCCTCCAGGACTGCTCCGGTGATCTGCACGGGTCTCCCTTCCGTAGGGTCGCGGATTCTCTGCCCCTAGCATCACGAGCATGACACTCACCAGGGCGGACCGCTTCCTCATCGGTGCTGCCGCCGTCTTCCTCGTGTCCCAGGCGAACATCGGCCGGGTTCTCGGCTCCACGGCGCCGACGGTGGGCGCCGTCCAGACCACCTTCTCGGCCTCGAGGTACCGGAAGATCCTCGACGATCTCGGTCCCGACGAGATCGAGCGATATCGGCGGCACTACCACTGGGACATGGTGCACCCGGCGACCTTCGCGATCGCCCTGCGAGCCGGAGCACGATCACTCGACGAGCACCGTCCGCTGTCACCGAGCACGCGCCGGATCCTGATGACCGCGCCGGTCGTCGCCGCGGCGGGAGACTACGTGGAGAACGTCGTCGGTCTGTACCTGCTGGATCACCGCACGCGGATCGACGACCGGACGGTCCGGGCCGCCTCGACCGTCAGCGTCACCAAGTGGGTGCTGGCGTTGGGCGGCTTCGCATACCTGTCGCAGGGATTCCTGCGGATGTGGGGTGGTACGGCACGGCGGTGTTTGCGCCGCGGTTGACCGGTCACCGCGGGGTGCCGAGCCGTCGCGGGAGTATCCGGGCCACAATGTCCGCGTGACCACCATTGCCGCTCCCACCTGCTCCGCACTGTCCGCTCTCGATGAGCCGCTGCCCGGCACAGCCGCCACCGCGCCGGGCTACGTGTGCCTCGAGGTGCCGTCGGGGTGGGGCCGTGACGTGCTGGACGGCACCGCCCTCGGCTCCGAGTTGTCGGACGAGCTGTCCGCCCGGGCGAAGGCCGCGGACGTGCGGATCCTGTTCATCCGCAGACCCGGCCGCGACGTGGAGCGCGAGACCCGGACGGTCCTGCTGGCCCGCACCGAACCGGAGGACACCTGGTGCGAGCGGCTCGAGATCACCGATCCGGCGGAGTTGCTCGATATCGTTCCTCGCGTGGTCGCGGGTCCGGCTCCCGGTATCGGCGCTGCGGTGCAGGATCCGATCGTCCTGGTGTGTGCTCACGGCAAGCGGGACCGGTGCTGTGCTGTGCTGGGGCGTCCGATCGCGGCCGCTCTCACCGCCGAGTTCGGGCCGGACGTGTGGGAGTGCTCGCACACCGGCGGACACCGTTTCGCGCCGTCGATGATCATGCTGCCCACCGGCTACACCTACGGACGGCTCGACGAGGACGACAGCCTCGCCGCGGTCCGTGAGGCCCGGAAGGGACACGTCTACGCGGGCGGTTTGCGGGGTCGCAGCACGTGGAGTGCGGCCGGGCAGGCCGCCGAGATCGCGGTACGCGAAGAGCTCGCCGGCTTCGCGATCGGCGCCGTGACGGTCGAGGACGGCGACGAGCCGATCGTGCGTCATCGCGACGGCCGGGCATGGCGGGTCGGGGTGGAGACCTCGGAACTACCGGCCCGGCCGGCGAGCTGCGGGGCCCCTGCCAAGCCGGCGCGTCCCGTCGTCGCGACGACGATCACGCCGCTGTAGTAGACGCCCCGGGCAACGATCCAGGGATCTGCGGTCTCAGTGACCCAGCCCGACCTTCGCGTGCACGCGCTTCATCCACGCCGGTGCCCACCAGTTGGCTTCACCCATGAGCTTGACCAGCGACGGCACGAGCAGCATGCGCACGATCGTCGCGTCGATGACGAGCGCGACGATCATGCCGACGCCGAGGAACCGCATGATCGACAGGCCGGAGATGGTGAAGGCCCCGGTGACCACGATCAGCAGCAGCGCCGCGGCGGTGACGACACGTCCGGTGCGGGAGATGCCGTACTCCACGGCCTCGACCGTCGTCGCCCCGGCCGCGCGGGCCTCCATCATGCGCGACATGAGGAACACCTCGTAGTCGGTGGACAGACCGAACACCACCGCGAGGATGAGGACGACGAAGGTCGGCTCCATCGCCGCGGGAACGACGTGCAGCCACGAGGCGCCGTGCCCCAGCTGGAACACCCAGGTCAGCACGCCGAAGGTCGCGGCGAGGCTCAGGGCCGCCATGAGCACCGCCTTGATCGGCAGGGCCACCGACCCGAATGCCAGGAACAGCAGCACCAGGGTCGAGAGCACCATGATCGTGATCATCCAGGGCAGCGAATCCGAGACGGCCTGGTTGGCGTCGTCGACGAGGGCCCGGCCACCGCCCACGAGCAGGTCGGTGCCGTCCGGCACGTCCAGGGCACGCAGTTCGCCGGTGATCTCGCTCGCTCGTGCGGTGCCGTCCACGCCCTGCGCGTAGAGCGCTTGCAGGACCACGACGTCGGATTCCTGCCCGACGATGACGGTCTGCGAGATGCCGTCGACCTTGGCGACCTCGGTGGACACCGTGCGCACGGCAGTGCTGTCCGGCGCCTGGCCGTTCTCGCCGCGTAGAACGAGCGTCGCGCCGTTGCCGGTGCTCGGGAACTCGTCGAGCAGGGTCTGGGTGGCCGCGCGGGCCTGGCTGTCCTCGGGCAGCGCGGTGTATTCGATCTCCCCGAACCGGGCCTCCACCACGGGCGACGCGAGCACGAGCAGACCACCGGTGATCACCACGGCGATCAGGGCGGGACGGCGCACGACCTTGCGCACGACTCCACCCCAGAAGCGGCGCGCCCGCGCTTCGGCGCGGGTGGAGGTCTCACGGTCCCAGGTCCACGCGTTGATGCGGTGACCGAGCATCGTCAGCAGCGCGGGGACGGCGGTCAGCGACAGCACGGCGGCACCGAGCACGGCGGCCATGGCACCGAGGCCGAGCGACCGCAACACCGTCTGGGGGAAGACGAGCATGCCTGCGAACGCGCAGACCAGCAGGGCGGCGGAGAACATCACGGTGTGACCGGCGGTGGCCATCGTCCGCTTGACCGCCGACGTGACGTCCGAGCCGGCGGCGAGTTCCTCGCGGTAGCGGCTGACGATGAACAATCCGTAGTCGATGGCCAGACCCAGGCCGATCAGCGACGTGATGTTCAGCGCGTACGACGACACCTCGGTGAAGTTCGACAGCAGGCGCAGGGTGGCGAGGGACGAGAAGATCGCGAGCACACCCACGAAGACCGGGACCGCGGCGGCGATGACACCGCCGAAGATGAACACCAGCAGCACCAGCGTGATGGGTATCGCGATGAGCTCGGAGCGGACGAGATCGCTCTCGAGGGTGTCGGTGAACTCGATCGCGACCACGGTGTTGCCGGCGAACTGCGACTCCACGCCGGGCACCTCGAGCAGCTCGAGTGCCTCGGGGAAGGTCGCGGCGGTCAATCCGGAGTTCGCGCCGAGGGTGATCGAGGCGGCCACGCTGCGCTGGTCGGTCGACAGCAGCAGCTGGTTCATCGGCGGGGGAGCGGTCCAGTAGGTCCGGATCGACTCGGCGGGGACCGCGTCCTGGAACCCGGCGAGGGTTCTCTCGATGTCGGGACGGATGTCGTCGATCGTGCGTCCCTCGGGCGCGGTGTACAGCGCGATGATGTCCGCGGCCTGCGACCCGAAGTTCTCGTAGATGATCTGCTCGACCTCGACGGCCTCGCTGTTCGGGTCGTAGTAGCCCGTGCCGGTCAGCTTGCCGAAGATCCCGACGCCCCACGCGCCGGCGAAGAGCACTACGAGCAGCACGATCGCCAGTACCCATCGGCTCCTGGTGACGACGATCTCGGCCCAGCGACTCATGCCCACTCCCGGTTCCGCTGACGATTGTGACGATCGGCAACTGTACTGGCGTGGAACGGGCGGGCTTCACCCTGCTCGGCCGGAACGGCCGCGAGATCAGGGGAGGAAGAAGGTGGACCGACGCGCCGGATGCCTCACGGCACGGTGCGCAACGTGGCTCCAGCCGGACGGTATTCCACGAAGGCGGTTTCTCATCGGCTCCGGGGCGTACGCGACGCGCCGATCCACACTCCTCAACAGGGGTGGACGGGGATCCATTCCCCGCCCTGCCGGACGTGACCGGGTTCACCCGCCGTCGTGGGCATGGTGGCCCGTGCCGGCCGCCTGCCTCACGTCCTGCACCTCGTCGGCGCCGACCACCACGAACTGTCCTATCATGCCGCTGTCCTCGTGTTTGAGCAGGTGACAGTGGTACATGTACGGCACCGCCGGATCGGTGTGGCTACCGAACGGAACGAGCAGACGCACGGTCGCCGCCGGCGGGACGAAGACGGTATCCTTGCGACCGGCCAGGGACGGATGGTCGGGACTCACCCCGGTCATGCCGAGGATCTCGAACTGCACGTCGTGGATGTGGAAGTTGTGGATCGTGCCGCTGACGTTGCGCACCTCCCACAGCTCGGTGGTGCCGGCGACGACCACCTCGTCGATCCGGCCCATGTCCATCTCGCGATCGTTGATGGTCGTCGACGAGGTCAGGTCGATGCGGCGGGTGTTGCTCGGCTCTCCGAGCTCCGGGAGGGTCGTCAACTTCTCCGGAATCGCGGCCGACGACCCGAGGACGGGTGCTGCCCGCAGTTCGAGGACATCCATGCGGTCGTCGCCACCGGAGAAGCGATCCTGCCAGAAACCGGCCTTCAGTTCTGGCGGGGTGCTGCGCAGCACGTGCCTCGAACCTGCTTCCGGCCGGACGACGATCTCGGCGCGCTCGCCCGGCGACAGTTGGAGACTGCGGACGGCCTGCGGCTCCTCGAGCAGACCACCGTCGCTGCCGACGACGAGGAACGGCATCCCGGTGTCGAACGAGAAGTTGTAGACACGTGCGTTCGACGCGTTGAGTACCCGGAGCCGGACCGTCTCGGTGCCGACGTCCAGGAAGGGGCGCGGTGTGCCGTTGACGAGGATCTCGTCGCCGAGCGTCCCGACGTCGGCGAAGATCGCGTTGCTGTCGTCGAGTTGGTCGCCCTCGAACTTCCGGTCCTGGACGACGAGGGGGATGTCGTCGACCCCGTAGTCGTGGGGGAGCGGCGACGTGCCGGGCTCGTCGATCAGGAACATGCCCGCGACACCCCGGTACACGTGCGCGGCGGTGGAACCGTGCAGGTGCGGGTGGTACCAGAGTGTCGCGGCCGGTTGATCGACGGTCCAGTACGGCGACCATGTCGTTCCCGGCTCGATCGGCTGGTGCGGTCCGCCGTCCATCGCCGCGGGCAGGTGCATGCCGTGCCAGTGCATCGTGCTCGTCTCGCCGAGTTCGTTCGTGACGTTCACGCGCACGTTCTCACCGCGCACGGCGCGGAGGGTGGGCCCGAGATAGCTGCCGTTCACTCCCCACGTCCGGGTGTCGGGACCGTGCCCGAGGTCGGTCGTGCCGCGCTGCATGGTCAGGTCGAACACGCGCGTGCCGTCGGCGTCGACGGTGCCCGACTCGACGGGAGGGATGCGCAGGGCGGTGTCGAACTCGACGCCTCCGGTGGTGTCGAGCGCACGCGTGGTCCACGCGTGGACGGCCAGGCCGCCGATGATCGCCACGAACGCGATGAAGAGCACGAAGGGTATGGCGAGCAGACGCACCAGGATTTTCACGCCACCCATGCTCGTTCTCCCACACTGCCGGCACATCCGGCGTGGCACCGGATTTCGTGGTGGGGGAGAACCCTGACGAAACCTCAGGAAACGCTGTGCAGACGTGCCGCCTGCCGCACGAGATGGTCGCGTTCGGGCACGCTGGTCGCCAGGTGCGCGGCTTCCGCATACAACCGGGCCGCCGTCGCCGTATCGCCGGCACGTTCGTGGAGATACGCCGCGGCGGCCGTGTACCGGGGCAGACCGGGATCGAGTTCGGCCAGGGCCGCGAGACCGGCGTGCGGTCCGTCGGCCTCCCCGAGAGCGACGGCACGGTTGAGGCGGGCCACGGGATTGTCGGTGAACCGCAGGAGTTCGTCGTACCACTCGACGATCTGCACCCAGTCCGTCTCTTCTGCGGTACGCGCATCGGCGTGCAGGGCGGCGACGGCCGCCTGCGCCTGGAACTCCCCGAGCCGATCGCGGGCGAGTGCGGCCTGCAGGATCTCCACGCCTTCACCGATCATCTGCGTGTCCCACGATCGGCGGTCCTGTTCGGCGAGGGGGACGAGGCTGCCGTCCGGTCGGGTGCGTGCCGGGCGCCGGGCGTGGTGCAACAGCATCAGCGCGAGCAGACCCGACACCTCCTCGTGATCGATCACCGCTGCCAGCCGGCGCGTGAGCCGGATGGCCTCGGTTGCCAGATCGACGTCGCCCGAATAGCCCTCGTTGAACACGAGATAGAGCACCCGTAGCACCGTCGCGACGTCCCCCGGCCGGTCCAGCCGGACGTCCGCGATCGTGCGCTTGGCCCGGCTGATGCGTTGGGCCATCGTCGCTTCCGGGACGAGACAGGCCTGCGCGATCTGCCGGGTGGTCAACCCACCGACGGCCCGCAGGGTGAGCGCGACCGCCGATCCGGGCGTGAGCGACGGGTGGGCACACAGGAAGTACAACGCGAGCGTGTCGTCCACCGGTGCGCCCGGACCGGGCCGGGGCTCGGCGTCGACGAGGATCTCGCGGCGTCGACGGGAGCTGTCGGCGCGCACGGTGTCGAGAAACCGGCGCCACGCCACCGCGACCAGCCAGCCCTTCGGATCGCGCGGCGGGTCCTCCGGCCACACCCGCAGGGCTTCGACGAGCGCGTCCTGCACGGCATCCTCGGCCGACGCGAAATCCGCTCCGCGGCGGACGAGGATGCCGATCACGGTGGGGACGAGCGTGCGCAACAGCGCCTCGTCCATATCTCACTCCGTGACGGTCGGCGGCTCGGACATGAACGGGCGCACCTCGAGCCATTCGTGGATCGGCTTCCCACCGGCTCCCGGCGCGGCCGACAGTTCGGCGGCCAACTCCAGTGCCCGGTCGTAGCTGTCGGTGTCGATCACCATCCATCCGGCGATGAGATCCTTCGTCTCCGGGAACGGCCCGTCGGTGACCGGTGGACGTCCCTCGCCGTCATAGCGGACGAAGGTGCCCTCCGGGGAGAGCGCCTGCGCGTCGACGAATTCGCCGGTGCTTTCGAGACGAGCGGCGAAGTCCTGCATGAAACGGATGTGGGCCGACACCTCCTCCGGCTCCCACTGATCCATGGGTACGTCGTTCACCGCTGCCGGGGCGCCGCGGTAATGCTTGAGCAGCAGGTACCTGGCCATGATGTTCTCCTCTGTGCGGTACGGCCCATTGTGGCCGCGTTCATGGAGGAGACGGAACCGCTTCACGATTCTCGACATCCCGTCCCCGCCCGTTCGCGGTTAGGGTCACGGTATGCGTGTTCATCTCGGCCCCGGCCACGACGACCACCTCGCCGCAGCGATCGTCTCCGGCGGCGGAACCCTCTCCGAACTGCACGACGCCGATGCCCTGGTGTGGGACGGCAGCGCCGAGGAGTTCCCCGACCTGCCCGACACCGTGCGGTGGGTGCAGCTCACCTATGCCGGCATCGAACCGTTCTTCCGGGCCGGTCTGATCGACGACCGGCGGGTGTGGGCGAACGCGTCCGGTGTGTACGCCGACAACGTGGCCGAATATGCGGTGGGAGCGCTGCTCGTGGGGTTGCGCCAGTTCCACGCCTCGGTCGCCGCGAAGCGGTGGACGAAGGATGTTCTCGACCCGCGGGTGCGGACCCTCCACGGATCGACCGTGGCCATCGTCGGATGCGGCGGTATCGGCCGGGCGATGATTCCGCGTCTGCAGGCCCTCGGCGCGCACGTCGTCGCGGTCAACCGTTCGGGCCGACCCGTCGACGGCGCGAAGGTCACGTTGCCGGCCGACCGCACGTCGGAGGTGTGGTCGATGGCCGATCACTTCGTCGTCGCCGCACCCGCGACCGCCGAGACCGATCATCTCGTCGACGCCGCCGCGCTCGCGGCGATGCCCGGGTCGGCATGGCTCGTGAACGTCGCGCGGGGCAACCTCGTCGACACCGACGCGTTGGTGGAGGCGCTCGGGGACGGTGCGATCGCCGGGGCGGTCCTCGACGTGACCGATCCCGAACCGTTGCCCGACGGTCATCCGCTGTGGGATCTCGACAACGCCGTGATCACACCGCACATCGCCAACACGCGCAGCCGGCTGACGCAGACGTTCGCGCCGACCCTCGAGGAGAACGTGCGCCGGTTCGTCGCGGGTGAGGAGTTGATCGCCCGGGTCGATGCGAACGCGGGTTACTGAGGCCGCTCGGCCGCCTTCTTGATCGCGGACAGGCGACGGTCCCAGCCGGTCCCCACCGCGTCGATCGCACGCCCGACCGCGCTCAGCCGCGATCCGGCGGCGGAGAAGCGGATTTCCCGCCCGGCGCGCTCGGAGGTCACGAGACCGCACCGTTCGAGCACCGCCAGATGCTTGGCGATGGCCTGACGGGAGACCGTGAACTCGGCCGCGAGCCCGGACGCCGACGCCGGGGATCGGCCCAGTCGCTGCAGGATGCGCCACCGGGTGTCGTCGGCCAGGGCCGCGAAGACGGGATGCAGGTCGGCGGAGAACTCAGCGTCGGGCAACGCTTCCGTCTTTCTCGAGATGTCGCTTGGCGATCTCCAGTTCGGTGGTCCAGCCGCGGGAGTTCTCCTCGAAGCGGGTGCGGCGTTCGCTCGCGTCGCCGGGCAGGGAGTCGAATCCGGTTTCCGTGACGCGTAATTCGGTCATCCCGGTGTCGAGGGTGGTGAGCCGGAACTCGACGAGGGTCGACGGACTGTCGGGATCGGTGTGGTCGGCGAGCCAGCGGAAGGCCGCGTAGTGCGGTTCGTCGAGGGTCACGGTGCGGAAGACGAAGGCGCCGTGGACCGGATCGTGCACGGTGGTGAGGTCTCCGTCGTGTTCGAGGCGATGCGCGGTCCACTCGTGGTCGTTGATGTACCAGCCGGGTTCGGCCACGAGTGTCCACACCCGCTCCACGGGGGCGTCGATGGTGATGTCGCGTTCGATGCGGTCGAGTTCGTCGGTCATGACTGTCTCCTCCGATGGGAATGCAACTCCAGGGTTGCATCACATCGCTCATGATGCAACCGCCTGGTTGCAGTCGATCGCGCAGTTCTCGTCGGCGGCTCCCGGTGTGACGCGACAAGAACTGCATGTGTTCGAGCATCGTGTTCGAACGCATGTGCGATACTGAACCGGTCGAGGAGGTGTCGGAGTGGGATGGGGAAACGGGCCGCCGACCTGGTCGGAGATGGAGCGTGTGCTCTCGGGACGACCCGGCACTTCCCGCCGCGATGCCGAACATCCCGGCGACGGGGGCGACAGCCCGGCGTGGTCGCGTACCCGCGCCGAGTACGGGGCGCGGGTCCGTCGTCCGGAGGGACCGGTCGTGCCCTACGCCGAACTGCACGCACACTCCGCGTTCAGCTTCCTCGACGGTGCCTCCACACCGGAGGAGCTCACCGAGGAGGCGGCACGGCTCGGCCTCGAGGCGCTTGCGGTGACCGACCACGACGGACTGTACGGAGCGGTGCGATTCGCCGAAGCCGCACGCGAACTCGACATCCGCACCGTCTTCGGAGCCGAACTGGGCCTCGGCGATGCCCACCTGCTCGTCCTCGCCCGCGGGCAGGAGGGCTATCGACTCCTGTCGCGGCAGATCGCCCACGCTCACCTCACGGGAGGGGAGAAGAACAACCCGACGTACGACTACGACGCACTCACCGACGCCGCCGGTGGGCACTGGCAGATCCTCACCGGCTGCCGTCGGGGGCACCTGCGGCAGGCGCTCGCCACGGGCGGGATCCCCGCCGCCGAAGCGGCTTTGCTCGACCTCGTCGACCGGTTCGGCGCCGACCGCGTGACCGTCGAACTCACCCCGCACGGATATCCCGACGACCACGAACGCAACGCCGCCCTCTTCGACCTCGCGTCACGGCACGGCATCCCGTATATCGCAAGCACGGGCGCGCACTTCGCGCACCCCCGGCGGAGACGTCTGGCGATGGCCGTGGCGGCGATCTCCGACCGGCAGAGCCTCGACGACGCCGCCGGCCGGATCCCGCCGGCCGGCGGCGGGCACCTGCGGTCGGGGGAGGAGATGGCACGGCTGTTCGAGGCCTTTCCGGGCGCCGTGCACAACGCCGCCGAGCTCGGTCGGGAATGCGCCTTCGACCTGCGTCTCGTCGCCCCGAAACTGCCGCCCTTCGATGTTCCCGAGGGTCACACCGAATTCACCTGGCTGCGCGAACTCACCTACGACGGGGCGCGTCGTCGTTACGGTCCGGTCGAGCGCCGTCCCGACGCCTATCGGCAGATCGAACACGAACTCGACGTCGTCGGCCGATTGGGGTTCCCGGGATACTTCCTCGTCGTCCACGACATCGTCGACTTCTGCAAGCGGAACGACATCCTCTGTCAGGGAAGGGGATCGGCCGCCAATTCGGCGGTCTGCTACGCCATCGGCATCACCAATGTCGACCCCGTCGGCAACAAGTTGCTGTTCGAACGCTTCCTGTCGCCCGAACGCGACGGTCCGCCCGACATCGACCTCGACATCGAATCCGACCGGCGCGAGGAGGCGATCCAGTACGTCTACCGCAAGTACGGACGGATCAATGCAGCGCAGGTCGCGAACGTCATCACCTACCGCGGTCGATCCGCCGTCCGCGATATGGCCCGCGCTCTCGGATATTCGCAGGGACAGCAGGACGCGTGGAGCAAGCTCATCGGCCGGTGGGGGGGTGTGCGGGCCGAGACCGACGAGCGGATCCCGGAGACGGTTCTCGACCTCGCCGAACAGATCGAAGGTCTCCCGCGGCATCTCGGCATCCATTCGGGCGGAATGGTGATCTGCGACCGGCCCGTCGCCGACGTGTGCCCCGTCGAATGGGCACGGATGGAAGGTCGCACCGTCCTGCAATGGGACAAGGACGACTGTGCCGCAGCAGGTCTCGTGAAGTTCGACCTGCTCGGCCTCGGTATGCTCTCCGCGCTGCACTACATGATCGACCTCGTCGACGAACACGAAGGCGTGCGGGTCGATCTCGCGCATCTCGACCTCTCCGAGCCGGGGGTGTACGAGATGCTGTGCCGTGCAGACTCGGTGGGCGTCTTCCAGGTGGAGTCGCGGGCCCAGATGGCCACTCTGCCGCGGTTGAAGCCGCGCTGCTTCTACGATCTGGTCATCGAGGTGGCCATCATCCGGCCCGGCCCCATCCAGGGTGGTTCGGTGCACCCCTACATCCGGCGGCGCAACGGTCTCGAACCCGTCACCTACGACCATCCGTGCCTCGAGAAGGCCCTCGAACGTACCCTCGGCGTTCCGCTCTTCCAGGAACAACTCATGCAGATGGCCGTCGACGCCGCGGGATTCAGCGCGGCGGAGGCCGATCGGTTGCGTCGCGCCATGGGATCGAAACGATCGACGGAGAAGATGGAGCGTCTGCGCGGACGCCTCTACCAGGGGATGCGAGACCTGCACGGCATCACGGGCGACGTTGCCGACCGCATCTACGAGAAACTCTACGCCTTCGCGAATTTCGGTTTCCCCGAGAGTCATTCGCAGAGCTTCGCCTCGCTTGTGTTCTATTCGGCGTGGTTCAAGCTGCACCATCCCGCAGCGTTCTGCGCGGGTCTGCTGCGTGCTCAGCCGATGGGTTTCTACTCGCCGCAATCGCTGGTCGCCGATGCCCGACGTCACGGTGTGGTCGTCCACGGCCCCGACATCGCGGCGAGCCTCGCGCACGCCACCCTCGAGAACGAAGGCCGGGAGGTCCGGATCGGCCTGGCCACGGTGCGGAACATCGGCGACGACCTCGCCGAACGCATCGTGGCCGAACGTCGCGACCACGGCCCGTACACCTCACCCGCCGATCTCGCCGCCCGCGTCGGTCCCACCACGGCGCAGATCGAGGCCCTGGCCACCGCGGGAGCGTTCTCCTCGTTCGGCATCACCCGCCGCGAAGCTCTCTGGGGTGCGGCTCCGGCGGCGGCGCAACGCCCCGGGCGGCTTCCCGGGGTCGGGACGGTGCCGGCTCCGGCCCTGCCGGGGATGAGCGCTCTCGAACTCGCCGCCGCCGACGTCTGGGCCACGGGAATCTCGCCCGACAGCTATCCGACGCAATTCCTGCGCAAGAGGCTCGACGAACTCGGGGTGATCCCGGCCGCGGAACTGCCGCAGGTCCCCGACGGGACGCGCATCCTCGTCGGCGGGGCCGTGACCCACCGGCAGCGACCTGCAACCGCCGCCGGTGTCACCTTCCTCAACCTCGAGGACGAGACCGGGATGGTGAACGTGGTGTGCTCGGTGGGGTTGTGGGCGCGCTACCGCACCGTGGCCCACACCGCACCCGCCCTGCTCGTCCGTGGTCGGCTCCAGAACGCCGAAGGGGTGGTCGCCCTCCTCGCCGATCACCTCGATCCCATGGATCTGCGGATGCCGAGCAGATCACGCGATTTTCGTTAGCATTCCCGAGTGTGAAACGCCTGTCGGTGATGTCGTTGGCTCTGTTCGCGTTGGTCGTCACAGGATGCGACGAGGGTGGGGGAGGTGAGGGCTCGTCGGCCTCCGCGCCCGCGATCTCGGCACCCGCGATCACCGACGGCGGCCTCCGGGAGTCGCAACCCGTCGAGGAGCCCGACCGCAAGGAGGTCGTCACCGGCTACCTCCACATGGATGCCGGCGATCCCGTGGCGACGGGCCGCCGGGTCGCGACGGTGGTCGAGGAGGCCGGTGGACGCGTCGACTCCCTCACCGAGCAACCCGAGGCGAGCAGCGTGCTGACCGTGCGGGTGCCCGCCGGCCGGCTCGACGAGGTCGTCGACGAGATCCGCACGCTCGGTCGCATCACGAGCCTGAGTACCACCCGCGACGACGTGACGATGCAGTACACCGACCTCGAAGCGCGGGTGGGTGCGCTGCGGGCCTCGGTCGACCGCCTGCGGGCATTGCTCGAATCGTCGGCGGACGTCGAAGCGCTGATCGCCGCCGAGACCGCCCTGGCCGAACGCCAGGCCGAACTCGACAGCCTCGAAGCCCAGCGACGGCAGCTGGGCGACAGGATCGAACTGTCCACGCTCACCGTCGACATCACCACCGATCGCCTTCCCTCGGAGCAGGACAGCTTCTGGGACGGGCTGGTCGCGGGATGGAACAGCCTGTGGGCCGCATTGGGGGCCGCGGTGGTCGGTATCGGCGCCGCGCTACCGTGGGTGGCGTTCCTGTGCGTGTGCGCCGGTGTCCTCTACCTGGTCATCCGGCTCATCACCCGACGGGGACGTTCGTCCGGAACCACCGGGACGCCCGACACCGAGAGGACCGACAGCGATGCGTGAGGTCGACCTGGCCGCACTCGAATCCGCACTCACCGACGGAGCCACCGTCATCGACGTGCGGGAACGCGACGAATACGCCCAGGTACGTGTACCCGGCGTCACGAACATCCCGCTCAGCGAGTTCGTCGCGCGGGTCGACGAGATCCCCACCGACGGCACCGTCTACGTCGTCTGCGCCGTGGGTGGCCGCAGCCTGCAGGCCGCGCAGTATCTCGCCGCTCGCGGTGTCGACGCCGTGTCCGTCGCGGGCGGCACCGACGCATGGGCCGGCTCGGGTCGTCCGGTGGAGAGCGACGCCTAGACCGCGCCGGGGAAACCGTGCTGCCGCCACGCCTCGTAGCAGGCGACAGCGGCGGCGTTCGACAGATTCAGTGAACGCCGCCCGGGCAGCATGGGGATGCGGACCTGCTCGGTGACGTGCGGGTCGGCGAGCACCTCGGGCGACAGCCCGGTCGGTTCGGGTCCGAACAGCAGCACGTCGCCCGCACGGTACTCGATCTCCGCGTAGCTCGACGTGCCGTGCGCGGTGAACGCGAACACCCGCTCGGGGGCAAGCGCCGCCCACGCGGCCGCGAGACTGCTGTGCACGGTGACCGACGCGAGGTCGTGGTAGTCCAGGCCCGCGCGGCGCAGTTTCGGCTCGGACAGGTCGAATCCGAGGGGTTCCACCAGGTGCAGTTCCGCGCCGGTCGCGGCGACCATGCGTATGGCATTGCCGGTGTTGGGGGGAATGCGCGGCTCGTGGAACATCACTCTGAACACTCGATCCAGCTTGCCAGAGGCGCGTCGGCGTCCCGCACGCGCGTAGCGCCGATCTCGGCGTAGTGAGGGCACGCGTGTTTTCATTCTCGTGTCGTGGTTCGACATATCGACCGCTGGGGGATGCATGGCGTCACCGGTAGCGACGTACGTCTCGGCGGTACGCAGCTTCTCGGAGCTTGTCCGTGCCGTGCCGGAGGACCGGTGGGACGGTCCGGGCCTGGGCGAGTGGGACCTCCGATCGTTGATCGGACACACCTCACGCTCGTTGACGACCGTCGCGACGTATCTCGACAGTCCTGCCGACACCGAGGACCTCGCGAGCGCGGAGCAGTACTACGTCCACGTCGAGGAACCGACCTCGGCCCTCGGCGCGGGCGACATCGTCGAACGCGGGCGGCGTGCCGGTGCCGACCTCGGTGACGACCCGGTGGCGACGATCGGTGCCCTGTCGGCTGCGGTGATCGAGCGGCTCGGTACCGGGGAGGATCGTCTGATCCGGGTGATCGGAGGATCGGGGATCCGGCTGCATTCCTACCTCCCGACACGCACCTTCGAACTCGCCGTCCACGGTCTCGACATCGCCGCCGCCGCGGATGTTCCCTACGAACCTCCCGCCGAGGTTCTCGAGCAGGCCACCCTGCTGGCGGCGAGAATCGCGCTGGCACTCGGCGACGGCACGACCGTGCTGCGGGCATTGACCGGTCGGATGGAGTTGCCGAGCGGCTATTCCGTCGTGTGAGCGGAGAGGTTCAGCGCGACCGGGACCGGAACATCGAATCCTCCAGCAGCGCAAGCACGGATGCCGGGGGAGGCAATCGCGCGATCTCGTCGCGCAACCGTTCGGCGCCGGGGCGGAGAGAGCCCGAGGACAACGCATCGAGGGTGATCTCTCCGATCTCCGCCGAGGTTGCGGTGACGGGAGCGACCGTGGTCCCTGCGCCCAGCGCGACCAGCCGTCGGGCGTTGAGTTCCTGGTCCGCGCCCATCGGAAGCGCGACGACCGGAACGCCGTGGGCGAGCGCACCGACGACGCTACCCGATCCGCCGTGGTTGACGACGACATCGACGTGCGGGAGCACGGCCGACTGGGGCACGAACCGCTCGATGCGGACGTTGCCGCCCGGTGACGGCAGGGTGGCCGGGTCGACGTCGCGGCCGACGGTGACGAGCACGCGCGCAGGTAGTCGGTGCAGCCCCCGGAGGAGACGGACGAAGAGATCGCCGGACTCGGTGTTGAAGACGGTGCCCAGCGTGACGTACACGCGGTGGGGCTCCTTGCCGCCACGAAGCCAGTCGACTGCGAGATGTCCGTGGGGCGCGGGTGATGGGCCCGGCCCTGTCGAGACGGCTGTGGCAGACAGCGGGACGTCAGGATCACGGAACGACGGTGGGAACGGTGAGATGACCAAATCCTGTGTCAGGAACGAGCACTCGTGATCGGAAGGGAGGTCGTGGGCGGCCCGTAGTCGTCGCAGTGGCTCACGGATGCGGTCGATCCGGACGAGCGCTCCGGAGGCGATCACGTCGACCACCACGCGGGGAACGGCGGCGTGCTCGGCCGCCGTCATCGCACCGAAGTCCATCTCGTCGCAGATCAGCAGATCCGGATGCCAGCGGTCGACGACCTCGCGGACCAGGTCGAATCGTCGCGATGCGAGCACATCGGCGAAGTGGGTGCCGATCACCGAGTACTCGTGGTCGAGATCCGGAGGAGCGAGCGTGCCTATGGACCGGCCGGAAGGGGATGTCGTGTCTCCCTCGGGGAAGTACGCGTCGAAGCCTCGAGTGCCTGCGAGGACGTCCGCGTCCCCACACACGCCGATAGGATGGCCGGCTCCGCGCAGGACGTCGGCGATCGGGAGCATCGGTGCGAGATGGCCGAGGCCGCCTGCGAACGCGAACAGGACGCGACGCGCGGCCCGGCCTCGTGTGCTGCCGGTCGTCGCTCCGACTCGGTGTGCCATGGCCGAATTACACCGCGCGAGGCTCGTGTTCGCGAATCGCCGATCGGGTGTGGCCCCGAGCGGTACCTGGTTCAATCGACAGGGCATCAGCAGCGGGCGACCCGGGAGAGAACCATCACGATGACACGCCGACGCGGAATCCGACTGGCCGCGCGGGACGCACTCCACGTCTTCGTGGAGGACGCGGACCCCGAGGCTCCGCCGTCGACCATGGTGAGTGTCTACGTGTTCGACGCCCGAGCGGGCGACGCTCCCATCCGCACCCGTGAGGACGCCGTCACCTGGATCGGACAGCGCCTGCACCGCATACCGGCGCTCACCCGCCGTCTGCACCGGGTGCCGGCGAACCTCGACTTTCCCTTCTGGGTGGAGACGGACGTCGATCCGGACCGTCACGTCCGGTACGAGACGATCGGTCCGACCTCACGCAGCGAGGTGCATCGGCTGCTCGCCTCGATGAAGGAACGCCGTCTCGATCTGTCCGCACCCCCGTGGGAAGTGCACGTCCTGGCCGACATCCGTGGTGTCGACGACCTCCCCGACGGCGCCACCGTCGTCGCGCTGCTCCTCCACCACTCGGTGACCGACGGACTCGGAGCCGTCGATATCGCTCGTGCGTTGTTCGACGATCCTGCGGCCGCCCCTTCGGCCGGAGGACGCGTCGTCGCCGTGCCCGGACCGGTCCGCGCGGCGGTCTCGCTGCCCTTCCGGTACGCGAGGATGCTCCCGGCTCTGGTCGCAGCGCGCCGCGCACGACGAACGCTGGGTGACCTCGCCGCCTCGGGGGCGATCACCGCGCCCCGACCACACCGCCCCCGCACGCGTTTCGACACCGACACGAACGGACCCTGCCGGCTCGGCGTCGTCCGTATGCCCCTGCCGGAGGTGCGTGCCGTCGCGCGCGCCACGCAGACCTCGGTGAACGATGTGATCCTGACCGTCGTCTCGGGCGGATTGCGCTCCTACCTCGGTTGCTACGACGAGATTCCGGCGGTCTCGCCGGCGGCGGTCGTTCCGGGATCGCTCCGCGACCGTGTAGGGACGGAGTCGGAGAACAAGGTGACACTCCTGTATATCGACCTGCACATCGATCGGACCGGCCCGCGCGAACGACTCCGCCGTATCCACGAGTCGGCAGCGCTCGAGAAGCACCGGATCCGGCGTCCGGAGTCGGCCGCATCCGTTGCTGCAGTGGATGCAGCGCCCGCGTTCGATCTGGTGATGTCGATCCGACGTGCACACCGCGGACCGGTAGGGCCCAGGGGAGAAGTGGTACCACTGGCCAACACCACGGTGACGAATGTCCCCCGCGGCCCGGTCGAGGGACTCCGATTCGGTGACAGTCCGGCCGTCGAGGCGATCGGTACTCCGATGCTCAACCGGAACTACGGCCTCGTCCATTCCGCGACGTCGCTCGGCGAGGTCCTCACCTTGTCCTTTCTGGCATCGGAATCCTGCATGCCCGACCCGGACGAGTACGAGCGGTATCTCGTCGCCGCCTTCGCGGAACTGTCCCGGGACTGCCTGCCTCCACACGGGCGAGCAGCCGCCGCTACCGGCCGCGCTTCGACGTCGGACGGGCGCCTGGAAGAATGAGCGATGTGACTGCGACGATCCTGGACGGCAAAGCAACCCGCGACGAAATCTTCGAGGACCTGAAGGTCCGCGTGGAAGCACTGAAGGACAAGGGCGTCACGCCCGGCCTCGGGACGATCCTCGTCGGAGACGATCCGGGATCCGCGGCCTACGTGCGCGGCAAGCACAACGACTGCGCGAAGGTCGGCATCACGTCGATCCGCAAGGATCTGCCTGCCGACATCACCCAGGAGCAGCTGTTCGAGGCGATCGACGAGCTCAACGCCGACCCCGCCTGTACCGGCTACATCGTCCAGCTCCCGCTGCCGAAGCATCTCGACGAGAACGCGGCGCTCGAGCGCATGGATCCGGGCAAGGACGCCGACGGTCTGCACCCGGTCAACCTCGGCCGTCTCGTCCTCGGCAAGGAGGCCCCGCTGCCGTGCACGCCGCGCGGCATCCTCCACCTGCTGCGCCGCTACGACGTGGAGATCGCCGGTGCGCACGTGGTGGTGGTCGGCCGTGGCGTCACCGTCGGTCGCCCGATCGGGCTGCTCCTGACCCGTCGTTCGGAGAATGCGACGGTCACCCTCTGCCACACCGGCACCCGCGACCTCGCCGCCGAGGTGCGTCGCGCTGACATCGTCGTCGCGGCCGCGGGTGTTCCCGGCCTCGTGACGGCCGACATGGTCAAGCCCGGCGCTGCGGTGCTGGACGTGGGCGTCTCCCGCACCGAGGACGGACTGCGCGGCGACGTCGCCGCGGATGTGCGTGACGTCGCAGGCTTCCTGTCCCCGAACCCCGGGGGTGTCGGCCCGCTCACCCGCGCGTTCCTGCTGAGCAACGTCGTGGAGCGGGCCGAGCAGCTCGCCGCCCGGTAACGGGTCGACAACCCCGGGAGACGAGATGGCTCAGGCTCTGCGATTCACGCGTCTGAACCTGCCGCTGCTCGCGGTCACCCTGGTGATCGCGGCAGCGGTGATCCTGGTGCTCGCCGACCGATGGCGACGCGGAGCGTTCGTCTTCGGCGGCGCGACGATCCTCGCCGGTCTGTTCCGCTGGGTTCTCGACGAAGACAAGGTCGGTGTCCTCGCGGTACGCAGCAAGGGATTCGATGTTGCGTCGATGATGATCGTCGGCGGCATCGTGGTGGCGCTCGCCGCGTCGATCGACCCGCTGGGAACCGACTAACCTTCGGCGAGCTTCATGAGTTCGGCGAGGAGCTTGGCGACCTCGTCGGCCTCGGTGAGGAAGCCGTCGTGCCCGTCGCGCGAGACGAGTACTCGCAGTTCACCCGATCCCGGGAGGAGATCGGCGATCTCCTGCTGCAGGCGCAGCGGGTACAGCCGGTCGGAATCGACGCCGGCGACGATCGTCGGAACCGGGGTGGACCCGAGGGCGGCTTCGACACCGCCGCGTCCGCGCCCGACGTCGTGCCGGTTCATCACGTCGGACAACAGCACGTAGGTACCGGGATCGAAGCGCGCGACGAGTTTGCGCGCCTGGTGTTCGAGATAGCTCTGCACGGCGTACCGGCCGCCTCGCCACGGATCCTCACCGTCCTGGGGGAGATTCCCGAAGCGGGTGTCGAGTTCGAACTCGGTTCGGTAGGTGAGGTGCGCGATGGTCCGGGCAATGGCGAGCCCGGCTTCGGGGCGCCGTCCCGTGTCGTAGTAGTCGCCACCCTGCCAGTCGGGGTCGGCCGTGATGGCCGTGATCTGCGCACTCTGGGTGCCGATCTGGTCGGCGGTGGCGCGGGCGCCGGTGGCGAGGACGAGCGACGCCCGTACGCGCTCGGGATGGGTGATGATCCACTCGAGGGTGCGCATGCCGCCCATCGAACCCCCGGTCACGGCCGCGAGAACGTCGATGCCGAGCTTGTCGAGCAGGGACGCTTCGGCGGCTACCTGATCGCGCACGGTGATCAGGGGAAAGCGGGAACCCCACGCCTTGCCGTCGGGTGCGGTGCTGCCGGGGCCGGTGGTTCCGCGGCAACCGCCGAGGATGTTGGTGGAGACGACGCACCAGCGATCGGTGTCGATGGGCGCGCCGGGGCCGACCATGCCCGACCACCAGCCGGGGGACGGATGATTCGGCCCGGCGGGGCCGGTGACGTGCGAGTCGCCGGTGAGGGCGTGTTCGACGAGCACGACGTTGTCGCGAGCGGGGGACAGCTCACCCCATCTCTGCACGGCGACCGTGACGTTCGGCAGTGTCTCACCGCTCTCGAGGACGAGATCTCCGATGTCGATGTTCTCGAGGCGTCCGTCCGCCGGGGGCAGTTCGACACGACGACGCTCGGTGCCCGCCGTCAAGAGGTGACCGCCTCGACGCTCGGGCAGTGGTGGCAGCGCCGGCTGCGGATGTCGGTCATCGTGTCCTTCCGGCGGTGGTGGGAGGGTCGATCGTGGTTTGCGTGCGACAGCACATCATCATGTCCATCCTCCCGACAGCAGGCTTGTCGGCGGGGGCCCGCCGACCGTGTCCTCACCCGGAGCACCCCACCCCGGTCGGAGGGTTGCCGGCCAGCAAGCCGGGGCTTGACGCTGGCGCTCATGACTATCCGGGCAGTCTAGCGACTCTCCGCCGCAGGGTCTTATGCACCCTCTGAACAGGCCTGACCAGCATGAAAGTTACCGACCGGTAAGGCGCAGGGGTGGGGCGGGGCGCTTTGCGGACGCCACGAATAGCAGTACGCTTGTCATGTTTGGCCGGGGTTCAGGACGTGGACACGGCCATGCTCGCGCACAGCGAGCCGACGGCGATCGCACCCACAAAGTGCGGTCGATTGGGGACCACAGAAACGTCCTAGGAGGACACGAAGCGCATATGTCCAAGATCAAGGTTGAGGGTAAGGTCGTCGAGCTCGACGGCGACGAGATGACCCGCATCATCTGGCAGTTCATCAAAGACAAGCTGATCCACCCGTACCTGGACGTGGATCTCGAGTACTACGACCTCGGCGTGGAACACCGCGACGCCACCGACGATCAGGTGACGATCGACGCGGCGAACGCCATCAAGAAGCACAACGTCGGTGTCAAGTGCGCCACCATCACTCCCGACGAAGCGCGTGTCGAAGAGTTCGGTCTGAAGAAGATGTGGCGGTCGCCCAACGGCACCATCCGTAACATCCTCGGCGGCACCATCTTCCGTGCGCCCATCATCATCTCGAACGTGCCGCGTCTGGTACCGGGCTGGACCAAGCCCGTCATCGTCGGCCGCCACGCGTTCGGCGACCAGTACCGCGCCACCGACTTCAAGGTCGACCGCCCGGGCACCGTCACCATCACCTTCACGCCGGAGGACGGCAGCGAGCCGATCCAGCACGAGGTCTGCCGGATCCCCGAGGACGGCGGCGTCGTCATGGGTATGTACAACTACAAGAAGTCCATCCAGGACTTCGCGCGCGCCTCGCTCTCGTACGGCCTGCAGCGCAACTACCCGGTCTACCTGTCGACCAAGAACACGATCCTGAAGGCCTACGACGGCATGTTCAAGGACGAGTTCCAGCGGATCTACGAGGAAGAGTTCAAGGCGGAGTTCGACGCCGCGGGCCTCACCTACGAGCACCGCCTCATCGACGACATGGTCGCGTCGTCCCTCAAGTGGGAGGGCGGCTACGTCTGGGCCTGCAAGAACTACGACGGCGACGTCCAGTCCGACACCGTTGCCCAGGGCTACGGCTCGCTGGGCCTGATGACCTCCGTCCTGATGACCCCGGACGGCAAGACCGTCGAGGCGGAGGCCGCACACGGCACCGTCACGCGGCACTACCGCCAGCATCAGCAGGGCAAGCCGACGTCGACCAACCCGATCGCGTCGATCTTCGCCTGGACCCGCGGCCTCGAGCACCGCGGCAAGCTGGACAACACCCCCGAGGTCATCGAGTTCGCGCAGCAGCTCGAGGACGTCGTCATCAAGACCGTCGAAGCCGGTCAGATGACCAAGGACCTCGCACTGCTCGTCGGCCCGGAGCAGGGCTGGCTGACCACCGAGGAGTTCCTCGGCGCACTCGACGAGAACCTGCAGAAGGCTCGCGCCTGACCTTCGGCTCGTTTCTCGGCAGCACGAACACGGGACGCCCGCACCGGGCGTCCCGTGTCGTGTTTCCCGAGCACTCCGGGCACGGGCTACCGTTCCGTGTACCACTGTCAGTCGCATCACCGCCGCAGTGCCCGGGAGGAGGACGGCCGTGACCACCACTGGTGCCGACTCCGAAGGTCGCGGCGGGGCGCATGCCCGCCGGCGCTTCTGGACCCGGGTGTGGGCGCTGATGTTCGGCTCGGCGCTGGCCTACCTGCCGGTCGCCCTCGCCCCGAACATGATCCACGCGATCGCCCGCCGAACCGACGAACTGGCCTACGACCGGTCCACGCCGGTGCGCAGCGGCGTGCTCACCACCCTCACGATGGGCGAGGCCGCCGCCGTTCTCGGGGTCCTCGCCGCCCTCGTCATCGCGCTCAATCTCATCGCCTGGTCGCTCGGGCCGGCCGTCACCTCCGACGGTGCGCCCCGCGCGACCGAGGCCCTGCGTCTCGAACACCTGGAACTGTGCGGGTCGGTCTTCGGAGTGGGAGCGACGATGACCTTCGTCGCAGCGCTGCTCGACGGCCTCCCATACTCCGTGGATCTGGCGGCGCTGCTGCTGTTCCCCGCCGTGTTCGTGATCGTGGTGCTCAGCCAGGACCTGTTCCTCGCGACCCAGCGCGGTGTCGGTGCCCGTCGTCTGCTGCGGAGAGAGGCCTCGCTGCTGCGCCGACGCGAGCTGCTCGCCACGGCGGCGAGACTCCGACCGCGCGACCCACGGGCATCCGTCCACCCCTTCGCGGCACTCGCCGTCGAACTCGTCCTGCTGGCCGTCGTCACGGTGGCGACAGGACTGCTCATGATCATGGTGTTCGACGAGGAACGGGGCGCTGGGCCGGCGCTGGACTCCTCCGACGTCGTCTTCGTGGTCGTGACCTCGGCGCTCACGATGTTCACGGCGGTCCTGCTCGTGCTGTGGACGGTCCGCTGCTGGCTGCTCCGCCGGTACGTCGGCGCGGTCCTGGCCGCGGCCCTGGGCGGCATCCTCTACGTCGTGGTCGGAGCGGGAATCGTCTGGGCGGCGCTCGACGAGGACGCCGTCGCCGAAGCGGTCGCGTCCGCCGCCGTCCTGTACGCCTGGATCCTCCTGCCGGCGGCCGTTCTCCTCGTCGGCACGATCGGGATCGGCCGGCGGGGTCGGTTCCCGGGTGTCACCGCCACGCTGCGTGCCGCGCTGCTGCGCGAGCGGTACCGGCTACGGCGCGCCGACGGCGACGGTGGCCGGAGGAACGGTCGCGCGGGCGGTTCCGCCCCGACGCTTCGTCATCTGATCGGACGGGCGCGCACCGTCGCCCGTGCGGCCGCGCGACAGCCGTCCCGGCGCGAGCCGGACACCCGATTCGGGACTGTTCGTTCCGGACGTCGCCCTCGCCGCATCCGGTGACGGCGAACCCGGCCACGTCGCCGATGTCGGTTACGGTGACCCGGTGCCTCTCGTCATCACCACCGTGAACGTCAACGGCGTGCGCGCCGCCGCAGCCAAGGGTCTCGTCGACTGGCTCGCCTCGTCGGTCGCCGACATCGTGTGCCTGCAGGAGGTGCGCGCCACCGAGAAGCAGTTCCACGCCGCCATCGCTCCGGCGATCGAGACCGGCTGGCACTGCGTCGGCGCGGAGTCCTCGGCCAAGGGCCGCGCCGGGGTGGCGATCCTCTCGCGCGCACCCGCGGATGCCGTGCGGGTCGGGTTCGACGTCGACGAGTTCGCGTCGGCCGGTCGCTACATGGAGGCCGACTTCGGCGACGTGACGGTGGGAAGCCTCTACCTGCCGACCGGGGAAGCCCGGACCCCGAAGCAGGACGAGAAGGAACACTTCATGAAGAGCTTTGCGGCCTACCTCGCCGAGCGGTACGCCGCGGTGACGGCCGCCGGTCGCGACATGGTGGTGTGCGGCGACTGGAACATCGCCCCCACCGAGCGGGACATCAAGAATTGGAAGGGCAACGTCAAGAAGTCCGGCTTTCTGCCGGAGGAACGTGCCTGGGTCGGCGACCTGCTCGAGGCGGGCTGGCGCGACGTGGTCCGCGATCTCCACGGCGACGTCGCAGGCCCCTATTCGTGGTGGTCCTACCGCGGCAAGGCATTCGACACCGACGCGGGCTGGCGTATCGACTACCACCTCGCGACCCCGGCTCTGGCGGCCCACGCGACCGAGGCCGGTGTCGAACGCGCGCCGAGCTACGACCGGCGTTGGTCCGACCACGCGCCGGTGACAGTGACCTTCGATCGCTGACCACTTCTGCGGCATGCCGCAGAAGTGCCCACCTCGCTCGCAGGGCGGTGCGGGCTGCGTGGAATCATCGACGGCATGTCGAGCACTGCAGAACAGAACGCCACGAAGCCGAAGGCCCGCCCCCGTGTGCTGTCCGGCATCCAGCCCACCTCGGATTCGTTCCATCTCGGGAACTTCCTCGGGGCGCTGGCGCAGTGGGTTCCGGCGCAGGACGAGAACGACGCCTTCTACTTCATCCCCGATCTGCACGCGATCACCGTTCCACACGAGCCGAAACTGCTGCGCAAGCGCGTGCTCGTCTCCGTGGCGCAGTTGCTCGCCATCGGTATCGATCCCGAGAAGTCCGTCCTGTTCGTGCAGAGCCAGGTGCCCGAGCACGCCGAACTGTCCTGGGTCCTGAGCTGCATCACCGGCTTCGGTGAGGCCAGCCGGATGACGCAGTTCAAGGACAAGGCGGCCAAGCAGGGCACCGAGCACGCCGGTGTCGGCCTGTTCACCTATCCGATCCTCATGGCGGCCGACATCCTGCTCTACCGTGCCAGCCACGTGCCGGTGGGGGAGGACCAGCGTCAGCACCTCGAACTCACGCGAGATCTCGCGCAGCGCTTCAACTCCCGCTTCGGCAAGACCTTCGTCGTCCCCGAACCGATGATCGTGAAGGAGACCGCGAAGATCTACGACCTGCAGGATCCGACGTCGAAGATGAGCAAGTCCGCGGCGACCGACGCGGGTCTGATCAACCTGCTCGACGATCCGAAGGTCTCGGCGAAGAAGATCCGTTCGGCCGTCACCGACAACGAGCGCGAGATCCGCTTCGACCGTGAGAACAAGCCCGGCGTGTCGAACCTGCTCACCATCCAGTCGGCGCTGTCCGGTCGCAGCGTCGACGAACTCGTCGCCGGCTACGAGGGGAAGGGCTACGGCGATCTCAAGGCCGACACCGCCGAGGTGCTCACCGAGTTCGTCACCCCGATCCGCGCGAAGGTCGACGAGTACCTCACCGATCCCGCCGAGCTGAACCGCATCCTCGCGGGCGGCGCGGACCGTGCCCGTGAGGTCGCGTCCCGCACATTGGCGCAGGTCTATGACAAGGTGGGTTTCCTGCCGCGGACATAGACGAAGGAGCACCCGGATGGCCGGCGAACCCGACGAGAAGCCGGGATTTCTCGATCGTCAGCGGGCGGCACATCCGGTGCTCGACCGCATCTTCCGGGCCGGTGTGCGGTACCAGGACAACAAGGGCGACTACTACGCCGCCGGTCTGACCTACTTCACGGTGCTGGCCGTCGTCCCGATCATCATGCTGGTGTTCTCGGTGGCGGGCTTCGTGCTCGCCGGGCGGCCCGAACTGCTCGATCAGATCCAGCAGATCATCGCCGAGAACATCCCGGGCCAGCTCGGCGGCACCGTGCAGAGCCTGATCGACTCGGCGATCGAATCCCGCGGCGCGGTCGGTCTCATCGGTCTGCTCACCGCGTCGTATGCGGGCCTGGGCTGGATCACGAATCTGCGCGAGGCCCTCACGGCCATGTGGGAACATCCGCGCGACAAGGGCAACTTCTTCGTGGTCAAGCTGAGGGACGGCGGGGCTCTGGTGAGTCTCGGGCTCGCTATGGCGGTGTCGTTGGCCCTGTCGGCGCTCAGCAGCGGTTCGGTCGCGCACCGGCTCGTGGAGCTGTTCAACATGGAGAACCTCGTCGGCATCGGCGTGGGGCTACGGGTGCTGGCGTTGGTCATGGCGATCACCGCCTCGAGCCTGGTGTTCACCTGGGTGATCGCGCGCCTGCCGCGCGAGCCGGTCCCGTTCCGCAGTGCGCTCGTCGCGGGGGTGATCGCCGCGATCGGTTTCGAACTGCTCAAGCAGACCGGTTCGCTCTACCTCGAACGCGTGCTCAACGGGCCGGCGGGCGTCGCCTTCGGCCCCATCCTCGGCATCCTCGTGTTCGGGAACCTGACAGCGCGTCTGGTGCTCATCTGTACCGCGTTCGCTGCGACGTCACGGGCGAGCCTGGCACTCGCTCACCATCCCGCCCCCACAGGAGCGGTCATCACGCCCCGCCTCGAAGTGCACGAGGGCCTCGACGCGCGACGCGGCGCCGCTCTCCTGGGTGCCGGTCTGCTCGGTGGTCTCCTGGCCGGACGGCGACTCCGGAGGAAATGAGCGAACTTCCGGGGTGAAAACCCCTGATTCGGGGTGCCGATCCTGCTGCGGACGGACGACGATGGAAGCGTGGGAAAACAGACGCGATCCGCCGCGCCCCGACGCTCGTTCCGTGTGACTCCGCGCAGAGTGCTCGCGGCCGTCCTGGTCTTGCTCGCCGCGCTGTTCGTCCTCCAGAACCGGAACAGTACGAGCATCGATCTCTTCTGGATCTCGCTCCAGGCGCCACTGTGGCTGGTGCTCGTCGTCATCTTTGCGGTCGGGTGGCTGGCCGGCTTCCTGTTCGAGCGCGGCCGCTGAACCCGTTCCGTCGAACGGCGCAGCTCCGCCGGATCCGAGCGGTGAGCACAGACGAGAGCAGGCCCATCCCCGAAGGGACGGGCCTGCTCACGTGCGAGGTGATCAGCGAGCGAACATGAGCGCGCGCTTGACCTCCTGGATCGCCTTCGTCACCTGGATGCCACGGGGGCACGCGTCGGTGCAGTTGAAGGTGGTGCGGCAGCGCCACACACCTTCCTTGTCGTTGAGGATGTCCAGACGCTCCGAAGCACCCTCGTCACGCGAATCGAAGATGAACCGGTGCGCGTTGACGATCGCGGCGGGACCGAAGTAGCTGCCGTCGCTCCAGTACACCGGGCACGACGTGGTGCAGCACGCACACAGGATGCACTTGGTGGTGTCGTCGAACCGGGCACGGTCGGCCTGCGACTGGATACGCTCACGGGTCGGCTCGTTGCCGGTGGTCATGAGGAACGGCTTCACGGCGCGGTACGCGTCGAAGAAGGGTTCCATGTCGACGACGAGGTCCTTCTCGACCGGCAGACCACGGATCGGCTCGATCGTGATCGTGACGTCCTTGCCGTTCTTGTCCAGCAGATCCTTCATGAGGATCTTGCAGGCCAGACGGTTGACGCCGTTGACACGCATCGCGTCCGAGCCGCACACACCGTGAGCGCAGCTGCGACGGAAGGTGAGCGTGCCGTCGAGGTAGCCCTTGACGTAGCCCAGCAGGTTGAGCAGACGGTCGGACGGCAGCGCCGGCACCTGGAACGAATCCCAGTGCTGACCCTTGTCGTCCTCCGGGTTGAACCGAGCGATCTTGAGGGTGACCATCGTCGCGCCCTCGGGCACGGGTGGCAGGGTCGAAGCGCCCGCGTCGGTCTTCTCGATGGTAGTCATCAGTACTTACGCTCCATGGGCTCGTACCGGGTCTGGACCACCGGCTTGTAGTCCAGGCGAATGTCGGAGATCAGGTCCTCGCCCACCTTGTACGCCATGGTGTGCTGGAGGAAGTTCTCGTCGTCGCGCTTCGGGTAGTCCTCGCGGGCATGGCCGCCACGCGATTCCTTGCGGTTCAGAGCGCCGACGACCGTCACCTCGGCCATCTCGAGGAGGAAGCCGAGCTCCACGGCCTCGAGCAGGTCGCTGTTGTAGCGCTTGCCCTTGTCGTGGACGGTGATCTCCTTGTAGCGCTTCTTCAGCTCGTGGATGTCGTTGAGCGCCTGCGTCAACGTCTCCTCGGTGCGGAACACCGACGCGTTGTTGTCCATCGTCTGCTGCAGCTCGGTGCGGATGTCGGCGACCCGCTCCTTACCACCCTGATGCAGGATCAGGTCGAGCCAGTCGTCGACGTACTTCGTCGGCTGCTCCGGCATCTCGACGTGCTTCGTGCTGTTGGCGTACTCCGCAGCGGCGATACCCGCGCGGCGACCGAAGACGTTGATGTCGAGCAGCGAGTTGGTGCCGAGACGGTTGGCGCCGTGGACGGACACGCACGCGCACTCGCCGGCCGCGTACAGGCCGGGCACGACGTTCTCGTTGTCGCGCAGGACCTCGCCGTCGACGTTGGTCGGGATACCGCCCATGACGTAGTGGCAGGTCGGGTACACGGGCACGAGCTCGGTGACGGGGTCGACGCCGAGGTAGGTGCGGGAGAACTCGGTGATGTCGGGCAGCTTCTCCTCGAGGACGTCCTCGCCGAGGTGGGTCACGTCGATGTAGACGTAGTCCTTGTTCGGTCCGGCGCCGCGGCCCTCGAGCACCTCGAGCACCATCGACCGGGCGACGATGTCGCGGGGCGCCAGGTCCTTGATGGTGGGGGCGTAGCGTTCCATGAACCGTTCGCCGTCGGCGTTGCGGAGGATACCGCCCTCACCACGCACGGCCTCCGAGATGAGGATGCCGAGACCGGCCAGACCCGTGGGATGGAACTGGTGGAACTCCATGTCCTCGAGCGGCAGGCCCTTGCGGAAGATGATGCCGAGGCCGTCACCGGTGAGGGTGTGGGCGTTCGACGTCGTCTTGTACATACGGCCCGAGCCGCCCGTCGCGAAGACGATCGCCTTGGCGTGGAAGACGTGGATCTCGCCGGTCGCGAGCTCGTACGCGATGACACCCGTCGCGACGGGACCGTTCTCGGTCTCGGTCAAGGTGATGTCGAGCGCGTAGAACTCGTTGAAGAACTCCACGTCGTGCTTGACGCAGTTCTGGTACAGCGTCTGCAGAATCATGTGGCCGGTGCGGTCGGCGGCGTAGCACGCGCGACGGACCGGAGCCTTACCGTGGTCGCGGGTGTGACCACCGAAGCGGCGCTGGTCGATCTTGCCCTCGGGCGTCCGGTTGAACGGAAGGCCCATCTTCTCGAGATCGAGAACGGCGTCGATGGCCTCCTTGGCCATGATCTCCGCGGCGTCCTGGTCGACCAGGTAGTCGCCACCCTTGACGGTGTCGAAGGTGTGCCACTCCCAGTTGTCCTCTTCGACGTTCGCGAGGGCGGCGCACATGCCACCCTGAGCGGCGCCGGTGTGGCTGCGGGTGGGGTAGAGCTTCGTGAGCACTGCGGTGCGCGCACGCGGGCCGGCTTCGATGGCCGCACGCATGCCGGCGCCGCCGGCGCCGACGATGACTACGTCGTAACGATGTTCCTGCATGAAGGTTCGGCTCCCCTAGCTCGCCGTGATGTTCGGGTCGAAGGTGAAGATCACGTAGGTGCCCAGGCCCATGATCAGGATCATCGACACGACGAGGATCGTGTTGAGCCAGAACCGGGTGGAGTCCTTACGTGCGTAGTCGGCGATGACGGTGCGCAGACCGTTACCGCCGTGGAGCTGTGCGAGCCACAGCATCGACAGGTCCCAGATCTGCCAGAAGGGGCTGGACCAGCGGCCCGCGACGAACGCGAAGTTGATGCGGTGCACGCCCTCGTCGAGCATCAGCATGATGAACAGGTGACCGAGGACCAGGATGATCAGGGCGAGGCCGGACAGGCGCATGAACAACCAGGCGTAGAGCTCGAAGTTGTTCTTCGCGGCACGCCGCGGCGAACGTGGGTTGTCCAGACCGGCGGGCCGGTCGTATTCCTTACCGAGGGTCTTCGCTTCGGTCATGTCAGTGCCCCGCAAAAGTGTTGAAGAGGATGCGAACGGTCGCGGGAATCATCACCACGAACCAGATCGCAAGGATCGTCCAGAGCATCACGCGCTGGTACTTCGGGCCCTTCGACCAGAAGTCGACGAGCATGACCCGCAGGCCGTTGAGCGCGTGGTACAGGACCATCGCGACCAGGCCGAGCTCCATGAGGCCGACGATCGGATTCTTGTAGGTGTCGATCACCGCGTCGTAGGTCTCGGGGTTGACCCGGACGAGTGCGGTGTCGAGGACGTGGACGAAAAGGAAGAAGAATGTCGCCACGCCGGTGATCCGGTGCAATACCCAGGACCACATGCCGGGGTCTCCCCGGTAAAGCGACCGTGTGCGCCCCGCCTTTGCGGGGGCGGCTTCAGTCGTGCTGCTCATCGAGTGCTGTGCCTCCAACGTCAATGGTGGACGCGTCGAGCTGCTCCTACCTGTGGGGGATTCCGCAGTACGGGCCCGACGTGAACCTGAACCGACTTGGATCGACTCTAGACCCATCCCAAACTCGGGAACTAATCTCCCGCCCCATTCGTACAGCCCCCAAAAGCGAAGTTAGGTTTGCCTTTCCAATTGTGATCTGGCGCGGCAGGGGCCGTCCACCGTCGTCCACGCCACCGTGACAGGATGATCAACCATGCCGGACATCGACTGGAAAATGTTGCGCGCCAAAGCACATGAGGTGATGGAGCGAGCCTACGCGCCCTACTCCGGATTCCCGGTGGGGGCTGCCGCCCTCACCGTCGACGGTCGGACGGTCCTCGGGTGCAATGTGGAAAATGTCTCACACGGACTGGGTCTCTGTGCCGAATGCGTACTTGTCGGTAACTTGTTCGCGCAGGGTGGAGGCCGTCTCCGGGCCGTCGCCGTCTGCGACTCCCGGGGCCACGTCCTGACCCCGTGCGGGCGATGCCGGCAGGTGCTCCTCGAACACGGCGGCCCCGACCTCCAGGTGGACGCCCACGGCGGCCCCCGTCGCCTGTCCGATCTGCTCCCCGACGCGTTCGGCCCCGACGATCTCGCGGCCGTGCGGGAGAACGAGGACCGCCGTGCCTGACATCGTCACCGTCATCCGCCGCAAGCGCGACGGGCACGAGCTCTCCGGCACCGAGATCGATTGGGTCATCGAAGCGTTCACCCACGGCGTGGTCTCCGACGCCCAGATGTCCGCCCTGGCGATGGCCGTCTGGTTCCGCGGTATGAGCCGGGCGGAGACGGCGCGGTGGACCACCGCGATGATCGACTCCGGTCGCCGTCTCGATTTCTCCGCACTCGGTCTGCGCACCGTCGACAAGCATTCGACCGGGGGAGTGGGGGACAAGATCACCTTGCCGCTCGCGCCGCTCGTCGCGGCATGCGGCGTCGCTGTCCCGCAATTGTCCGGCCGCGGCCTCGGCCACACCGGCGGAACCCTCGACAAGCTCGAGGCGATCCCCGGGTGGAATGCCGACCTGAGCACCGCGGAGATGGCCGAGATCCTCACCGATCCGGCCGTCGGAGCGGTCGTGTGCGCGGCGAGTGCCGACCTCGCTCCCGCCGACCGCAAGCTGTACGCGCTTCGCGACGTCACCGGAACCGTCGAATCGATCCCGCTCATCGCCAGTTCGATCATGAGCAAGAAGATCGCCGAGGGCACCGGAGCGCTGGTCCTCGACGTGAAGGTCGGCAGCGGTGCCTTCATGAAGGAACTCGGCGAGGCCCGCGAGCTGGCACGCACCATGGTCGAGCTCGGTGCCGACGAGGGGTTGCACACCACCGCCCTGCTCACCCGCATGGACAGCCCGCTCGGGCGGACCGCGGGTAACGCACTCGAGGTGCGGGAGGCCGTCGAGGTACTCGCCGGAGGCGGGCCCGACGACGTCGTCGAGCTGACCGTGGCCCTCGCGCGCGAGATGCTCGAGGCCGCCGGTGTCGACGACGTCGATCCCGCCGACCG
The DNA here is from genome assembly GCF_048957735.1 of Rhodococcus sp. As11. Taxonomy (NCBI): domain Bacteria; kingdom Bacillati; phylum Actinomycetota; class Actinomycetes; order Mycobacteriales; family Nocardiaceae; genus Rhodococcus; species Rhodococcus sp. As11. Next base: position 156,134 of record NZ_JARDJE010000005.1, read on the forward strand.
GCTCCGTGACGGCACCGCGATGGACCGGTGGAACGCGATGATCGCCGCTCAGGGAGGCGACCCCTCGGCGCCCTTGCCGGTCGCGACGCACACCGAGACCGTCCACGCGGACGCGGACGGGGTGCTCTCCGAACTCGACGCGTACGCGGTCGGTATCGCGGCCTGGCGCCTCGGGGCCGGCCGCGAACGGCAGGGGCAGGACGTGCAGCCCGGGGCGGGTGTCGAACTGCACGCGGTCCTGGGAGACCGCATCCGTGCGGGACAACCCGTCGCGACGCTGCACACCGACACTCCGGGACGCATCCCCGACGCGCTCGCCGCCCTCCGCGAGGGTGTCCGCATCTCCGATACGGCACCCGCCCGGCAGCCGCTCGTGATCGAACGCATCCGGGCGTAGAAGCACGGTGGCCGGAGACCGAGCGGAACGGGCCGCCGCCGACTACCGTCCCGATCATGAACGGCCGGCTGACTCCCGAACTCGTCCGCACCGCACCCAAAGTGGTCCTCCACGATCACCTCGACGGCGGTCTCCGTCCGCGGACGGTCCTCGAACTCGCGGACGCGTGCGGCTGGTCGCTGCCGGCGCACACCGAGACGGACCTCGCGCGCTGGTTCCGCGAGTCCGCCGACAGCGGGTCGCTCGAGCGCTATCTCGAGACGTTCGAGCACACCGTCGCCGTGATGCAGACGGCGCCGGGGCTCGAACGTGTCGCCCGGGAATGCGTCCTCGACCTCGCCGACGACGGCGTGGTGTACGCCGAGGTGCGGTTCGCGCCCGAACAGCACCTCGAGAAGGGGCTGTCGCTCGACGAGGTCGTCGAGCACGTCCTCGAAGGGTTCCGGGCGGGAGAATCGGAGGTGGCGGCGAGCGGCCGGCGCATCCGCGTGCGCTGCCTGCTCACCGCGATGCGGCACGCGGCGCGGTCGTTGGAGATCGCCGAGCTCGCCGTGCGCTTCCGCGACCGCGGAGTGGCGGGCTTCGACATCGCCGGCGCCGAGGCGGGCAACCCGCCCAGCCGTCATCTCGATGCCTTCGAGTACACACGCGCGGCCAACGCCCACTTCACGATCCATGCCGGGGAGGCGTTCGGGCTCCCGTCCATTCACGAGGCCGTCGCCTTCTGCGGTACCGACCGGCTCGGCCACGGCGTGCGGATCGTCGACGACATCGAAGTGCACGCCGACGGAACCGCCACTCTCGGACGGCTCGCGAACTACATCCGCGACAAGCGCATCCCGCTCGAACTGTGCCCGTCCTCGAACGTGCAGACCGGCGCGGTGCGTGCCCTGTCGGAGCATCCCTTCGACCTGCTGGCCCGCCTGCGCTTCCGCGTCACCGTCAACACCGACAACCGGCTGATGAGCGACACCACGATGACGCAGGAGATGGTGCGGCTCGTCGACACCTTCGGCTACGGGTGGGTCGACCTCGAACGGTTCACGATCAATGCCATGAAGTCGGCATTTCTCCCGTTCGATCAGCGGCTCGAGCTGATCGACGACGTCATCAAGCCGGGATACGCCGTCCTCGTCGGCTAGAACCCGCCCAGAACCCGCGTCAGTGCCGGCCCGACGCGGCCCGCGTCAGTGCCGGCGCAGTCGCGCTTCGAACTCGCGCTCGAGTTCGCGCCAGGCGAGCGCCTCGGCGTCGAACGGCGGCTTCGGTACCGGGTGCCCCGAATCGGGCTCGATCGCGTAGTTGACGAACGATCCGAGGTCCGTGGACGCGGCGAGAGCGGCGTCGGTCGACTCGTCGTCCGCGAAGTTCGCTGCGTCGACGAACAGTTCGACCGCCAGTTCGAGCTGGTCGGGGTCGACGGCCTCGACACCCTCGGAGATGTCGTCGGCGATTCCGGTGAGCACGTAGACGTTGTCGTCGGTGACCGTCACGTCGAGCGAACCGTCGACGGCCGCGAGCTGGATCTCCGTGTACGGCTCGAGTGTCGCGAGGTCGTGGTCGTGGTTGTCGGCGAGATGGCGGGCCAGCGCGCGTTCGGACGGGAAGACGTCGATCGTGCCGTCGTGACCCAGGAAGACGGCGTCGTCGTTCACGTAGCACCGCAGCGAGTACCAGGTGCCATCGGTGGTGATGATCCGGATGGGGTCGATGCCGACCCTGCCCCAGAACTCGTACCCGTCGTCCTCGTCGTCTCCGTCGATGAACTCGTATTCGTCGTCGGCGTCGACATCTTCGACTGTGTCGTCGGCCTCGACCTCGTTCTCGTCGACCGCGACGAATTCGGATTCGATCTCGGCGACCACCGCGGCGTCGACGTCGGGCGTGGTCATCACCGCGTCGAGGGCGTCGATCACGGCGTCCCAGTCCTGCGCGACCGCCGTCCCGATGCGGTTCCACAGGTCGAGACCCTCACGGGTGCGGAAGGCCGAGACGCCGTGCTGCAGCAGGGTGTCGATCTCTTCGCGTTCGAAGAATTTGGTCACGACGTCGATATCGCAGACGTCGCCGAGGATGCTCACGATGTCGAAGGTGTCCTGCAGTTCGGACACGGAGACCGGATCGGGGTCGTCGGCCACGAGTTCGGGCACGCCGACGAGGTCGTAGGTGTGCGGCTCGGCGGGTTCGAACTCGGAGGCCGCGAGCTTCGAGACGATCGGCCACGCCTCGTGCTCGACGAGATCGTTGTCGGCTCCCGACCGCACGAATGCGACGAGCTCCGGGACCGACGGGAAAGCGTACAGATCATCACCGTGGCCGAGGAATGCCTCCCACTCGTCGTCGCCTTCGCGCCAGCGCGGCGCCCAGAGCGTCACGAGGTTGCCGTCGGTGAGACCGAGCTCGATCGGGACGATGTCTCCAGCCATGGCGCGAAGCCTAGCCATGTCGGCGCCGAGAATATAGCCGGGGGCAGCTCCGTCGGTGGTTCACCGCTGTAGCGGGTGGTCGCCGGCGGCGAGCGGAGTGTCGTCGCCCACAGTGAGGGACGCGCGCAGCTCCTCCATCGCGGTGACGCGCGCGGCCGCGGCGTCCCTGGCGGCCTCGTGCACGGTCGCGAGGATCGCAGCCGCCAGTTCCCGGGCATCGGCACCGCCGATCGGTTCGGACAGCCGGAGCCCTTCGAGCGCTCCCGACCCGTCCACGCGGGCGGTCACGCGCCCGTCGGGACTGCTGGCGATGCCCCGGACGGCGTCGAGCCGCTCGACCGTGCGTTCGAGCGCATCGAGCCGGAGGTGGGCCCGGTCGACGATCGCCTCCACCATCGGTTCGCTCATCGGACGAGCCCTCGCGGCAGCTCGGCCGGCCCGGCTGCCAGGTCGGCGCGGGAGGGGAGCCGCATCCGGTCGAGGATCTCGCGGGGGACACCCTCGGCGGCGAGGCGTTCGCCGCGGATCACCGCTGCCTCGAGGGCGGCCTGCCTGTTCAGGTCGAGAATCCGATCGGCCAGTTGCTGTGCTCCGTAACGCAACTCGTGGGGGTCGATGCGGAGATCCACGGGCAGGCCGCTGTCCGTCGTCCGCACCGAGATCGTCCCGGCCCGGTTGTGGGCGGTGGCCGTGATCGGTTCCGTCGTCGTGCTGTCCATATCGGGTTGGACGCAGCACGGGCACGGCCGGTTCCCGTGTCGTGCGGATTCTCTGCCGGCATCAGCCGGAGGTGGGCCGGTAGACACCCTGGAACGCCATCGCGCCGTTCGTAGTGCGTATCGGCGTCACCGCGACGGGGTCGCCGGCCTCGACCATCATGCCGTTGCCCACCACCATCGCCACGTGCCCGTCCCATACGACGAGGTCTCCGGGCAGGGCAGTTGCAGGATCCACCCGCGTGCCGACGTCCTGTTCCTGGGCCAACCGGGGCAACTCCAGGCCCGCCTGTGCGTAGGCGTACTGCGTCAGGCCGCTGCAGTCGAGTCCGGATCCGGGGGTCGTGCCACCCCAGACGTACGGCGTGCCCTGTTCTGCGAGGGCATGGCGCACGGCTGCCGCGGCGGTCTCGTTCGGCGCCCGGCTGATGCTGCCGTCCGGAAGCCGGACCTCGACGCCGCCGGAGGATCCTCCACCGAAGGTATGCAACGCCCGTGGATCGCCGGCGGCCGATGGATCGGCACTGCGAGGGTCGCCGGGTGCGGTGCCGGGGGACGAGGGGGCCGGCGGGAGGAGCGCGGTCGCCCGATCGGTCAGCTCCGCGAGCGCGCCGGTCACCCGCGTCAGCACGTCAAGCCCGGCGACGAGATGATCGATCGCCACGGCGAGGAGCGCGAGCTGTCCCTGCGGGAGAGCGGTCGCGGGTGCTGCCTGCTCGGCATAGGTGACGAACGAGTCGACGAGACGAGCCAGTTCGGCCGCACCGGTGAGCACCGTGACCGTGGCCTCGAGCGCGATCCCGGCGAGCGCCACACCACGATCGGCCGCCGCGAGCACGTCGGTGAGCACCTGCTCGGCACTCGCGATCGCCTGCGAGGCGGCCGGACCGCACCAGCTCCAGGCGAGCTCCGCGACGGCGTCGCGACCGACCGCGTGCACCTCCTCGGCCCACTGCGCGCCGATACGGATCATCTCGCCCGGGTCGATCCCGGGCGGCACCGCGGTGCCGAACGCCCCGAGCAGGTCGGTCAGCGGCGCGAGGAGCAGGTCACCTGCGATCACAGCTCCTCCGAGAGGGCGCCCAGCCGGGTGGCGGTCTCGGTGGTGGTCCGTTCGTAGGCGTCCGCGGAGGCCGTCGCGGCGTCCCCCATACCGCCGAGCAGGCCGCCGAGCCGGTCGAGATCGCGTGCGTGGGCCGTGTGGGTCGCGGTGAGCGCGGCGAGGACCGGCGCGCCGATCGGTCCCAGTACGGCGCTCAGCGTCGAGGGATCGCCGTGACGCGTCCTGTCGGCGGCGTCGTGGAGGCGCGCGGCCAGAGCCGCAGCCTCGTCACCGAACCTCCTGACAGCGGTCGTGTCGATCCGTATCGCGTCCCTGTCGCAGTACTCGGTCACATCGTCGCCTCTCGCGTCGCTCCTGTGGGATTCGGCACCTCCGGGAGGGTTCCGTCCCTGTCGGGTTCGACGCACCCGCAGGCCGGTCGGTTCCGTCGTTCTATTCTTCGGACATGGATTCGCTCGTCGTCGACCACCCGCTCGCTGCTTCGCTCCTGACCGTTCTCCGCGACGAACGCAGCGACAACGCTGCCTTCCGGCACGCGTTGAGCCGACTCACCCAGATGCTCGTCTACGAGGCGGTGCGCGATGCGCCCATCGCGACGTTCGAGGTCAGGACGCCGGTCGCCGTGACGACCGGAGTGCGGCTGCAGCAGCCGCCGTTGCTCGTCCCGGTCCTACGCGCCGGCCTCGGCATGGTCGAGCAGGCCCACGCCCTCATTCCTCAGGCCCAGGTCGGTTTCGTCGGACTCGCTCGCGACGAGAAGACCTTCGAGCCGGTGCCCTATCTGGAGTCGCTGCCGGAGGACCTGTCGGGTCTTCCGGTCTTCGTTCTCGATCCGATGCTCGCGACCGGCGGGTCGATGGTGCACACCCTCGACATCCTCGCCCAGCGCGGAGCCACCGATATCACCGCGATCTGTGTGGTCGCGGCGCCGCAGGGGGTGGAGGCTCTCGCCTCGTCGGGTCATCCGGTCCGGTTGGTCACGGCGTCGGTCGACGAAGGTCTCGACGAGGACAGATACATCGTGCCGGGTCTCGGGGATGCGGGGGACAGGCAGTTCGGACCGCGATGACGCCGGGTCGTCCGTTGCCGGTGTGACTGGTGGTACGGATGTGACATCGGACCGCTGTCATCTCGTTATCGAAAAAGAACCCGACGGTCTCGGTTGTTCCATACGCTCGGTGGGCTCCGTGTGAAGTCCACTGTGTAGGTACAGCCAGAGATGGGGTCGGCGGAATGGCAAAGTTTTTCTCTCGCACACTGATTCGTGAAAGTGCCAGGGTCGCTTCGGTGGGCGCGGTGGCCGTCCTCGCCGCGGTGACGAGTCACGGTACGGCTGCGGCCGCCGTCGACAACTCGCGCATCCTCCCGCTGGACGGAGGGCACGCGATCGAAGTGATCCAGGCCGACACCTCGACACAGTCGGTGCCGCCGCTCGACAGCTCACCGCTGAGTGTCGAGTTCTTCCACGACGAGGTTGCGACCGTTCGGATCACCGGTCCGAACGCGGCGAACTTCGCCGGGACGGCGGTGGAGGTCGGTTTCCAGGTCGGCTACCCGGTCGCGCTGCCGGGGGCGACCGTCACCGTCGTCACCCCGAGCCTGTCGTGGGGCGTGGAGAACGGTGCGGCCATCGGCCTCACGCTCGACAGTGAAGGTGGGGCCTCGCTCGATCTCGGCTTGGAGTCGGGGGGTTCGCTCAGCGGCGACATCATCCCGTCCCAGGAGATCGAGATCCCGCTCGAGCCCGGCGGCATCACCTCCGTCCCGATCGTGGAGGACTTCCGGTTCGACGGCAGCTCGACCACCATCCGGATCGCCGGCGTGCACGGTTCGGTCTCGGGAGCCATCGGTCCGGTGATGATCCGGCCGTACCTGAAGGCCGTCACCGCAGACCGGAACACCGTCGTGACCTACGGTGTGCCACAGCAGGTCTGACCGGGCCGGACCGGACGGGGATCAGAGGATCTCGTCACCGAGCGAGGCCGCCCATCCGCGCAGGGCGTCGAGTATCGTCTCCGCGGCCGGGCGGTCCCGCTCCGCGACCACCTCCAGGTAGACCTTGAGCTTCGGTTCGGTGCCCGAGGGGCGCACCACCACGCGCACCCTCGGCCCGTCCGCGACGTCCTCGCGACTCTCGAAGACGAGAGCGTCGGTGTGCATCGGTCCGGGGCTCTCGGCGAGGTCGATCGCGGTCACCGGTAGACCCGCAAGAGTCGCCGGCGGCGCTGATCTCAACCGCGTCATCACGGTGCCGATGTGCCGTAGGTCGTCCACGCGGATCGACACCTGACCGCCGACGTGGACTCCGAGTTCGCGATGCAGGTCGTCGAGTGCGTCGGTGAGGGTCCGGCCGGCCTGCTTCAGCTCCGCGGCGTAGTCGGCGGTCACCACGGCCGTCGCGATGCCGTCCTTGTCGCGCACCGCCTCCGGGTCCACGCAGTGCCCGATCGCTTCCTCGTAGGCGTAGACGAGACCGTCGCCGGCGCGGGCCAGCCATTTGAATCCCGTGAGTGTCTGCGCGTACCGCGCGCCGCGCGCGGCCGCGAGCCGGCCCAGCATGGTCGACGAGACTACGGTGGTCGCGACCAGCGATCCGGGCGGTGACGACGCGAGGATGCGGTCGCCGAGCAGAACTCCGGTCTCGTCGCCGCGAAACATCGTCCACCCCTGCGGGGTCGGGACCCCGACGGCGCACCGGTCGGCGTCGGGATCGAGGGCGAGGGCGAGGTCGGCGTCGACCTCCGCTGCCAGCGCGAGGAGAGCGTCGGTCGCACCGGCTTCCTCGGGGTTGGGAAAGGCGACGGTGGGAAACGCCGGATCCGGCGCGAACTGGGACGGCACCACGTGGATGTCGTCGAATCCCGCGGCGCGCAGCGCCGCGACCGCCGTCTCACCGCCGACACCGTGCAGGGCCGTCAGGGCGATACGCACCGCTCGGTGCGGAGAGCGGGGGAGCGACGCGACCCGGGCGAGATAACGATCGACGAGTTCGTCGCCCGACGGCGCGACCGGCACCCGGGGCACGGTCGCGGCATCACCGATGGCGTCGATCGCCGCTTCGATCTCGCGGTCGGCCGGTGCGGCCAGCTGCGCCCCGTCCGCGAGGTAGACCTTGTAGCCGTTGTCGGCGGCGGGATTGTGCGACGCCGTGATCTGCACTCCTGCAACGGCGCCCAGTGCCCGCACTGCGAAGGCGGTCACCGGGGTGGGGAGCGGCCGCCCGAGTGCGACGACGTCGAAACCGGCTGCGGTGAGGACTTCTGCGGCGGCGGTGTGGAATTCCGCGGAGCCCGTGCGGGCGTCGCGACCGACGACGACGGTGCCGCCGCCCTGTCCGTTCGCCTCGAGCCACGCCGCGAGCCCGGCGGTGGTGCGGACGACGACGGGCACGTTCATACAGTCCGGCCCGTCACCCACCGGGCCGCGCAGACCGGCGGTGCCGAAGCGCAACGTCACAGCCGGGCCGCCAGATCGCGCAGGAGATCGCCCATCCGGGTCGCGGCCGCACGGCCCGCGGCGAGCACCTCGAGGTGGTCGAGGGGAGCGCCGGTGATGCCGGCCGCGGCGTTGGTCACCAGCGAGACCGCGAGCACCCGTGCTCCGGCCGCGCGGGCCGCGATGGTCTCGTGGACCGTGGACATGCCGACGAGGTCGGCGCCGAGCGTGCGCAACATCCGGATCTCCGCCGGTGTCTCGTAGTGGGGGCCGGGAAGACCGGCGTAGATCCCTTCGGCCAGCGACGGATCGATCTCCCGGGCGAGGGCGCGCAGCTCCGTCGAGTAGGCGTCGACGAGATCGACGAACTGGGCGCCGACCAGAGGGGAGCGGCCGGTGAGGTTGAGATGGTCGGAGATGAGAACGGGCTGACCGACGGAGAACTCGGGGTCGATCCCGCCCGCCGCATTGGTGAGGACGACGGTGCGGGCACCCGCCGCGACCGCCGTGCGCACGGGATGGACGACACGGGCGAGGTCGTGTCCCTCGTAGGCGTGGATCCGGCCCGCGAGGACGAGGACCGCGTTGTCGCCGGCGCGCACCGAGTGGATGTTCCCGGCATGTCCTTCCGCCGTCGGCGGCGCGAATCCGGGCAGCTCGCTCATCGGGATCGTGGCGACGGGGATGCCGAAACTCTCGACCGCGGCCCGCCAGCCGGAGCCGAGGACGACGGCGACAGGGTGTTCGGCCACTCCCGTCCGTTCGGCGAGTGCGGCGGCTGCGGCATCGGCGGCCGCGGCGGGGTCGAAGACGTGATCGGGTGCTCCCATGGCATCGGACCCTAATCGCTCACAGCATGTTACTCGCGGGTAAGGAGGCGCGGTATGCTGATGTGCATGCCTTACCTCGAACGTGACGGCGACGTCTTCGTCCTGCATCTCGGTGACCGTGACGTGGACGGCTCCGAGAACCGGTTCCACCCGGATCGCCTCGCCGCGATCCATCCCCTCCTCGACGAGGTGGAGGCGCACGACGGTCCCACGGCCCTCGTGACCGCGGCGACCGGCAAGTTCTGGAGCAACGGACTCGACGTCGACTGGGTCGGCGCGAACCTGCCGGACCTGCCGACCTATCTGGACTCGGTCCACGATCTCTACGTGCGGCTCCTCACCTTCCCCGCAGCGACGGTCGCGGCCGTCCAGGGGCACGCCTTCGGTGCCGGTGCGATGCTCGCGCTCGTGCACGACTTCCGGGTGATGCGCGCCGACCGCGGGTACTGGTGCCTGCCGGAAGTGCAACTGAACATGCCGTTCACCGTCGGGATGTCCGCCCTGATCCGCTCGCGCCTGCCGATCCAGACGGCCGTGGAGGCCATCACCACCGGTCGCCGCTACGGCGGGGACGACGCCGTGACCGCGGGCATCGCCGAGCAGGCCGTGGGCGGCGACGGCGTGCTCGCCGCCGCAGTCGAGCGGGCCGCAGCGCTCACCGCCACCCGCGGGCCGAATCTGGCGGGTATCAAGCGCGGACTGCACGCACCGCTGATCTCGGCACTGGAGATCCGGACCGACCCGTCGAACTTCCGGCTGGGCTGATCGCGGCCGGGGACGCTGCCGAACCGACACGGCCGGGAAGCTGCCGAACCGGTCGCACGCGCCGATCGATCGGGGCGCGGTGAGCATGACAGACTGGTCCCCGTGACGACCGAATACGCCACGGCCATCGAGGCCGCCTCCGACACCCTCGTCGGCCTGTCGCATTCGATCCACGCCGAACCGGAACTCGCCTTCGAGGAACACCGGAGCGCCGCGAAGATCGTCGAGGTGCTGCGCGCCCACGATTTCGATGTGACGACCGGCATCGCCGACCTGCCCACCGCCTTCGACGCGCGGTTCGGGAGCGGCGAACTCGTCCTCGCATTCTGCGCCGAGTACGACGCGCTGCCGGGAATCGGGCACGCGTGCGGCCACAACATCATCGCGGCGTCGGCCGTGGGTGCCGGGATCGGGCTCGCCGCGCTCGCCGACGAACTCGGCGTGACCGTGCGCGTCATCGGAACACCCGCGGAGGAGACCGGTGGCGGCAAGGTCCTCATGCTCGAGCGCGGCGTCTTCGACGGCGTCGGTGCGGCGATGATGGTGCACCCCGGCCCGTTCGACATCACGGGCGCGACGTCGCTCGCCCTCGCCGACATCGCCGTCGAATACGACGGCCGGGAGGCGCACGCCTCCGCCGCGCCCGAGTACGGGCTCAACGCCGCCGACGCGGCGACCGTCGCTCAGGTCGCGGTCGGTCTGCTCCGACAGCACCTGCATCCCGGGCAGCAGATCCACGGGATCGTCGCGCAGGGCGGAACCGCGCCGAACATCGTGCCGAGCCACACCGAACTGCTGTACTACCTGCGAGCGGGCACGAGCGAACTCCTCGACGACCTCGTCGAACGCTCGCGAAACTGCTTCGCCGCCGGTGCGCTGGCCACCGGATGCAACCACCGGATCCGGACCGTGTCGCCGACCTATGCCGAACTCACTCCCGACCCGTGGCTGGTGCAGGCATATCGTGAGGAGATCATCGGTCTCGGGCGCCGGCCGCTGCCCGTCGAGGAGGAAGGAGCGCGCCCCCTGGGCAGTACCGACATGGGAAACGTGACGAACGTGGTGCCGGGAATCCATCCGGTCATCGGACTCGACTCCGGTGGCGCGGTGACACATCAGGCGGCGTTCGCGGCCGCCTGTGTCACCGAGTCCGCCGATCGGGCAGTACTCGACGGAGCGCGCGCGCTCGCAGCGACCGCCGTGCGCGCGGCGACCGATCAGGTCCACCGGGCACGCCTCCTCGAACGGGTCGGGCGCCGATGAACCCGTACGTGGAGAAGTGGTTGGCCCGTCACACCGAGGATCTCTCGCTCTGGCGCCGTCACATCCATGCGAATCCCGAGCTCGCCCGGCAGGAGTACGCCACCACCGAGTTCGTCGCGAAGCACCTGCGCGCGGCAGGACTGGAACCGAAGGTTCTCCCTCGCGGCACCGGCCTGATCTGTGATCTGGGCCCGTCGGACGGACCGCGGATCGCTCTGCGCGCCGATCTGGACGCGCTGCCACTGCAGGAGACCACCGGGCTGCCGTTCGAGTCGACCGTCCCCGGCGTCTCGCACGCGTGCGGGCACGACGCCCACACGACGGTGGTGCTCGGTGCGGGGCTGGCTCTCGCCTCGATGCCCGAACTGCCGGTCGGCGTCCGGCTGATCTTCCAACCCGCGGAGGAGGTCATGCCCGGCGGGGCGATCGACGTCGTCGCGGCCGGCGGTCTCGACGGGGTCTCACGCATCTTCGCCCTGCACTGCGACCCGCGCCTCGAGGCGGGCAAGGTGGGGATGCGGGTCGGGGCGATCACCTCCGCGGCCGACACCGTCGAACTCGTCCTCGACTCGCCCGGGGGGCACACCTCGCGGCCGCACCTGACCGGCGATCTCGTCTACGGTCTCGGCGCCGTCATCACCGGTCTTCCCGGCATGCTCAGCCGCCGCATCGATCCGCGCACCGGCACCGTCATGGTGTGGGGCACGGTCAGCGCCGGAAAGGCCCCCAATGCGATCCCGCGCACCGGCATGCTGGCGGGCACCGTCCGCACCGGCGACCACGACACCTGGCAGCTGCTCGAACCGATGGTCCGCGAAATCGTGCACGGCCTGCTCGCGCCGACCGGTGTCAGCTACGAACTGAACTACCGCCGTGGTGTCCCGCCCGTGGTCAACGACGAGGGGTCGGCGCGCATGTTCGAGGACGCGATCCGCGCGACCGGTCCCGACGCTCTGGCGGATACCCCGCAATCCGGTGGGGGAGAAGACTTCTCGTGGTATCTCGAACACGTCCCCGGCGCGATGGGCCGGCTCGGGGTGTGGCCGGGGGTCGGGCCCGAACTCGACATCCACCAGCCCACCTTCGATCTCGACGAGCGGGCACTCGCCGTGGGCGTGCGGGTGATGACGAATCTGGTGCTGGGCGCAGGGTGAGAGCGCGTCGCGGATGATCCCGGCGCGTACCGCCGGGATCTCCCGTCCCCTCTAGAAGCTGTCGGGTCGTCCCGGTCCGACGTTGCGGCTGTTGCGGGTCCGCAGATCCCGTACGTAGTCGGAGGGAGCTCCGGCGATCTCGGCCGCATCGGCCATCACGCCCAGATAGCGTGCCGACGGCAGCCCGCCCTCGTATCCGTCCACGACGTACAGCCAGGCGAGGACCGGGCCGTCGGCGGTGTCGACGCGCACGCGGATCTTGCGGTGGAACCCGAGTTCGGCTCCCTCCCACCGATCGAGACTGCGCTCGTCGTCCTCCGGCACGTCGTAGAGCACGACGAACACCTTCGAGTCCGAATCCTCGACGACGGTCGCGAGGGCGCCCTCCCAGCCGATGTCGGCGCCGGCGAAGGTCAGCCGCCAACCGTGCAACCAGCCGGTTCCCGCCATCGGCGAATGCGGGCAGCGCGTCAGCATCTGCTCGGGATGCATGTTGGACCCGTAGGCGGCGTAGATCGGCACGAGGATAAGGCTAACCCGTCGTCCGCCGGAGTCGTCGGAGGGGCAGTGGAGCGCGGTTGTGTGCCGGGTCGACCGGTCCCTGTGCGCGAGGCGGGGGCATTGGCATAGCGTTGAGGCCGACGTGTGTGCCCACCAGGCGCTCACGTGCAGCCCGACCCGGCACCCTTCGGAATCGATACAGAGGAGAACAATGACCCGGATCGTGATCATCGGCGGCGGCCCCGCAGGATACGAGGCGGCGCTGGTGGCATCCCAGTACGGCGCGACGGTGTCACTGATCGATTCGGACGGGATCGGCGGCGCCTGCGTGCTCTTCGACTGTGTTCCCTCCAAGACCTTCATCGCCTCGACCGGCGTGCGCACCGACATGCGCCGCGCCGCCGACCTGGGCATCGAACTCGAACGCGCCGAAGTGTCGCTGCCGCAGGTCCACGGCCGTGTGAAGAGCCTGGCCCGCGCGCAGTCCGCCGACATCCGCACCAAACTCGAGGCCGCGGGGGTCACGCTGTTCTCCGGTTACGGCGAGCTCGTCGACGCGCAGCCCGGCATGGCCGCTCACCAGGTGCGCGCCAAGCTGCTCACCGGAGAGGAGAAGGTGCTCGACGCCGACGTCGTCCTGATCGCGACCGGTGCGAGCCCGCGCATCCTGCCGGGCGCGGAACCGGACGGTGAGCGGATTCTCACCTGGCGTCAGCTCTACGACCTCGAGAAGCTGCCCGAGCACCTCGTCGTGGTCGGGTCGGGTGTCACCGGCGCCGAGTTCGTCTCCGCCTACACCGAGGTCGGAGTGCGGGTCACCGTCGTCTCGAGCCGCGACCGGATCCTGCCGCACGAGGACGAGGACGCGGCCCTCGTGCTCGAGGACGTCCTCACCGAGCGCGGTGTGACCCTCGTCAAGCACGCCCGCGCCGACCGGGTCGAACGCACGGAGGACGGCGTCCGCGTGCTTCTCGCCGACGGCCGGATCGTCGAGGGCAGTCACGTGCTGATGACCGTCGGCTCGGTGCCGAACACCCGGGATCTCGGTCTCGACAAGGTCGGGCTCGAACTCGACCGGGGCGGCTACCTTCCCGTCGACCGGGTCTCCCGCACCGCCGTCCCCGGCATCTACGCTGCGGGCGACTGCACCGGACTGTTGCCGCTCGCGTCGGTCGCGGCCATGCAGGGCCGCATCGCGATCTATCACGCGCTCGGTGAGGGTGTGAGCCCGATCAAACTGAAAACTGTTGCAGCAGCAGTGTTCACGCGTCCCGAGATCGCCGCTGTCGGTGTCAGTCAGGCGACGATCGACAAGGGCGAGGTACCCGCACGCACCGTGATGCTCCCGCTCAACACCAACCCGCGCGCCAAGATGTCCGGTCTGCGGCGCGGTTTCGTGAAGATCTTCTGCCGCCCCGCGACCGGCGTGGTCATCGGCGGCGTGGTGGTCGCACCGACCGCCTCGGAGCTGATCCTGCCCATCGCGCTGGCGGTGCAGAACAACCTGTCGGTCAACGACCTCGCGCAGACCTTCTCGGTCTACCCCTCGCTGAGTGGATCGGTGACCGAGGCCGCCCGTCAGTTGATGCGCCACGACGACCTGGACTAGGGCCTGTCCTGTGAATCACTGAAGCCACAGGACGATCGCAGCGATGATCAACTCGGATCGGAAATAGGCAGCTCGTTTGGCGTAACGAGTGGCCAGGTCACGGAAGTGTTTGAGCCGGTTGATGCAGCGCTCGACGACGTTGCGACCTGCGTATTCGAGCGGGTCGAACGCCGGTGGACGCCCACCACGGGAGCCTTTCGCCGCCCGGCCGGCCTTCTGATCCGCCCGTTCCGGACAGGTGAACCGGATCCCGCGTCCCCGCAGCAGGACACGGGTACTCGGATGCGAATACGCCTTGTCCGCCACCACCGCATCCGGTCGGGATCGCGGCCGTCCGCCCCAAGGCGGGCGACCTCGATCCCGTCGAGCAGCGGAACCAGCTGCGGGTTGTCACCGGCCTGGCCGGCGGTAAGGATCACACTCATCGGCATACCGCGTCCGTCGACCGCGAGATGAATCTTGCTGCTCAGTCCTCCGCGGGAGCGTCCGAGACATTCTCCGTCGACGGCGAGCGCTTCGACTGCCGGTGTGCAGCCCCCTTTTTCCGGGCACCGGCCGAATGCTGGTGTGCCCGGACCACGGTCGAGTCGACCGAGACGATCCACTCGATCGCCCCGACCGCGTCGTCTTTGACGACCGTGGCGTCGAGGATCTTTTCCCAGGTGCCGTCCATGGTCCATTTGCGTAACCGCTCGTGGGCGGTTTTCCATGGTCCGTAGCGTTCGGGCAGGTCCCGCCAGGGTGCGCCGGTGCGCAGCTTCCACAAGATCGCGTTGATCACCTGTCGGTGATCGCGCCACTGTCCGCCTCGTCCTGAAGCGGGCAGTAGCGGTTCGATCTGCGTCCAGGCCTTGTCGGTCAGCTCACCGCGTCCTACCACCCCGAATGCGCATCACGGGGGGTGTTCACCGATTCACAGGACACGCTCTAGATGCCGGACGGGGCGGGATCCGTGCGGATCCCGCCCCCGGTCAGGCCCAGTCGTAGGTACGTTCGACCGCCTTGTTCCATTCGCCGAACAGGCGTTCGCGTTCGTCGACGGGCATCGCGGGTTCCCACGTGCGGTCCGCGGCCCAGTTGCGGCGGATCTCCTCCTCGTTCTCCCAGAAACCCACGGCGAGCCCGGCCGCGTAGGCGGCTCCGAGCGCGGTGGTCTCCGCGACCGTGGGCCGCACGACCGGGACGCCGAGGATGTCGGACTGGAACTGCATGAGCAGGTCGTTGGCCACCATGCCGCCGTCGACCTTGAGGGTGCGCAGATCGACACCGGAGTCGGCGTTCATGGCCTCGATGACCTCCCGGGTCTGGTAGGCCGTCGCCTCGAGGGCCGCGCGTGCGAGGTGGCCCTTCTCGACGAAGCGTGTCAGGCCCGCGATGACACCCCGCGCGTCGGGACGCCAACGTGGCGCGAACAATCCCGAGAAGGCCGGCACGAAATACGCTCCGCCGTTGTCGGGGACGCTCGCGGCGAGGGTTTCGATCTCGCCGGCGGAGCGGATGAGCCCGAGATTGTCGCGCAGCCACTGCACCAGCGAACCGGTCACGGCCACCGAACCTTCGAGGGCGTAGACCGCGGGGGCGTCACCGATGCGATAGCACACGGTGGTGAGCAGGCCGTGTTCGCTGCGGACCGGGGTCGTGCCGGTGTTGAGCAGCAGGAAGTTGCCGGTGCCGTAAGTGTTCTTCGCTTCGCCGGGGGACAGGCAGCCCTGGCCGAAGGTCGCGGCCTGCTGGTCGCCGAGGATGCCTGCGATCGGGACCCCCGCGAGCGGTCCGCGTTCGCGGGCGTGCCCGTACACCTCCGACGAACTGCGGATCTCCGGCAGCATCGACTCCGGGATGCCGAGTTCTGCGCAGATCTCCGGATCCCACTGCTGGGTCTCGAGATTCATCAGCAGTGTCCGGGAGGCATTGGTCACATCGGTGATGTGCAGGCCCGGCGGCTGGCCCTCCTCGCCGACACCGCCGGTGAGATTCCACAGGATCCAGCTGTCGACGGTGCCGAACGCGAGGTCGCCGGCCTCGGCGCGTTCGCGGGCACCGTCGACGTTGTCGAGGATCCACCGCACCTTCGGCCCGGCGAAATAGGTCGACAGCGGCAGGCCGGTGATCTCGCGGTAGCGATCGGGCCCGGCGTCGCCGGCGAGTTCCTCGACGAGCGTGTCGGTGCGGGTGTCCTGCCAGACGATCGCGTTGTACACCGGTTTTCCGGTGGTGCGATCCCACACCACAGTGGTCTCGCGCTGGTTCGTCAGACCGATCGCCGCGATGTCTCTGCGTCGCAGATCCGCTTTGGCAAGCGCCGCGGCTCCCACCTCACGGGTGTTGAGCCACAGTTCTTCCGGATCGTGTTCGACCCATCCCGACCGCGGGAAGAACTGGCGGTGTTCCTTCTGCGCGATCGACACGATGCGCCCGTCGTGGTCGAAGATGATGCACCGGCTGGACGTGGTGCCCTGGTCGATCGCCGCGATGAACTGGTTCACAGGTGGTCCTCGGGTGAAGGGGACGGCTCGGGTCGGCAACGCTTCCGCTGCGCGCTGCGTCGCTCAAGCTACTAGCCTTGATCGGGATACGTCGGCGACTCACGGGAGCGGGTGCGGTGACCAACCAATCGGGTGTGCAACTCCTCGGACCTCGGCAACGCGCCGACGCCTGGCGTCGGCTCGCCACCGAACAGTTCGACGTCGTCGTCATCGGCGGAGGTGTCGTCGGGGCGGGAGCAGCTCTCGACGCCGCGACCCGTGGTCTGCGGGTCGCGCTCGTCGAGGCCCGGGACTTCGCGTCGGGCACGTCGAGCAGGTCGTCGAAGATGTTCCACGGTGGTCTGCGCTATCTCGAACAACTCGAATTCGGCCTGGTGCGGGAAGCCTTGCGCGAACGCGAACTTGCCCTGACCACGCTCGCCCCGCACCTGGTCAAGCCGCTCGAGTTCCTGTTCCCGCTCACCCATCGGGTGTGGGAGCGGCCGTACGTGGCGGCGGGGATCTTCCTCTACGACCGGATGGGCGGCGCGAAGTCCGTTCCGCCGCAGAAACACCTGACCCGTTCGGGTGCCCTGCGGATGGTTCCCGGTCTCAAGCGGAATTCGCTCGTCGGCGGAATCCGCTACTACGACACGGTCGTCGACGACGCCCGGCACACGATGACGGTCGCCCGGACGGCCGCGCACTACGGTGCGGTGGTGCGCACGTCCACACAGGTCGTCGGTTTCCTGCGCGAGGCGGATCGCGTCTCGGGTGTGCGTGTGCGCGACAGTGAGGACGGGTCGGTCACCGAGGTGCGGGCGCACGCCGTGATCAACGCGACCGGTGTGTGGACCGACGAGATCCAGTCGTTGTCGCGGCAGCGCGGCCGGTTCCGGGTCCGCGCCTCGAAGGGCGTGCACATCGTCGTTCCCCGCGACCGGATCGTGAGCGACTCCGCGATCATCCTGCGGACCGAGAAGTCGGTGCTGTTCGTCATCCCGTGGGGCAACCACTGGATCATCGGCACCACCGACACCGACTGGAATCTCGACCTGGCGCACCCGGCCGCGACGAAGGCCGACATCGACTACATCCTCGACCATGTCAACCGCGTGCTCGTCGTCCCGCTCACCCACGACGACATCGACGGTGTCTACGCCGGTCTGCGGCCGTTGCTGGCGGGGGAGAGCGACGAGACGTCGAAGCTCTCGCGCGAGCATGCTGTCGCGCGGGTGGCGCCGGGACTCGTGGCCATCGCCGGCGGCAAGTACACGACCTACCGGGTCATGGCCGAGGACGCCGTCGATCTCGCGGCCGAGGACATCCCGGCCCGGATCGCGTCGTCGATCACCGAGAAGGTGCCCCTCGTCGGGGCCGACGGGTATTTCGCGCTGGTCAACCAGACCATGCATCTCGCCGAGCAGTACGGTCTGCATCCCTATCGCGTCAAGCATCTGCTCGACCGCTACGGCTCCCTCGTCGAGGACGTGCTGAGCCTCGCGAAGGGCCGGCCCGAATTGCTCGAACCGCTGACCGATGCTCCCCAGTACCTGCAGGTCGAGATGGTCTACGGCGCGGCGGCCGAAGGAGCCCTGCACCTCGAGGATCTCCTGGCGCGCCGGACCCGGATCTCGATCGAGTACCCGCACCGCGGGCTGCACTGTGCGGAGCAGACGGCCCGACTGGTTGCTCCGGTCCTGGGCTGGGACGACGCGGCCGTCGACCGGGAGGTCGCGACGTACCGGGCGCGGGTCGAGGCCGAGATCGAGTCGCAGAGCCGTCTCGACGACGAGTCCGCGGATGCGCTCAGAGCGGCGGCGCCCGAGGCTCGGCCGGAAATCCTCGAACCGGTGCCGATCAAGTAGCCGAGGCGGCGCGCGACGGGTCTCGGTGTGCGACGGGTCTCAGTGCGTGAGCACGACCTTCACGACGACCACGATCGTCGCGATCAGAGCCACTCCCACCGCGGCCACCACGGTCCGGTGGTTCGGTCTGCGGTTCTGCAGCCGGCGCACGACGAACACGGTCGAGCCGATACGGATCAGCACGGCGACCTCGGCGAGGATGTGTGCCGTGCGGGGCTCGAGCCAGCCGATCCAGGCCGTGGCGAGCACGAGACAGGGCAGCACCGCCGACGACAGGATGGGAACCGAGTCGCGAAGTTCCTCGATGCGTTCGCTACGTGAGAGTTGTTCACCCGAACGAACGGACTGGGCGACCGACTCCGCGAAGACATGGGCGATGAACGTCGAGAGCGCGGTGCCGATCACGATCGCGATCCCGATGTACTCGGGTGAGCTCGTGATGGGGACGAGCGCGGCCAGCACCAGGATGTTGCCGTAGACGTAGGCGCTGATGCGGGAGGCCGCCGACTCCGGGGACAGAGGGCGGCGCCGTCCGGACGACAGGTACGAAGGCGTGGACACCTCGATAGCGTGACACAGACCGGGGTCGCCGACCTCGGTGTCGGGCGGGATGTGTCAGGGTGAAACGGCGGTGGGGCGGTGCCGGTTCGCCACGTCCGGGCTGTAGTGCACCGGTGAGTCGCGGCGGTCGAGGGGCGGCAGGTTGCGCCCGGGTGTCTCGAGCAGACCGGTATCGGCCGGGATCCGCCCGCATGCTCGGTCCCAACCGGCACGGGCCCGCGGGTGGTAGCGGTACCGCCACGGCACGAGCTTCGTGCCGAATCCGATCGTGCGGCCGACGAGTGCGTGCAGTGTCTGCTCCGGCCGGCTCCACCGGTAACCGAGCAGCTCGCGCACCGGCGGGTCGTACAACCCGATGGTGAGCCACAGGAAACCGGCGGTCACCGGCGGGCGGATCAGCTTCCAGACCCCTTCGGGAAACCACCGCAGGAAGGGCGGGCGCCCGAGATTCGACAGGTCGAGCACGTCGCGGGTTGCCTTGTTGTCCTCGAGCGCGGTGCGGCACATGCGGTCCCAGTACGCGAGGAAGTCCTCCCAGGACTCGGGGACCGGGTGCATCGGCATGCCGTACAGTCGGTACCACTGCACGTGCTCGTCGAACAGCCGGTGCTTCTGCTCGACGGTGAGCGGTCCGTCGAACCACTCGATGGAGACGACGAGACTGTAGAAGAAGGTCGCGTGCGCCCAATAGAAGGTGCCGGGATCGAGCGCGTGGTACCTGCGGCCGTGCTTGTCGACTCCCTTGACGGTGTTGTGGTAGCCGCGCACCTTCGCCGCGGTCTCCGGGGCGCGGGCACCGTCGAAGACGACCCCGTAGATCGGGTACAGCGACCGGTAGAGGCGTTCCCATCGTTCGTCGAAGAACGTCGAGTGTTCCTCGACACCGGCCCCGAGCCCGGGATGCATGTTCTGCATCGACCCCGCCCAGGGTGCGAAGAGCATTCCCCGCCACCCGCCGAAATATCTCCACGTCAGCGACTCGGTCCCCAACGGTTCCGGGGGCGCCGGGCGTGGTGTCGCGGCCTGCGACGACTCGGCGGTGCCGGACCCGGCGGAACCCTGACCACACATGTTGTCAGAGTAGGATTCGGCGGGCATGCAGTCAACGACGGGACGAAACAGAGTGGACACCACGCGCCGCAGCTGGGCGGGCGTCGGCATCGACGAACGCCGTCGGCTGCGCAGGGAACGTCTCCTCGCGGTGGGTGTCGAACTGCTCGGAGCGCCGGACCGCGCGGCAGCGAACGTCCGGGCCGTGTGCCGTGCCGCCGAACTCACCGAACGGTATTTCTACGAGAGCTTCACCGACCGCGACACCTTCGTCCGCGAGGTCTACGCCCACGTGGCCGACCGCGCCCACGACGCACTGACCGACGCTCTGATCTCCGCGCAGGCCACCGGGCGGGCCGAGGCCGCTGTGCGGGCGTTCATGGAACTCATGGTCGACGATCCCGCGAAGGGACGCGTTCTCCTCCTCGCCCCGCTGCGCGAACCCGCGATCGGCCGGCGCGGCATCGAACTCGCACCGACCTTCGTCGCACTCGTGCGCGACCAGCTGCCCCCGGGCGGCGACGACGGTCATCGCCACATGGTCGCCGTGGGGGTCGTCGGGGCCCTCACCAGCCTGTTCATGGGGTACCTCGAAGGAGATCTCGCGGTCTCGCGCGAGGCCCTCGTCCGGCACTGCGTCGCGCTCGTCGAACAGAGCGGTCGGGCGGGATGCCTGCAGGACGATCAGACGGCGGAACCGCCCGGGCGCGGCTGACATCGCGGGCACCGGTAGACCACCCGTTCGGGGTCGGTCGCGGTGCCGATCTCTCCGGACCGGATCGGGGTCCGGCAGCGACGGCACGGCTTCCCCCGACGCCCGTAGACCCACAGAGTGCGACCGGGACGCCGGTCGCCGGTGGTGATGCGCGTGGTCCGGTCGCGGTTGGCGACCAGCAGCCTGTGTGCGAGGTCGATCCACGCCGCCGGGTCGCCGGCCCGCGCAACCGGCGTCCACGGATCGACGCCCCGCAGGAAGCACAGTTCGGAGCGGTACACGTTGCCGACGCCCGCCATGATGCGCTGATCGAGCAGCGCCACCCCGATCGGGCGGTCCGGATCGCGCGCGAGATTCGCCGCTGCGCGCTCGGGATCCCAGTCGGGACCGAGCAGATCCGGTCCGAGATGCCCCACGGCGTCGTCCTCCCGGTCGCGGGCGAGTACCTCGACGATGCCGAGTTCGAACCCCACCGCCTGGACGTCCTCGGTGCCGAGCACGATGCGGGCCTTGTATCCGGGCTTGCGCCAACGAGTTCCACGCGGGTACACGTGCCATTCACCTTCCATCTTCAGGTGCGAATGGATCGAGACGTCGGCGACCCGGATCAGCAGGTGCTTACCGCGGGAGAGGACCTCGTCGACCGTGTGCCCGGTGAAATCGGCGGTGGCGAAACGCGGCACGCGGAAGTCCGTCTCCGTGAGCACCTGTCCTTCCAGAGCCGTACGGAGGCGGTGCGCGGCGCGGAACACGGTGTCTCCCTCGGGCACGTCAGAACCTCAGCCGGTAACCGCGCGGCGTCGCCGAGAATCCTGCCTCGGCAAGGAAATCGGCGAACTCGTGCCCGTGGATCGAGGCACCGTCGACCTTCTCGACGACGATCTTGTCGACACCTCCGCGTTTGACGGTCGCGGCGAGGGACGCGCACGCGGTGCGCAACCGGCCCGGGTCGTCGTCGAAGGTGAGCAGGGTGCGACCCCCTCGTTCGACGAACAGCACGAGCGCACCGTCGGCGAGTACCACGAGACCACCGGCCTTGCGGCCCGGCCGGTGCCGCGGGGCGTCGTCGTCGGCGGACGACGACGGCCACGGGAGTGCCGCGCCGTACGGATTGGCCGGATCGCAGGCCGCGAGTGTGACGGCCGCGGTCTCCGAGTGCCGGCCCTCGATCGAATCCGAGAACGAACGCAGGCGGTCGACGACCGACGGCGTCGAGAACTGGGCCCCGCCGAGCGAGTCGACGAAATAGCCCCGGCGGCACCGGCCCGTCTCCTCGAAGCGGCTGAGCACCTTGTACATCGTCGCGAAACCGCCGGGTACTCCCTCGCCGACGACGACGCCGCGGGTGACCACGCCGTACCGCTCGAGCAGCAGTTCGGCGGTGGTGTGCGCGCGGACCGTCGCGTCGGTCTCGCGGTCCGGCACCATCGACCAGCGCCCGCTCACCGTCGGCGGTCCGGTACGGCTCGGCAGTGTGGGCCGTGCCCGGTACATCCGGGCCCGCGGTGCCCGGCGCGGGGTGCGGTGGGCGGGCTTGGCGCGGGAGGTGTCGCCGATCAGGGCACGCAGCGGGGCGAGGGTGTCGCCCGTGACGTGCCCGCTCCACACCAGTTCCCACAGCGCGTCGGCGACCGTCGTGTCGCTCGCCGTGGTGTGGAGTGCGGTGACCGCGTCGGCAAGTTGCCGGAAGAAATAGGCACCCCCGCCGGACAGTGAGTCGAGGATCGCCTGATGCACCGGACCGAGTTCGATGTCGTCGACCGGTGCCAGGCTCACCGGCGCCAGATCCGCCGGATGCAACGCCACCCACCCGTCCTTCCCCGAGATCGATCCGGCCCCCGACCACAGGACCTCTCCGGTCGTGGTGAGCTCGTCGAGCATCGTCGGTGTGTAGTCCCGCACTCGGGGAGCAAGGATCAGCGGTTCGAGGGCGCTCGCGGGCACCGGCACGCCGGCGAGTTGTTCGACGACGGTGAGAACACCGTCGAGGCCGTAGAGCGCACTCGTGCCCGGCCCGGTACCGAGGTGATGCCAGTCGGGGAGGAACCGTCCCAGAGTCGTGGTGCTGACCGGCTCGACGTCCTGCCGGGCGGCTGCCAGCGACCGGCGCCGCAACCTCCGCAACACCTCGGTGTCGCACCATTCCGATCCGGTTGCGCCCGGACGGAATTCGCCTGCAGTGACGCGCTTCTCGGCGGCGAGCCGATCGAGGACGGACTCGACGACCGCCGTGCCCAGCCCGAACCGGGCGGCGGCCTGCGCGGTGGTGAACGGGCCGTGGGTGCGGGCGTGCCGGGCGATCAGATCGCCGAGCGGATCGGAGACCGGCTCGACGAAGACGGTCGGCACCCCGATCGGCAGAGGAACACCCAGCGCGTCGCGCAGGCGGGAGGCGTCCTCGATCGCCGCCCACCGGTGCTCACCCGCATACGACACGCGCAGTGCGCGTCGCTGTGCCACGAGATCGTCGATCCACGCGCTCGGATCGTCGGTGGTGCGCTCGCGCAGTTCGGTGTCGGTGAGCGGACCGAGCAGCCTCAGCAGGTCGGCGACACCCTCGGCGTCGCGTGCGCGTCGCTCCGGAGTCAGCCGTTGCAGTTCGTGTTCGGCCTCGGTGATGACGTCGGCGTCGAGCAGTTCGCGCAACTCCACCCGGCCGAGCAGTTCGGCGAGCAGCGTCGAGTCGAGCGACAGTGCCGCGGCCCGGCGCTCGGCGAGTGGACTGTCGCCCTCGTAGAGGAACTCGCCGACATAGGAGAACAGCAGTGACGTCGCGAACGGTGAGGCCGTCGGAGTCTCCACCTCCACCAGACGGAGTTTGCGCTGGGCGATGCTGCCGAGCAGGTCGCGCAGAGCAGGCAGGTCGTAGACGTCCTGCAGGCACTCCCGGACCGTCTCGAGCAGGATCGGGAAGTCCGGATAACGACGAGCGACGTCGAGCAACTGCGCGGAGCGCTGACGCTGCTGCCACAGCGGGGCGCGCTTGCCGGGATTTCGGCGGGGCAGCAGCAGTGCCCGCGCCGCGCATTCCCGGAAGCGGGAGGCGAACAGTGCCGAGCCGCCGACCTGTTCGGTGACGATCTCGTCGATCTCGTCGGTGTCGAAGACGAAGATCTCCGAGCCCGGTGGGGCATCGTCGGTATCGGGCAGGCGGACGATGATGCCGTCGTCGGACGCGGTGGGATGCGATTCGACACCGTAGCGCTCGATCAGACGTGCCCCCACCGCAAGGGCCCACGGCGCGTGTACCCGTAAACCGAACGGCGAGTGCAGTACCAGACGCCAGTCGCCGAGCTCGTCGCGGAACCGTTCGACGACGAGCGTGCGGTCGGTGGGCAGGTGCCCGGTGGCCGTGCGCTGCTCGTCGAGCAACCGGATCAGATTGCCCGTCGCATAGTCGTCGAGACCGCCCTTGCGACAGCGGGTATCGGCATCCTCCGGTGAGGCGTGCCCCATCTCGCGCAGGAATGCGCCGAGCGCGGCGCCGAGTTCGGCGGGGCGCCCCTGACTGTCGCCGTGCCAGAACGGCAATCGGCCGGGCCGGCCGTAAGCGGGGGAGACCAGCACCCGGTCGAAGGTGATCTCCTCGATCCGCCAGCTCGTCGCGCCGAGCGCGAAGACGTCGCCCACCCGCGACTCGTAGACCATCTCCTCGTCGAGTTCGCCCACGCGCGTGTTCTTCTCGCCCACCATGTACACGGTGAACAGACCGCGGTCGGGGATCGTGCCGCCGGACGTGACGGCGAGTCGCTGGGCGCCGGGCCTGCCGGTGAGGATGCCCGCCGTGCGGTCCCACACGACCCGGGGGCGCAGCTCGGCGAACTCGTCGGACGGATAGCGGCCGGCGAGCAGGTCGAGCACCGATTCGTAGACCCCGCGGGACAGGCTCGCGAACGACCCGCTGCGCCGGACCGTGTCGAACCAGTCGTCGACGTCGACGGGTTCGAGGGCCGTGGCCGCGACCGTCTGCTGGGCGAGCACGTCGAGCGGATTCGCCGGGACCTGCAGGGCCTCGATGTGGCCCTCGACCATCCGCTCGACGGTCACCGCGCAGTGCACGAGATCGGTGCGGTGCTTGGGGAACAGCACCCCGCGCGAGGTCTCGCCCACCTGATGTCCGGCGCGGCCGACGCGTTGCAGACCGCTGGCCACCGACGGCGGGGCCTCGACCTGGATCACCAGATCGACCGCGCCCATGTCGATGCCGAGTTCGAGACTCGACGTCGCCACCACACACCGCAGCCGACCCGACTTGAGGTCGTCCTCGATCAGCGCGCGCCGGTCCTTGCTCACCGACCCGTGATGGGCGCGCGCGAGGACCGGTTCGGCCCCCGCGGACGTGTCGGTCGGCGACCCGAGCTGCGAGGGCGGTGCGCCCTCGTCGTCGACCGGATTTCCCGAGCGGTCGGCATGGATCTCGTTGAGCCGGGCGGTGAGACGTTCGGACAGGCGCCGGGAGTTGGCGAACACGATCGTCGACCGGTGCTCGGTGATGAGATCGACGATCTGTTCCTCGACGTGCGGCCAGATCGATCCGGCCTGGGGAGTGGGGGACAGTGACTCCTCGTCGGGCTCGGAGACCCCGAGCTCGGTCATGTCCTCGACCGGTACGCGGACCGTGAGATCCCACGTCTTCGCCGACGGGGGCGCGACGATCCGGATGGGGGCGGAGCCGGTGAGGAATCGGCCGACCTCCTCGTGCGGCCGCACGGTGGCCGACAACCCGATGCGTTGGGCCGGGGCGCGCAGCAGCCGGTCGAGCCGCTCGAGCGACAGCGCGAGATGCGCCCCGCGTTTCGTGCCTGCCACCGCGTGGACCTCGTCGACGATCACCGTCTCGACCCCCACGAGGTTCTCCCGTGCGGACGAGGTGAGCATGAGGAAGAGGGACTCGGGCGTCGTGATGAGGATGTCCGGTGGTGTGCGGGCCAGGGCGCGACGATCGGCTGGGGAGGTGTCGCCGGAGCGCACGCCGACGGTGATGTCGGGTGGCGTCAGCCCCAGCCGTTTCGCGGTCTGCGTGATGCCGACCAGCGGGGAGCGCAGATTGCGCTCGACGTCGACGGCGAGGGCCTTGAGCGGTGAGACGTACAGCACGCGGGTGCGGTGTTCGCGTGCTGCGTGCTCGTCCGCCGGGGTGGACGCGAGCCGGTCGAGCGACCACAGGAACGCCGACAGGGTCTTGCCCGAGCCGGTGGGGGCGACGACGAGCGTGTGGGCTCCCGAGGAGATCGCCTCCCACGCGCCGAGCTGGGCCGGGGTCGGGGACTCGAATGCCCCCGCGAACCACGCTCGGGTCGGCGCGGAGAAACGATCGAGGATGTCGGTCACCATCCCATCGTCTACCCGCCGACCGACACACTCAGTCGTCGTACGCGAACCGGGCGATCTGACGGCAGTGGTCGTCGGCCCGGGAGTTGCGTCCGTCGCGCATCAGCTCCGAGACGAGCGCCCGAGCCGGGGCACGCCACGGCAGAGCCGCGAACTGCTCCCGGGCGGCGGGTTCGTCGCTCCACACCACGCACACGACGGCACCCTCGTCGACGAAGGTGAGGGCGGGCGAGTCCGCCGCGAGCTGCTCACGTGTCGAGCCCGAGGCCTGCTCGAGTTCGGTTCCCGACACGCGGACGTAACCGGCGAGGCTCCGCTGTCCGCCGGAGAGGTCGAGGAACACCCCCGCGACCGCCAGGTCGCCGGCGTGCACCGACACCAGCGGCTTCCGGGGGTCGGTCGGCTCCTCGGGGGGAAGACACACGACGGACCAGTACTCGCATTCGCTCATGCGGGCGTTCGGCACGATCGACGACACGACGTCTCGAAGCCAGGCCGTGACGGACCCGAACTCCGGATACTGCTCGAGTTCGCGGTACTTGGTCTCGCGCAGTGGCAGGGCGGCCGTCGACGGGGGCACACGGGTGTTCACGCGACGATTATGACCGCTGCCGGTGTGGTGTGGGTCATCAGATCACCACTCCGGGATTCAGGATCGAGTTCGGGTCGAGTGCGGCCTTGATCCGCTCGGTCAACGCCATGACGTCCGGCCCCACCTGATCCGGCAGCCAGGCCTTCTTGAGCCGGCCGACGCCGTGCTCGCCGGTGATGGTGCCGCCGAGTTCGATGGCCAGATCCATGATCTTCCCGAACACCGCCTGTGCCCGCGCCGTCATGTCCCCGTCGGCGGGGTCGTAGACGATCAGCGGGTGAGTGTTGCCGTCGCCGGCGTGTGCGATCACGGCGACGGTGACGTCGTGTTCGGCGGCGAGCTCGGCGATCCCGCTCACCAGCGCGGGCAGGGCGGGGATCGGTACCCCGACGTCCTCGAGCAGCAGACTGCCGGTGCGTTCGACGGCCGGGATGGCCATGCGGCGGGCCACCGTGAACGCCTCGCCCTCCTCCGGATCGTCGGTCGCGAAGACGTCGTCGGCCCCGGCCTCGCGGCAGGCCCGCACCATGATCTCGATCTCCTCGGCGGCCGCCGCGCCCGGCGCGTCGGAACGGGCGATGAGCATCGCCTCGGTGCTGCGTTCGAGTCCCATCCGCAGCATGTCCTCCACGGCCCCGACGGTGGCCCGGTCCATGAATTCGAGCATGGCCGGTCGCAGCACGGCGGTGATGGCGACGACCGCGTCGGCGGCAGCCTGCACCGACGAGAACGTCGCGACCATCGTGGATCCGGGTGGCGGTGGTGGGACGAGACGCAGGGTCACCTCGGTGATGACGCCGAGCGTCCCTTCGCTTCCGACGAACAGTTTCGTCAGCGACAGGCCCGCGACGTCCTTGACCCGTGGCCCGCCGAGCCGCACCGCGGTGCCGTCGGCGAGGACCACCTCGAGTCCGAGCACGTAGTCGGTCGTCACCCCGTACTTCACGCAGCACAGGCCACCGGCGTTGGTGGCCGCGTTCCCGCCGATCGTGCAGATCTCGAACGACGACGGATCGGGCGGATACCACAGGCCTTGTTCGGCAGCCGCCTTCTTCACCTCGACGTTGAGCAGACCGGGCTGGGCGACCGCGGTGCGTGTCGCGGTGTCGACGGTGATCGCGCGCATCTTCTCGGTGCTCAGCACGATGCCGTCGGCGAGCCCGCCCGACCCGCCGGACAGGCTCGTGCCGGCACCCCGGGGTACCACCGGCACCTTGTGGGTGTTCGCCCACCGCAGCGTCGCCTGTACGTCGGCGGTGGATGTGGCCCGTACGAGCGCGAGGGGAACCGCGGCGTCCGGGTCCTGCGCCCGGTCCTGCCGGTAGCCGGCGAGGATGTCGGGATCGATGATCAGTGCGCCGGCGGGCAGTTGCCCGCGGAGTTCGTCGAGCAGGTTCCCTGGATACACGACCCAGGTCTACCACAGGATGTGTCACAGGCCACAGATCCTCTGATTGGGTGAAGTGTCGTCGGGTACCCCTTCCGCAGGACACGGAAAGGAGAAGACGATGCCGAATCCGTCGATCAAGAACGAGAAGATGTACGAGGACCTGCGCGAGGACGGTGCCTCCAAGGAGAAGGCGGCCCGGATCTCCAACGCGGCTGCGAACGAGGGTAAGTCGCAGGTCGGGAAGAAGGGTGGCAAGTCCGGCTCCTACGACGACTGGACGGTCGACGACCTGAAGAAGCGTGCGAAGGAACTGGGCATGACCGGTTACTCCGACATGAAGAAGGACGAACTGATCGACGCACTGCGCAACCACTAGCCGCCCGGAACCCGAGTTCGCGCGCCGAAACGAGCTTCGCCCCTGTTGTGGGGGCGGCGAGGCTCGTTCAGGCGCGCGAACGTCGTCGTTCAGGCGTACGAACGTCGTTCGGGATCAGCCGAACTCGACACCCTGGGCGAGCGGCAGCTCCGTCGAGTAGTTGACGGTGTTCGTCGCCCGCCGCATGTACGCCTTCCACGCATCCGATCCGGATTCGCGCCCGCCGCCGGTGTGCTTCTCCCCGCCGAAGGCGCCGCCGATCTCGGCCCCCGAGGTGCCGATGTTGACATTCGCGATGCCGCAGTCGGATCGGGCGAGGAACAATTCGGCCTCGCGCTGGTCGAGGGTGAAGATCGACGACGAGAGTCCTTGCGGGACACCGTTGTGCAATGCGATCGCCTCGTCGAGGTCGTCGTAGTCGAGGACGTACAGGATCGGGGCGAAGGTCTCCTCGCGCACCACCTCGCTCTGTGCGGGCATCCGGACCAGCGCGGGGGAGACGTACACACCGCCACCCGCGACGTCCACTCGCTCACCGCCGACGACGAGTGTGCCTCCGTCGGTCTGCGCGCGGTCGAGCGCCGCGGTCATCGCCTCGTAGGACCGTTCGGAGATGAGCGGACCCACGAGCACACCCTCGTCGAGCGGATTCCCCACTCGCAGATGCGAGTACGCCTTCGCGATCCGCTCGACGACTTCGTCGGCGATCGATCGGTGCACGATCAGCCGGCGCAGGCTGGTGCAGCGCTGGCCCGCCGTGCCGGCCGCGGCGAACACGACGCCCCGGACGGCGAGGTCCTGATCGGCGGACGGAGCGACGATCGCCGCGTTGTTGCCGCCGAGTTCGAGCAGGCAGCGACCGAACCTCGCCGCGACCCGCGGCCCGACGATCCGCCCCATCCGGGTGGAGCCGGTCGCACTCACCAGGGCGATACGGGGATCGTCGACGAGCGCCTCACCCACCCTGTGGTCGCCGAGGAGCAGGTGATGGAGACCGCCGGGGGCGCCGACGTCGGCGGCGGCGCGGCGCAGCAGCGCGTCGCAGGCGAGGGCGGTGAGCGGGGTGGTCTCCGACGGTTTCCACACCACCGGGTCGCCGCACACCAGCGCGATCGCGGTGTTCCACGACCACACCGCCACGGGAAAGTTGAACGCGGAGATCACGCCCACCACGCCGAGCGGATGCCAGATCTCCATGAGCCGGTGTCCGGGCCGCTCGGACGGCATCGTCCGCCCGTAGAGCTGTCGCGACAGACCGACGGCGAACTCACAGACGTCGATCATCTCCTGCACCTCGCCCGCGGCCTCCGACGGGATCTTCCCCGCCTCCAGGGTGACGAGCTCGGCGAGATGCCGCTTGTGCTCGACGAGCAGTTCGCCGAGCCGTCGCACCACGCGGCCGCGCACCGGGGCGGGGACGTGGCGCCACTGCTCGAAGGCCCGTACCGCCGCGGTGATCGTCGCATCGACCTCGGTGGCCGAGTGGACGGGTACGTGCCCGAGCACGCTGCCGTCGATCGGGCTGGTCACCGCGAGTGCCGCGTCATCGGGCAGGGCGTCGACACCGCACTGCCTCAGAGCGGTCGCCGCGCGGTCGGCGAGATCGGTGGTCGCATTCATCGGTGAGCTCCTTTGCTGCTCGGATACCCTGCGCTGGTGCCCGAATCCTCGAGAAACGACTCGTCGAAGGAGTCGCTGGACGACATCGATCGGATGTTGCTGCGCGAACTGGTCGCCGACGGTCGCGCGACGCTCGCGGCGCTCGCCGAGAAGGCGGGACTGTCCGTCTCGGCCGTGCAGTCGCGGGTGCGCCGACTCGAGGCGCGCAGCGTGATCCGCGGATACAGTGCGCGCGTCGATCCCGAAGCGCTCGGGCTGATGTTGTCGGCGTTCGTGGCGATCACCCCTCTCGACCCGTCGCAACCCGACGACGCACCGGCCCGCCTCCGGCACATCTCCGCGATCGAATCGTGTCACTCGGTGGCGGGCGACGAAAGCTACATTCTCCTCGTGCGTGTCGAGTCTCCTCGCGCTCTCGAGCGGTTGCTGCAGGAGATCCGGGCGACCGCCGATGTCGCCACCCGCAGCACCGTCGTTCTGCAAACATTTTACGAACGATAGGCTCCTGCGCCGTAAGTGTTGCTGTGATACCGGGTTTCTCCCGTTGATTCTCGCGTACGGTAGGGTTATGAGCACTGCATTCCGAAACCCGGACGGTGCCGAGAACCTCGCCCCCGACCGGGTACACAGCATCCTCGGCCGGCACATGCTCGCCGACGGTTTCGGCCTCGTCCTCGATCTCGACCGTTCCCGCGGAGTCCGCCTCGTCGACGCCCGGGACGGAACCACGTGGCTCGACATGTTCGGGTTCTTCGCGTCGTCCACGCTCGGAATGAATCATCCTGCACTGACCGATCCGGAGGCAGCGCACGAACTCGGCGCCGTCGCGGCGAACAAGCCCAGCAACTCCGACATCTACACCGTGCCCATGACGCGCTTCGTCGAGACCTTCGTGCGCGTCCTCGGCGACCCGGCGCTCCCGCACCTGTTCTTCGTCGACGGCGGCGGGCTCGCCGTGGAGAACGCGCTCAAGGTCGCGTTCGACTGGAAGAGCCGTCTCAACGAATCCCGCGGTCTGCCCGCCCACCTGGGCGGATCGGTACTGCACCTGACCGAGGCCTTCCACGGCCGCACCGGATACACGCTGTCGCTGACCAACACCGATCCGGTCAAGACCGACCGGTTCCCCAAGTTCGACTGGCCGCGGATCGACGCGCCCTATCTCGCAGACGGACG
The DNA here is from genome assembly GCF_048957735.1 of Rhodococcus sp. As11. Taxonomy (NCBI): domain Bacteria; kingdom Bacillati; phylum Actinomycetota; class Actinomycetes; order Mycobacteriales; family Nocardiaceae; genus Rhodococcus; species Rhodococcus sp. As11. The sequence continues at coordinate 187,437 of NZ_JARDJE010000005.1, forward strand.
CGACGTCGCCGTGGCCGAGGAGAAGGCCCTCGAGCAGGCCCGCCGAGCCTTCGCCGAACGTCCCCACGACATCGCGTGCTTCATCGCCGAACCAATCCAGGGCGAAGGCGGCGACCACCACTTCCGTCCCGAGTTCTTCCGGGCGATCGCGCAGTTGTGCCGCGAGAACGACGCTCTGCTGATCTTCGACGAGGTGCAGACCGGCGCCGGCACGACCGGCACCGCGTGGGCCTACCAGCAGCTCGGCGTCACCCCCGACATCGTCGCCTTCGGCAAGAAGACGCAGGTGTGCGGGATCATGGCCGGCGAACGCATCGACGAGGTGCCCGACAACGTGTTCACCGTGAGCTCGCGGATCAACTCGACGTGGGGCGGCAACCTCACCGACATGGTGCGGGCCCGCCGCATCCTCGAGGTCGTCGAGCACGACCGGCTGATCGACCGTGCACGGTTGAGTGGGGCGCACCTGCTGTCGGGGTTGCAGCAGCTCGCCGCGCGACGACCGGTCGTCACCGAGCCGCGCGGACGCGGACTGATGTGCGCCGTCGACCTCCCGACTCCGGAGATCCGCGACGAGGTGCTGCGACGGCTGTACCGCGACGAGCACGTCCTCGTGATCGGGACGGGCACGCGCGGCATCCGCTTCCGGCCGCCGCTGATCGTCACCACCCACGAGCTCGACGAGGCCCTCGACGCGCTCGACAGGGTGACCTCGCAGTACGAATGACGGGGCGGGTCCCCCTGTTCGGGGCCGCACGGCGGTAGCTTGTCGGATATGGCCGATGCACTGGACGAGACCGTGACCGGCGGCGAGTCCTTCGCGATTCCGTCGCTCGCCAACCTGAGGGACATCGGCGGTTGCCGTAGTTCGTTCGGCGGCGTGGTCCGCACCGGGGTGGTCTTCCGCTCCACCGACCTCAGCCGCCTGACCGACACCGACCTCGAGACCCTCGATGCCCTGAGTATTGCGACGGTCTTCGACCTGCGCACGCTCGAGGAGCAGCAGGCCCGTCCCGATCGCGTCCCCGACGGCGCCCGGCACCTCGGCCTCGACGTCCTCGCTGATCGTGAAGGCGGATCGATCGCGGCGGCGCTGCCGCAACTCGTGTCGAATCCGGAGTTGGTGTCGCAGATACTCGGGGACGGTCGCGCCACCGACTACCTACGTCAGAGCTACCGCGATTTCGTCACTCTTCCGAGCGCAGTGGCATCGTACCGGACCCTGGCCGACACCGTCGCGCACGGCGACGTTCCGGGGCTCGTGCACTGCAGTGCCGGCAAGGACCGCACCGGGTGGGCGGCGGCGTCGCTGCTCCTGTTCGCCGGCGCCGACCAGGAGGCCGTGTTCACCGACTATCTCCGCACCAACGACGAACTGCTCCCGCACTTCGACGACTTCTTCGCCCGGTTCGCATCGCTCGGCGGTGACCCGGATCTGCTCACGCCCCTGCTCGGGGTGCGCCGCGAGTACCTCGAGGTGGCGATCGACGAGGCGCTGTCACGCTACGGAACCATCGAGCAGTACTTCGCCGCCGGACTCGGTCTCGACGACGACACCCTGCAGGCCCTGCGGACCCGGCTCGTCGATCCGGACGCGACCGCCTGACCGTCACCTCGGCGCCGGCGTGCTCAGGGTCGGCACGGGGACCGGACCGTAGCGTCGCCACCGCGGTCCGGGTGCGTAGGAGCGCAGCTCGTCGACTCGGCGTGCGACAGCGTCGGGATCGGCGAGTTCGGCGCGAGCGTCGGGGTCGCGGAGATAGTGGTCGAGCACGGCGTCGAGGAGTTCGGGTGCGATCTCGAACCGGCGCCGGTCGATGCGGGCAGTGTGCCCGGGGCGGCGCCGGGACGAGGGACGTAGGTCGCCGTCCTTGCGATCGTCGATGATCCGCCACGGCAATGGAACCCGCGAACTCGTGGTGGCGCCACGCGCCGGTCGAGCGACGACCACGACGTAGAGCGGGTCGGCCAGTACTCCGGACGTCGATGCCTCCCAGGGGATCCAGGTGTCCGTGGCGTGATCGCTGAAGCGGATTCCCTCGGCGGAGAGTGCGATGTAACCGGGGCGCAGTGTGTGTCGGGCGATGAAGAAGCAGTAGCCGACCTGCCATGAGCAGGCGAGGACGGTGAGAACGATGTCCTCACGCAGTCGCTGTTCGTCGGGCTCGCCGGTCAGCCAGATGAGACCGAGGAGCATGAGCGTGAATGCTCCGATCTGGACGAAAGCGATCCGGAACACCCAGGACGATTGCCGCAGAGCCAGCGCCGGTGCCGTGGAGTCGGTCTCCGCCGTGATGTGGTCCGCCTTCGTGCGAGGGCTGTACATGAAGTACCCGAGCACCGGATACATGAGAATCGTGGCGCTCAGAGCCAGGATCACTGACGAACCCCTGGGCAACTCGAGGGGAAGCCCTTGCACTGCCTGCTCGATCAGCACTCCCACGACGAATAGCAAGAAGAGAAGACCGACGATTCCGGTCCCGAGAATGACGACATCGGCACGCGAGTCGCCGTAGGTGCGGAGATCGTAGTCGTCAGAGGATGGCATCGAGTGTTCCTCGTCCCAGACGTGCCAATCCTCGGATGGAGGCACCGGCGAGTTCCTTGGTTGCGCTTGCAGCACTTCCGAGTTCGGACAACCCTGCAGTGAATGCCCCGCCGAACGATTTCGCGCTCGACTCGTAGAGGTTGTCGACCGCACCGGACGTGAAGATTCCGGCAACTGTGCCTGCCCCGGCGCCGAGCACGGCACCGAGGGCAGTACCCGCACCCGGAAGAATCGACCCGATAGCGCTCCCCACCGCCGCGCCGGTTGCTATCGAGGCTCCGAGGCCGAGTCCGTTGGAGACCACGGCTTGCTCGAGGGACTCACCACCAGCGAAATAGTCGAGCCCGACACCGGCGACGAGACCTATGGTCCCCGCGGCCCGGCCGGCTGTCCGGGACATCGATGCCATGTCGTCGAGGCGACCGGTGGTCGTCACCAGATCGTCGAGTGGTTTCCGCGCAGAACCGAACGTACGTCGTAGCTCGTCGTACGGTGTGTCCGGCGAAAGCGAGAGAAATCGCTCCATCTCACGGATCGCCTCGGTCCGGAGTTGTTGCTGCACGGCGAGGAGGCCCGCGATCTTGCCCTGCAGGTTCTTGTCGACGTAGTCGAGCGCGGTGCTCCCGAGGAAGGACGCTGACCACGGATGTCCCGTCCAGGTGTTCACGGCGCCGGCAATCGCCACCGACCAGCGAGCGTGCACCGCCTCGGCGACGTCATTGGCCTCCTGATATGCCGAGGCCCTTCGGAAAGCGACTTCGTCGTCACCCGGGGGAGGATCACCGATCGTGTTGCCCACGACCGGCAGTCCCGCGGCCGCGGCGCGAGCCCGGATGCCGGCCATGTCGGACAGGGCACGCGACAGTTCGCCCGCCAGGCCCGCGAAGACATCGGCGGTCCTCGATGTCCGCTCGTGGAAATCGTCGACGGCGTGGACGTGTTCGCTCGACCTGTCGAGGTAGGTCTCGGAAGCGTCGCCCTCCCAGGCGTCGTCGGCGATGCGACGCGCCCGGGCTGCGGCGTCGGCGACGTTCCCGATCGTGGTGCCCAGCGTCGTGCGGATCCAGTCCTCGACCCGTCGGATATCGGTGGGGTTGCCGGCGATGAAGGTGTCGATCGGCACGGTCACTCCGACCAGGTCCGGACGAGCGCGGCGGCGGCCTCGTCGTCGGCTTCCCGGTACGTCTGCGCTGTGGTCGTCAGCAGGCCACCCGTTCCGCCGAGCACCTCGACCGTGCCGGCGAGGTCGGTGACGATCTGCGCAAGCATGCCGGTGAGTGGGCCGGTCGCAAGACCCGCGTCCACGCTCGTGGGGCAGGTGCCGACGAGATCCGCGGTATCCGCGGCCGCACCCGTGTAGACGCCCGCGGCCCGATCGAGTTCGTCGGGGTCGACGTACAGGCTCATCGCGCGTCCCCGTCCGCCGGGCGTCTGCGTTCCGATTCGGGTATCGGGACGTCGAGCAGCAGAGAGTCCCACGGCTGTGCCTCACGCAGTCGCGGGAGCACGTGCGTGGGCAGCACCAGCCAGGGTTGCCCGGCGCCGCAACAGGAGTGGAGACGGTCGAGCGCCGTGTAGGCGAGCAGCGCGATGCGGCCGTCGCCGAGATACCGATAGTCGACGACGGCGTCGGCCGGATCCGGGACCGCGTCCGCGCACGGTAGATAGAGATACGGCGGAAGCACCGTCGGTAGTGCGTCCGCGACCTGTTCCTGCGACATTCGTTCCCCCGTGAGCAGCCTGTCCGATCCCCCGTCGGACTGTCGGCGCGGAGGAGGCTACCAGCGGCAGGTCTTGTGACGAATCACGGGTTGCTGCTTACGGTCTCGATCGCGTGCGGGAACGCGAGCCGATGGCGGCCGCGACGGCGAGGCCGATCGCGACGCCGGCGAGATCGGCGCACCAGTCCCAGAACGACCCGGAGCGCCGGACCGCGACGGTGGCCTGGAGGATCTCCGTCAGCACGCCGTAGAGACCCAGCCACACCACGGTGACGACGGGGGAGATCCGTGCGTAGCGGGAACACAGCGCGAGGGCCACGAACATCAACGCGTGCGTGACCTTGTCGGCATGGGGAGGACCGCTCGGCACGGTACCGCCGGGAGAGAGCAGCATCGCGGTGATGACGACGACCGCGAGGATCAGGGGCAGAGCGCGGTGCCGGAGGAGCGTGGACGGCACGGTTCAGGCGTTCTTCTTCTCACCACGGTGGGTGTCGGCGTCGTCGGTGCTGTGCCCGTCCCGGTCGCGACCGGCGAACAGGACGATGCCCACGGCGGGGATCAGGAGGAAGAACAGCCACGTGTCGAAGGTGAAGAACAGCACGAGCGCGACCAGCGGCGTCAGGCCCATCACGACCTCGCGCCACCGCTCGGGATCCTTCTTCGGGATGATCACCGGAAGGTCGTCCCGGGTCGTGGCCGAGCTATCGGTGAGGTGGGCGGGCAGGTCGGTGAACAGCACGTCGAGATCACCGCGCGTCCCGGCCGCCGACGCCTTCGCGCTGCGTTCGTCGAATTCCGACAGTGTCAGCCGGCCGAGCGCGAAGTGTTCGCCGAGCAGGTCGAGCGCCTCACTGCGTTCGGCGTTGCCGATCCGGATGTCGGGGTGTTCGGGCATGCCGGTCACCCTAACCTGTGGCGTCGGAGCGGCGACAGACACGGGCATCTCCCGGGATGCTGTGATTTCCGCGACAGCAGAAAGGGCGGCCGGGCACCGGACGGTCAGGACGGGCCGCGTCCTTCACCGAGCAGCCGGTAGGCACGGCGACCCGCGACGAACAACACCCCGAAGGCGATGAGCAGCGCGATCGGATGCCGGAGGACGACGATCACGAGCAACGCGACGAGCACGAACGGCACCAGGGTGAGCAGTTGTTCCGCGAGATCGCGGGGTCCGGGGGAGGGGGCCACCACGGCCGGCGCCGAAGGCAGATCGGCGAAGAGGGGAACCAGATCGCCGCGCACTGTGGCCTGCGTCGCGAGCGCGACCCGCTCGTCGAACTCCGCCAGGCCGAGGCGCCCCGCGGCGAAGTGCTCACCGAGCAGCGCTACGGCTTCCTCACGCTCGGCGGTGCCGATGCGGATCTCGGGACGGTCGGCCATGTCTCCAGGCTAATAGCTTTCACGCGCGGAAGCCGGACCGTGACGCCGGATGACACCCGGATACAGCGACGGTCCCCCGCATCGTGAGCGATGCGGGGGACCGTCGGGGATCTGCTGTGTTACTCGATCGCCGTATTACTTGATCTCGGTGAGGACGGTGCCCTGGGTGACCGCGGCACCCGGCTCGACCGCGAGGCCGGTGACGACGCCCGCCTTGTGGGCGTTGACCGGGTTCTCCATCTTCATGGCCTCGAGCACGGCGATGAGTTCGCCCTCGGCGACCTCCTGGCCTTCGGCGACCGCGACCTTGACGACGGTGCCCTGCATGGGGGCGGTCACCGCATCGCCCGACGCCTTGCCGGCGCCGCCGCCGCCGCGCTTGCGGGGCTTCGGCTTCTTGCGGATCACGCCGGCGCCGCCGCCGTTACCGCCGAGCGAGAACTGGCCGGGCAGCGACACCTCGACGCGGCGTCCGCCGACCTCGACGACGACGTTCTGACGCGGCAGTGCCTCGTCCTCGTCCTCGATCGGGGCACCACCGGTGTACGGCTCGATGGTGTTGTCCCACTCGTTCTCGATCCACTTGGTGTAGACGTCGAACTTCTCGCCGTCGCCGACGAAGGCCGGGTTCTCGACGATGTGGCGGTGGAACGGGATGACCGTGGCCAGACCGTCGACCTCGAACTCCGCCAGCGCGCGGGCGGCGCGCTGCAGCGCCTGCTCGCGGGTCTCACCGGTGACGATCAGCTTGGCGAGCATCGAGTCGAACTGGCCGCCGATGACGTCGCCCTGGACGACACCCGAGTCGACGCGCACACCGGGGCCCGTGGGCTCCTTGTAGACGGTGATCGGGCCGGGGGCGGGAAGGAAGCCGCGACCGGCGTCCTCACCGTTGATGCGGAACTCGAAGCTGTGGCCGCGCGGGGTCGGGTCCTCGGTGAGCTCGAGCTTCTCACCGTTGGCGATGCGGAACTGCTGACGCACGAGGTCGATGCCGGCGGTCTCCTCGGTGACCGGGTGCTCGACCTGCAGGCGGGTGTTGACCTCGAGGAAGGACACGGTGTCGCCCTGCACGAGGTACTCGACCGTGCCGGCGCCGTAGTAACCGGCCTCGCGGCAGATGGCCTTGGCGGAGTCGTGGATGCGCTTGCGCTGCTCGTCGGTCAGGAACGGCGCGGGAGCCTCCTCGACCAGCTTCTGGAAGCGGCGCTGCAGCGAGCAGTCGCGAGTGCCGGCAACGATGACGTTGCCGTGCTGGTCGGCGATGACCTGGGCTTCGACGTGGCGGGCCTTGTCGAGGTACTGCTCGACGAAGCACTCGCCGCGGCCGAAGGCGGCGACGGCCTCACGGGTGGCCGACTCGAACAGCTCGGGGATCTCCTCGATGGTCTGCGCGACCTTCATGCCGCGTCCGCCACCACCGAAGGCGGCCTTGATCGCGACGGGCACGCCGTACTTCTTCGCGAACTCGACGACCTCGTCGGCGTTCTTCACCGGGTCCTTGGTGCCGGCCGCCATCGGGGCCTTGGCGCGCTCGGCGATGTGGCGGGCGGTGACCTTGTCGCCGAGGTCGCGGATGGACTGGGGCGAGGGGCCGATCCAGATGAGGCCGGCGTCGATCACGGCCTGCGCGAAGTCGGCGTTCTCGGAGAGGAAGCCGTAGCCGGGGTGGATGGCGTCGGCGCCGGACTTGGCCGCGGCGTCGAGGATCTTGTCGAACACCAGGTAGGACTCGGCGGAGGTGGTGCCGCCCAGTGCGAACGCCTCGTCGGCGAGCTTCACGAACTGTGCGTCTGCGTCCGGTTCGGCGTAGACGGCGACACTGCCGTAGCCCGCGTCCTTGGCGGCTCGGATGACCCGCACAGCGATCTCGCCGCGGTTCGCGACGAGCACCTTCGTGATCTGCGCGCTGGCATGACTGGGCACGGAGCCTCCTGTTGATCGATCGTTAGGTTATTTCCGTCGACGGGCAGTCTAAGCGCCAATCGGATCGACGACGTAACCGGATGGCCCCTATACATTACGGCGGGCCTTCGAGCGCCCGATGCTACTCACCGGTAGGTGGGACCGTCACCGTTTCCGGCTGCGCGATCCGCGGCCCGCCGACCGCGACCTCGTGCATCAGCTCGCGGGAGCGTGCGATGAGGCGGGGGACGTTCTCGCCCGCGACCGTGTTGTCGGGGAATCGCGCCGACATGTTCACGCCCTCGGGGGTGCGATTGATCCAGATGTACACGTCGTGCGTGAAGCTGCGGCTGCGCAGGGCCCGGGCGTTCCATTCGGGCCACTGTGCTGCCATGGGAACGAACCGCACGTCCATGTAGGACACGACGAACCGGGGGCGGATGGGGACGCCGAGGAGTTCGCCCACCCGCACGAACGGCACTCGCGCACTCGCCCGGGTGCGGTGCAGTTCGTCGCCGGCGCGCATCGCCAGGACGTCGAAATCGGTTGTGCCCGTAAGGTTCAGGTCGATCGGTCGAAGGCCGACGAACCAGCCGAGCGAACCCGCCCAGATCGGGCCGGCGCGGGTGTGCGCGGGCGCGACGGTCCGGAACCGCTCGGCGCCGGTGATCTCGGCCGTCGCCCGGCCGAAACACGCCAGCACGCCGGCGAAGAAACCCGTCCCCGCACGGCGGCAGCACGCGGAGAAGGCACTCGCCTCGTCGTCGTCGAACCAGCGCTCGGACAGTCGCTGCTGGGGTGTGGCGTGCGATGGTCGCGCACCGATCGGCAGGGGGAAGGCGGGTGGTTCGCCTCCGCATTCGGTCAGGGTGCGCCGCCAGATCTGCACCGCCTCGTGATGGTCGTCCAGCTGTGCGGACTCGTCCCGTTCGGCGGCACCGAAATCGATGTAGCTCCCCACCGGGAACAGGTCGGCCGCGCGACCGGTGCGCTCCTCCTCGTAGAGCGCCGAGATCTCGTGCGCGACGAGTACCACGGAGTACCCGTCGATGATGGAGTGGTCGGCGCCGAAGAAGACCGTGAACCGCTCATCGGTGTCCTTCGCGCCCCCCGTGTCGCCGACATCCCCGTCCGACGTCCGCTCGAGCGTCGCGAAGACGTAGGACGGCCACAGATGCGGCGTCGTGTAGTCGTCGAACAGGCCGAGCAGGTGGTCGCGGATCGTGTCCGGATCGGCGGGATCGTGCCGGATGGGACGCACCGACACCCTGCCCGGCGGTGCGGTGCGCCGCACCAGGTCGTTCCCGCTCTGCTCCCCCGCGAGGTGGGCGTGGCTGCGCAGCGGTTCGTGCCGGTCGATCCAGCGTTGCAGGGCCCGCCGGAACCGTTCGGTGTCGAGCGGCCCGGCGACTTCGAAGGCCGTGCCGAGCCAGGAGTCGCGGCCGCCGCCGTACCGGATCCCCGAAGTGCGCCTCAGATGCGCCTCGTGGATGTACGAGGCGGGACGGGGATCCTCGCGCCAGTCGTCCTCGGCCGCGCAGGGCAGCCATTCGGTCAGAACGCCGGGAGGGATCCGGTAGTCGGCGAGCTCGGTGAACTCCATGACCGCGTCAGGTTCGGAGGTGCCGCTTGATGCGCGTGAGCATCGCGCTCATCCCTCGCAACCGCAGCGGGCTGACGGCCTCGGCGAGCCCGAGCGAGGCGTAGAAATCGTCGGGCACGTCGAGGATCTCCTGCGCGCTGAGACCGTCGAGTCCCTGGTGCAGGATCGAGGCGAATCCGCGCGTGGTCGGCGCCTCGGGGGGTGCGCTGAAGTGGAGCTTCACCTGCGACCGGTCGGATGCGTCGACGGACAGGAACAGCGGCGACTGGCACTCGGGCACCGGCTCCATCGCCGCTTCCTCGAGTTCGGCGGGAAGCGGCGGGAGCTCGCGGCTGAATTCGAGAAGCAACTGCAGCTTGTCCTGACCTTCGACGGCAGCGAAGTCGTCGACGATCTCGGCGAGGGGGGCGGGGATGCTCATGCGGCCGGCGCTTCTCCGGGCTCGTCGCCCTTGGCGATGGGCACGCGGACCGCGTTGCCCCACTCGGTCCACGAACCGTCGTAGTTGCGCACGTTCGAGTACCCGAGCAGGTGGGTGAGGACGAACCACGTGTGGCTCGACCGCTCGCCGATCCGGCAGTAGGCGATCACGTCGGCGTCCTTCGCGATGTCGCCGTAGATCTCGTCGAGCTCGGCCCGGGCGCGGAACCGGCCGTCGGGCGCCGCGGCCTTCGCCCACGGGATCGATACCGCGGTGGGGATGTGACCGCCGCGCAGGGCGCCCTCCTCCGGGTAGTCGGGCATGTGGGTGCGCTCACCGGTGTACTCCTGCGGCGACCGCACGTCGACCAGCGGACCCGTGCCCAGGTGGGCGAGGACGTCGTCCTTGAATGCGCGGATCCGGGCGTCGTTGCGCTCGACGACCGGGTAGCCGCTCGTCGTGGCGGACGGGATGTCGAGGGTGGTGTCGCGGTTCTCGGAGATCCATGCGTCGCGGCCACCGTCGAGGAGGCGGACGTCCTCGTGACCGAAGAGGGTGAAGACCCACAGCGCGTAGGCGGCCCACCAGTTGGACTTGTCGCCGTAGATGATCACGGTGTCGGTGCGACGGATGCCCTTGCGGTCCATGAGCGCGGCGAACTGCTCGCCGTCGATGTAGTCGCGGGTGACGGGATCGTTGAGATCGAGATGCCAGTCGATCTTCACCGCACCGGGGATGTGCCCCACGTCGTAGAGCAGGACATCCTCGTCGGACTCTACGACCTTCACTTCGGGATGGCCGAGATGAGCGGACAACCACTCCGTCGACACGAGACGGCCGGGATCCGCATATGCGGCGAACGAAGGGTTGCTATCGGGTGCGACGGGCACATGGGCTCCTGAGGCTGTGGTGGCAGGTGCGCCGTCGATTCTAGGCGGTACCGTGACGGGACGTGACCCGCAGCAACCCTTACGCCGGGCGGCCGGCCCGCGCCGAACTCGCATCGCGGGACCACATCGACCTGCTGGTCCGCCGGTTCTACGAACGCGCACTCGCCGATCCCGTGCTCGCACCGGTCTTCGATGTTCTCGCCGTGGTCGGACTCGACGACCATCTGGTGGTCGTGGGCGACTTCTGGGAGCAGATCCTCTTCCGCACGACCCGTTATCGCGGCGCGTTCGTGCCGGTGCACCGGGCGCTGCACGGGCACCACGGACTGACCCCCGCCCGATTCGAGCGGTGGTTGCAGTTGTGGTGCGAGACCGTGGACGAGACGTTCGACGGAGTGGACGCGGACCGCGCGAAGGCCAAGGCCGGGGCGATGGTGACCTCGCTGCAGAAATCCCTGTACGGCGGCGCGACCCGATAGGGCCGGACACGGCCTAGTTCTCGAGCGACTCCAAGGGGATGGCAGCATTCTCGGCCCACAACCGCGCCACGGAGATGCCGACCTCGGCGAGCAGGCGCCGCACCAGCGGGAGTCCGATGCCGATGACCGACGACGGATCGCCCTCGATGCGCTCGACGAACCAGCCACCGTGACCGTCGAGCGTGAAGGCGCCGGCCACTTCGAGCGGCTCACCGCTGTCGAGATACGCCTCGAGCTCCTCGTCGGTGGGGGTGCCGAAGTGTACGACGGTGCCGCTGTGGTCGGCGACCTCGGCGACGACCTCGTCGTCCCGGACGCGGAGCACGGCATGACCCGTGAGCAGCTCGCCGCTGCGACCGGCGATCGTCCGCCAGCGCTCCCGGGCCGCCTCGACGGTGCCGGGCTTGCCCTGCAGGTCGTCGTCGATCAGAAGCATCGAGTCGCAGCCGATGACGACGGCGTCCCGCAGACCCTGCTCGCGCAGGACCGGCAGGATGTCGGTGGCCTTGGCGCGGGCCAGCTCGGTGACCACCTGCGCCGGCGGCGTGCCGGGGCCGAGGGACGCGATGAGCGCGTCCTCGTCGACCTCCGACACCTGCACCAACGGCTTCACGCCCGCCGCGTGGAGAACCGCGAGGCGGGCGGGTGAAGCCGAGGCCAGAACGAGCCGAGGCACGTCAGCCGCGGTTCGGGTAGGAATACGGCGAGAACGGCGCCCACCGGCGGTGCATCCGGGTCGGATCCCCCCAGGTCTCGGGCGGCCGGGTGTCGCTCACGTCCTCGCCGGCCGACGCAGCGGCAGCGGCGAGCACGGCGACGAGAGCCGCGATCTCCTCGTCGGTCGGATTGCCCTTGACGATGCGGAGGGCGGCCGCGGTCTCGGCGACCGCGGGGCTCTCCGGAGCGGCTTCTCCCGCTCCGTCGTCGGGCGTGGCCTCGACCGTGGGCGACTGCTCGTCGACTTCGAACTCGGTGATGATCTTGTCCTCTGTCGTCGCTGTCACAGGGCACCCCCCGGATACGCGTCCGCACGGGCATCGGATGCCCACCGGGTCGCTGTCATGTCGATCCCTCTCTCGGGTTCATCGCACGTCGTCGGCGACGTGCTACGCCGTGCAGGTCGCGGCAGGACCGGGGTGCGCCCGGTCCTGCCGCAGAGCGTCACAGCGGAATGTTTCCATGCTTCTTCGGCGGGAGCGAAACCATCTTCCGCTCGAGCAGGCGCAGCGCGGAGACGATCTGGCCGCGCGTGTGCGAGGGCGGGATCACCGCGTCGACGTAGCCGCGCTCGGCTGCGACGTACGGGTTCACCAGGGTGTCCTCGTACTCGTTCTGCAGCTCGAGGCGCAGCGCGTCGACGTCCTCACCGTTCTTCGCGGCCTCGAGCAGGCGCTTGCGGTAGACGAAGCCGACGGCGCCGGAGGCGCCCATGACGGCGATCTGCGCGGTCGGCCACGCGAGGTTGACGTCGGCACCCATGTGCTTGGAACCCATGACGTCGTAGGCGCCGCCGTAGGCCTTGCGGGTGATGACCGTGATCTTGCCGACGGTCGCCTCGCCGTAGGCGTAGAGCAGCTTGGCGCCGCGGCGGATGATGCCGTTGTACTCCTGCTCGGTGCCGGGCAGGAAGCCGGGCACGTCGACGAGCGTGATGATCGGCACGTTGAACGCGTCGCAGGTGCGGACGAAGCGCGCGGCCTTCTCGGACGCGTCGATGTCGAGGCAGCCGGCGAACTGTGTGGGCTGGTTGGCGACGATGCCGACGCTGCGGCCGTCGACGCGGCCGAAGCCGACGATGATGTTCTTCGCGCGCTCGGCCTGCACCTCGAGGAACTCGTCGTCGTCGAGCAGGCGACGGATGACCTCGTGCATGTCGTACGGCTGGTTCGGCGAATCCGGGATGAGCGTGTCGAGCTCGATGTCCTCCGCGGTGAGGGAGTCCTCGATCGACCCGACGATCGGGTCGGTCGGCGCGAGACGCGGCGCGGCGGCCTGGTTGTTGCTCGGCAGGTAGGACAGCAGATCCTTGACGTAGTCCAGGGCGTCCTGCTCGCCGTCGGCGACGTAGTGCGCGACACCCGACTTGACCATGTGGGTGTGGGCGCCGCCGAGGTCCTCCATCGTGACGTCCTCGCCGGTGACGGTCTTGATGACGTCGGGGCCGGTGACGAACATCTGGCTGGTCTGGTCGACCATCACGACGAAGTCGGTGAGTGCGGGGGAGTAGACGTGACCACCGGCGGCGGGGCCCATGATCAGCGAGATCTGCGGGATGACACCGGAGGCCTGCACGTTGCGATGGAAGATCTCACCGTAGAGGCCGAGGGAGACGACACCCTCCTGGATGCGCGCGCCGGCACCCTCGTTGATGCCGATCAGCGGACGGCCGGTCCTGATGGCCAGGTCCATGACCTTGACGATCTTCTCGCCGTAGACCTCGCCGAGGCTACCGCCGAAGACCGTCGCGTCCTGCGAGAAGACGCACACGTCGCGGCCGTCGATGGTGCCGTAGCCGGTGACGACACCGTCGCCGAGCGGACGGTTGTCGGCCAGGCCGAAGTTGGTGCTGCGGTGGCGAGCGAGGGCGTCGAGCTCGACGAACGATCCTTCGTCGAGAAGCGCCTGGATGCGCTCGCGAGCAGTCAGCTTGCCCTTGGCGTGAACCTTCTCGACTGCGGCCTCACCGACCGGGATCCGAGCCTGGGCTTGACGGTTGCGCAGGTCGGCCAGCTTGCCGGCGGTGGTGTGGATATCGGGCGTACTCGCCGCCTCGGGCGCGGACGGCTCCTGGACAGTGGTCATGGCACGTCAGCTTAGCGATCGTCATACAAGGCCGTTGCATCGAGGTCCCGAAGGCCGGGCACCGCGCCGGACCTACCGGCGGGTAGGTGGCGAAGGTCCACTTTAGGCTGTGTACATGGCATCCGACCGGCCCACGACCGATCTTCCCGCCCTCCGCACACCGCTCGACGAGGCAACGCTACGCGATGTTCTCGTCGGCGCCGAGCGTGAAGGCTTCTACACCCGTCTCGACGTCGTCGCCGACACGGCTTCGACCAACGCGGATCTGCTCGCCGTCGCCGCGACCGGCGACGACCGCCGGGTGCTCCTCGCCGAGTTCCAGCACGGGGGCCGGGGCCGCCACTCGCGCAGCTGGAACGGGGTGCCCGGCGCGCAGATCATCGTCTCGGTCCTGCTGCGCCTGCCCGAGTGCCCGCTGCAGAACCTCGGATGGCTCCCGCTGCTGTGCGGCGTCGCCACGGTCGACGCCGTGCGATCGGTCACCGGCGTCGAGGCGAAATTGAAGTGGCCCAACGACGTTCTGGTCGACGGACGCAAGCTCGCCGGCATCCTCGTGGAGGTCGCCACCACCTCGCCGGTGCCCACGGTGGTCGCCGGGATCGGCATCAACGCCACCCTCGGGCGCGACGAACTGCCTGTGCCCACCGCCACCTCTCTGTTGCTCGAGGATGCCGCCGAACTCGATCGCACCCCGCTCGCGCAGGCGCTGCTGGCGGGTTTCGGTGAGCGGATCCGGGCATGGGCCCGCGCGGGATGGGACACCGCCGATCTGGCCGCGGCGTACCGCGAACGGTGCAGCACGATCGGGCAACGCGTCCGTGCGATCCTGCCCGGCGACACCGAGCTGCACGGCGTCGCCACCGACGTCGACGACCAGGGGCGCATCGTGATCCGCCCCGACGGTGGGGGAGATACCGTGGCGGTCGCTGCGGGCGACATCACACATCTGCGCCCGGTCTGATCGTCGGGCGACCGCTCGCATCGGCACGGCACCGGCATATGCCATCGTGAGCGGTATGGGATATCCGGAGGACGCCCTTGCACCCGAGGAAGAGTTGCTGCTGCATCGGCATCCGCACTGGAAGGCGCTCGTGCTGCCGACGGTGATCTTCCTCGCGTCCACGACGATCGCCGGATTCCTGCTGGGCACGATCCAGGCGCGCCTCGACGGTGCGGCCGCGACCGTGTGCGCCGTCGCCGTGGCCGTCGCATGGATCGGCATCGTCGGCCGGCTGTGCGTCCCCCGTTTCGTCGGGTGGCTGACGACGCATTTCATCGTCACCGACCGGCGCGTCCTCGTCCGCACCGGCATCCTCACCCACACCGGGATCGACATCCCGATGGGCCGGATCAGCAACGTCCAGTTCCGGCACGGTCTCGTCGACCGGATACTGCGGACCGGCACGCTCGTCGTCGTCTCCGCGGCCGACGATCCCATCGAGTTCGACGACATCCCCGACGTGCAGCTGGTGCACGCCCTGCTCTACCGGCAGGCCTTCGACGCTCAGGAGTCGCGCCCCGACGACCGTCACACCACTCGCTACCGGCGCGACGAACACGAGCACCGGAAGGCCTGGTGACGGCGAGTGGAGCGACCGCCGACACGACCCGCTCGTAATCCCGACAAAGCGAACCCCGATCCGTAGGCTGGCGTGGTGACTGCCGTTCTACTCGCCGAAGACGACGACGCCATCGCTGCACCGCTGTCCCGCGCGCTGGGACGCGAAGGGTACGACGTGACCGTCGAGGACAACGGTCCGGCCGCGCTCGAACAGGCACTGTCGGGCAGGTTCGAACTGCTCATCCTCGATCTCGGTCTCCCCGGAATGGACGGACTCGAGGTGTGCCGCCAGATCCGGGCGAGCCGCTCCGATCTCGCCGTCCTCATGCTCACCGCCCGCACCGACGAAGTGGACTTCGTCGTCGGTCTCGATGCCGGTGCCGACGACTACGTCGGCAAACCCTTCCGCCTCGCCGAACTCATGGCGCGTGTGCGCGCGCTGCTGCGTCGCCGTGGAGGCCCGGAGAACGACGACATCGTGGACGTCGCCGGGATACGACTCGAGCGCGCCGCGCGCCGCGTCCTCGTGGACGGCTCGGAAGTGACCCTCGCCAACAAGGAGTACGAGCTCCTGCGTGTGCTGCTCGAGCACGCGGGGCAGGTCGTCTCTCGCGACGCCATTCTCGAGGAGGTGTGGGGCGACGCCGATCTGCGCGGTTCGAAGACTCTCGACATGCACATGTCGTGGTTGCGCCGGAAGATCGGCGACGAGGGACCGGCCGGGGAACGTCGCATCGCCACGGTGCGCGGCGTCGGTTTCCGGCTGAACACCGACTAGCCTTTCGGCGTGCGCAGCCGCATCCTCAACGCCGTCCTGGCGACCGTGCTGCTCGTCGCGTTGTTGCTCGGCGTCCCCCTGGCCTACACGGCCTTCCTGTTCGTCGAGGACACCGCCCGGCGCGACCTGCAGACTCGGCTCGAACGCATGGCCGACGAGATCATCGCCCAGGAGGGCACCGACGGATTCGTCGTCGGGGGGCTCGATACGAGTTCGCTGCGCCTGCTCGTTCCCACCGACGGACGGGCCGTCGTGGTGTATCCGACCCCCGAGAACGTCGCGGCACGCCTGGACATCGGCACGCCGGTGCTCGGGGCGTCGATCGTCGAGTCGTTGTCGATGGGCACGTCGGGCTCGCTGCTCATCGAGGTGCCCTCGGAGAGCATGCGCACCCTGCAACAACAGGTGCTCGCCGCGGTGAGTCTGCTCGTGTTGCTGTCCGTCGCGGCCGGGGCGCTGGTCGCGGTGGCGACCGCCCGCCGACTCGCCGACCCGCTGCGCGACGTGGCGAACCGGGCGGCCCGCCTCGCCGAGGGAGATTTCCGCCCGGTGGCCCGGCGGCACGGCATTCCCGAGCTGGATCGCGTCTCGGACGTGCTGGACGCGGCCGCCGTCGAGATCTCGCACCGCCTGCAACGCGAGCACGCGCTCGTCGGCGACGTGTCGCATCAGCTCCGCTCCCGGATGACCGCGATCCGGCTGCGTCTGGACGAGTTGTCCACCCACGAGGATCCCGCCGTGGTGGAGGAGGCCGACGCGGCCATGGCCCAGGTGGACCGGTTGACCACCGCGATCGACGGGCTCGTGCGCCAGTCCCGCGACAGCAGCGCCGACCAGCGCACGGACGTCTCGGTGGTCGGCGAACTCACCGGGGTCATCGCCGACTGGCGTGGGCCCTACGAGGAGGCCGGACGGGAACTGGTGCTGCGCGGCGACCCGTCGTTGCGGGCGGCGGTGACCGGTTCGCGGTTGCGGGAGGCGGTCGCGGTGCTGGTCGACAACGCACTCGTGCACGGAGGCGGCACGTGCACGGTCTCGGTGCGGCACGTCGCGACCCGCGGCGACGTCACGGTGTGCATCGAGGTCGCCGACGAGGGGGAGGGCGTCAGCGACGAGGTCGCACCGTACGTCTTCGACCGCGGTTTCTCCGGGGGTGGTTCGACCGGGGTGGGCCTGGCGCTGGCGCGTGCCCTCGCGGAGGCGGACGGCGGCCGGCTCGAACTGCAGCGCCGCCGGCCCGCACTGTTCGCCCTGTTCCTCGGGGCGCAGCGCGATCGGGACATGCGGCCGGCGAGCGGGACACGCGAACCTCGTTAGACCCGATCGGGCCGGTCGGGGATCAGGATCGGTCGAGCTGCCCGGTGTGCTCGTCGGCGGGGGTGTCCGGCACCATCTCCTCGGGAAAGACGAACTTCCGGAAGCAGTAGAACCGGAAGATCATCTGCAGCAGGTTGCCGATGATGTACGCGCTGACGAAGTCGGCGATGTTCTCCGTCGCGAGGCTCACCTCGGGAACACGCAGGTCGAAGACGTAACTCGAGATCCACAGCGGGATGAAGGACAGCACCACCCCGATGCCGCTGATGAAGAAGAACAGGAACGCCTCGTGGGCTCGCTCGCGGCCACCGCGGTTACGGAAGGACCATTCGCGGTTGAGGATGTACGAGCAGATCACTGCGACCACGCCGGCGATGATCTTGGCGGTCACCGGCTTCTCGGCCAGGATCGTGAGCTTGAGCGTGTAGAAGATCGACGAGTCGATCACGAAGGTCGTACCGCCGACGATGGCGAACTTGATCAATTCGCGATGCCGGAGCAACAGCCCCCGCAAAGGCTGGGGAACTCTGCTCAACGCTTCATCGACGACGGCCACTTGGAGAAGTGTACGAAACGTGGAGGTGAATTTCCGAAACCCGACCGCACATGTCGGTATTCCCACACGCCTCCGTCACTCGTGCGTGGTGCCCCGGGACGGCGTGACGACATGCTGTGACACCATGGACAGCCGTGACAGGCAGACCTGATTCGTCCCCCCGATCCGATACCCCCCGCACCCTGACGACCGGCATGCCCGTCGTCACGATGATCGGCGGAGGCCAGCTCGCGCGGATGACGCATCAGGCGGCCATCGCCCTCGGTCAGACGCTGCGCGTGCTCGCGGCCGGCCCGGACGAACCCGCCGCGCAGGTCAGTCCGAACGTGGTGATCGGCAGTCACGACGACCTCGACTCCCTCCGCCGCGCCGCGACCGGTGCGCACGCGCTCACCTTCGACCACGAAGGCGTTCCCACCGAGCACCTCGAGGTGCTCCAGCGCGAGGGTGTGGCGGTGCTGCCGCCCCCGCAGGCCTTGATCTACGCCCAGGACAAGATCGCGATGCGGAAGCGGCTCGGTGCGCTCGGCGCGCCGATGCCGAAGTTCGCGGAGATCACCTCGGTCGAGGACGCCCGCGCGGCCCTGGACACGCTCGGTGATCCGTACGTGCTCAAGGCCGCGCGCGGTGGTTACGACGGCCGCGGTGTGTGGATCCTCGACGATCACGCCGAACTCGACCGGGTCGTCGCCGAGCAGCTCGCCGCCGGTGTCCCGCTCCTCGCCGAGGAGAAGGTCGAGTGGACGCGCGAACTGTCGGCGATGGTCGCCCGGTCCCCGTTCGGTCAGGGCGCGTCGTGGCCGGTCGTCGAGACCGTCCAACGCGACGGTCAGTGCGCCGTCGTCGTCGCACCTGCCCCGGATCTGGCCGAGGACGTCGCGACCGCCGCCGAGCAACTCGCCCTGCGGATCGCGGGAGAGCTCGGCGTCGTCGGTGTCATGGCGGTCGAGCTGTTCGAGACCCGCTCCGGTGAGCTGGTCGTCAACGAACTCGCGATGCGTCCGCACAATTCCGGCCACTGGGGCATGGACGGTGCACGCACCGGCCAGTTCGAACAGCACCTGCGGGCCGTGCTCGACTATCCGCTCGGCGACACGAGCCCGATCGCCCCGGTGACGGTGATGGCGAACGTGCTCGGTGCGCCCGAGGCGCCGGCGATGAGCATGGACGAGCGTCTGCACCATCTGTTCGCCCGGATGCCCGACGTGCATGTGCACCTCTACGGCAAGGGGGAGCGCAAGGACCGCAAGATCGGCCACGTCAACGTGCTCGGCGCACCGTCCGGATCGATCGACGATCCCGAGTACGTCGCTGCGGTGCGTGAGCGCGCCGAACGCGCAGCGCACTGGCTGTCGCACGCGGTGTGGACCGACGGTTGGAACGAACACACGGGAGAAAACGGTGAATGACGCGGTGCAGGGCGCACAGGTCGGCCTGATCATGGGCAGCGACTCGGACTGGCCGACCATGCAGGCCGCCGCCGAGGCGCTCGTCGAGTTCGGGATCCGCTTCGAGGTGGGTGTCGTCTCGGCGCACCGCACGCCGCAGCGGATGCTCGACTACGCGAAGGACGCCGCCGGTCGCGGTATCAAGGTCGTCATCGCCGGTGCCGGCGGCGCCGCGCACCTGCCGGGCATGGTGGCCTCGGCGACCCCGCTGCCGGTGATCGGTGTGCCGGTACCGCTGAAGTACCTCGACGGTATGGATTCGCTCCTGTCGATCGTGCAGATGCCGGCCGGTGTTCCCGTCGCCACCGTTTCCATCGGCGGCGCCCGCAATGCGGGTCTGCTCGCCGCCCGCATCCTCGGCGCCTCCGATCCGGCGCTGCGCGAGCGGATGGAACGGTTCCAGGCGGGTCTCGAGCAGATGGTGCTCGAGAAGGACGAGGCATTGCGGCAGAAACTGCTCGGCTGACGGGCCCGAAGGTGCCTCTGGTCGAGCGGTGGCACCGCTGGAGCCGGGACCATGTCGGGACGATCGACGCGTTCCTCGCCGCTGCGCTCGTACTCCTGAGCGTGGTCGGGACGCTCTCCGCAGACGAAGGACCGTGGGCGACCGGCGTGGCCGTCGCGATGACGGTGCCGCTGGCGTGGCGACGCACTCGTCCCCTCGTCGCCGGGGGGATCGTGGCGGCCGCCGCCTACCTACATCTGGCGATCCTCCCGGAAATGAACGCCGCGGCACCGTTCGCGGTACCGGCCGCGGTGTACGCCCTCGCTGCCTACGCTCCGCGGTGGGCGGCGAACACCGCGCTCGTGGTGTCGGTCGTCGGTGGCGCGATCGCCGGAGTGCGGTACTTCGACCAGTACGAGGGCCGCACACTGTTCGTGACGGTGACGTCCGCGCTGCTCGTCGCGATGTTCGTCGCGGGGGTATGGGCGTTCGGCCGGATGCGTGGTCTGCGCTTGCGTGAGATGGACGCACTGACCGAGCGCAATCGGCTCCTCGAACTCGAACGTCTCAAGGAAGCCGAACTCGCGGCCACCCAGGAACGCACCCGCATCGCCCGGGAGATGCACGACATCGTCGCGCACTCGCTCACCGCGATCATCGCGCAGGCCGACGGCGGGCGATACGCCGCGGCCGCGAACCCGCAGACCGCAGCCGACGTACTCGGCACGATCGCCGACACCGGTCGCCGCGCGCTCACGGATATGCGCTCACTGTTGTCGGTGCTGCGCGAGGACTCGCCACGCGAGTTCACCACCACTCCCGGTGTCGACGACGTGCCCGCGCTCGTCGAGCAGGTGCGCGCGAGCGGTCTCGAGGTCGCGCTGGTGGTCGACGGCCGGGCTCGCGAGGTATCGGAGGGATTCGGGCTGTCGGTGTACCGGATCGTGCAGGAGTCGCTCACCAACGTGCTCAAACATGCCGGTCCGCGCGCACGTGCCCGTGTCTGCCTCGAATGGCGCTCCGAGATGCTCGTCGTGGAGATCGTCGACGACGGCAGGGGAGCGGCCGCGCTCGTCGAAGCGCGGCCGGGTGGGCAGGGACTGACCGGGATCGAGGAGCGTGCGAGATTGCACGGCGGTCGCGCGGTCGCCGGCCCCTGGCAGGGCGGTGGCTATCGTGTCCGCGCAGAACTCCCCACATAGGGTGGCGGACGTGACCGAATCCGCCGATCCCATCCGTGTCGCACTCGTCGACGACCAGCAACTCGTGCGGGCGGGTTTCCGCATGGTGCTCGAATCGCAACCCGACATCGAGGTGGTCGCCGAGGCGTCCGACGGGGAAGCAGCCGTCCTGGAACTCGGGCGGGTACATGCGGACGTGGTGCTCATGGACGTCCAGATGCCACGGGTCGACGGGATCTCGGCGACACGTGAGCTGCTGCGCTCCGTCGATGCGCCGAAGGTCGTGGTGCTCACCACCTTCGACAACGACGACTACGTGGTCCAGGCGATTGCCGCGGGGGCGAGCGGTTTCCTGCTCAAGGACGCACCCCCCGAGGACCTGCTGTCCGCGGTTCGCACCGTCTACCGTGGTGACGCCGTCATGGCGCCGCGCGCGACCCGCTCACTGCTGCAGCATGTCTCACCCCTGCTCGACGGAAGGGGAGCGCCGTCCGGGCGGATGGAGGTGCCGGAGGATCTCACCCCCCGCGAACTCGAGGTGCTCGTCGCGATGGCGCACGGCCTGACCAACGGCGAGATCGCCGAACGATTCGTGCTGTCGCCTGCGACGGTGAAGACCCATGTGGGCCGGGTCCTTGCGAAGACCGGTTCGCGAGATCGCGTGCAAGCAGTGCTGTTCGCGTTCCGCGCCGGACTGGTGAGACCCGACGAGTTGCTCGGCGCGGGGGAGTAGGACTCCGGGTGGACCTCGCCCCGAGCGGGTCCTACCCGGGTACGACGGGGGCGACGAGGAAGATCGCACCGCTCTCCGATGTTCTTGTGCGGCAGAATTTCTACGGTTCGTAGTATGACTTCGACCAGTTCTTTCGTCCCGGCCTGTTCCGCCGAGGACGTCGTGCGTGTCTACGGACGCGGCGACACCGAGGTGCGTGCCCTCGACGGGGTGTCCGTCGCATTCGAGCGCGGCCGCTTCACCGCGATCATGGGTCCGTCCGGCTCGGGAAAATCGACCCTCATGCATGCGCTCGCCGGCCTCGACGACATCGACGCGGGACGCGTCGTCCTCCACGGTGACGGCCGCCGGGCGGACGTGGAGATCAGTGCGGCGTCCGACGCCGTTCTCACCGGGTTGCGCCGCGACCGAATCGGTTTCGTCTTCCAGGCGTTCAACCTGCTGCCCGTCCTGACCGCCCGCGACAACGTGCTGCTGCCGATGCGGCTCGCCGGTACCCGCCCCTCGGCGGCCTGGTTCGAGGAGGTGACCGGTCGCCTCGGACTGGCCGATCGTCTCGATCACAAGCCCCACGAGATGTCGGGAGGCCAGCAGCAACGTGTCGCGGTGGCCCGTGCACTGCTGCCGCAGCCCGACGTCATCTTCGCCGACGAACCGACCGGCAACCTGGATTCGCAGGCCGGAGCGGAAGTGCTCTCCCTGTTGCGGTCGAGTGTGCGGGAGACGGGGCAGACCGTGGTGATGGTGACGCACGACCCCGTCGCCGCCTCGTACTCGGACCGGGTGGTCCTCCTCGCGGACGGACGACTCGCGGGCGAAATCACCGACCCGACCGCCGATACCGTCCTCGACACCATGCGCCACCTCGGTGCATCCTCGGTGGTGTCGGCGCGATGAGACGGCTCGTTCTGGCGCAGGCGCGCGCCCATCGCGGCCGGTACGTCGCGTCCGCGCTCGCCGTACTCGTCGCGGTGGCCTTCGTCGTGACGACACTCGTGCTCGGCGACACGGTCGACTCGTCGATCACGAAGTCCACCGCCGCTCGCTACGACGGAGTCACGGCCGTCGTGGCCGAGGGGGAGTCCGATACGGAGCCGGACGATCTGCTCGCCGCGATCACCGGCGCCCCCGGAGTACGCGCGACGGCGTTGGACGTGTCCGGACCCGTGCACATCGTGGACGAGAACGGCGGATCCGGATACGGCGAGGCAATGTCGGTCGCGGCCGACGAGACCCTGCGCTGGCAGCGACTCCGGGACGGCCGGTGGCCCGCAGGCCCCGATGAGGTGCTCGTCGGTTCGTCGTCCGGGCGAGCGATCGGTGATTCGATGACGATCACCGACGTTCTCGGTACGACGGTACCGGCGAGCGTCGAGGTGGTCGGCGTCGTCGACCTCGACGGCTCACCCCTCGCGCTGAATTCGCGCACGATCTTCGCCGATGCCGGGCCGGTACGCACGTGGACGGGTGAGATCACGGACTGGGAGGTACGCGTGACCGGGGACCCCGACGTCGTCCGCGACGTCGTGGCGGGCCCGGCGCCGGGAGCAGTGGTGATGTCGGGGGCCGAGCGTGCCACGATGGTCGCCGACTCCTATGTCGGCGATATCGCCTTGTTGCGCAATATCCTTCTGTGCTTCGCGGCGATCGCCGTGGTCGTCGCCGGCCTCGTCATCGCGAACACCTTCGCCGTGTTGCTCGCTGCCCGGACCCGCGAGCTCGCACTCATGCGGTGCGTCGGTGTCACCGCCGTGCAGGTGCGCCGCAGCGTGCGGGGAGAGGCGCTCGTCGTCGGGTTCGTCTCGGCGGTTCTCGGAGTTCTGGCCGGGTACGGCCTCGCGGCGGCCGTTGTCGCCCTCGCTCGTGCGGCGGACGTCCCGCTCCCGCTGACATCGATCTCGGTGACCGTCACGACGATCCTGCTCGGCCTCGTGCTGGGAACCGTGGTGACGGTGATCGCCGCGAACGGTGCGGCGCGCGCCGCGACCCGGGTCCCCGCACTCGCGGCGATGCAGCCGCTCGAGACACAGCCCGAACCGATTTCGGATTCCCGGGCCCGGCGCATCTGTGCTGCGCTGGCGATCTCGGCGGGATCGGCGTTGCTCGTGGCCGGCGTCATGACCGCCAACGTGCTCCTCGCGTGCCCCGGAGGGTTGTCGCTCTTCGTCGGGGTGCTCCTCGCATCCCGGCGGACGGTGCCGGCCGCAGTGGGAGCGGTGGGAGATCTGCTGGCCCGATTCGGTGGTCCGACGGCCGCACTGGCCGCGGGCAACGCACGTCGTAATCCGCGTCGCACCGCCTCGACCGCGACCGCCCTGTTCATCGGCGTCACCCTCACATCGACCCTGGTCGTGGGTATCGGCACGGTGAAGGCGGGCGCTCCCGACCTCCTCGACGAGAACCTGCCGGTGGACATCGTGGTGACCGCGCCGGGTTCGGTTCCGGCCGGTGCAACCGACCGGTTGACGGCGATCGACGGCGTCCGGTCGGGTACCGAGGTCGCGACGGGTTCGGTCACCGTCGCGGACACGGAGTTCTCGGTACTCGGTCTCGACGCGCGATCGGCAGCGTCCACAGTCCGCGCCGACCTCCGATTGCCGGAACCGGGAACGATCGTGCTCGAGGAGTCTCTCGCCACCGAGTTGGGGGTGGGTGACGGCGAGATCGTGACGGTCGGCGGCGAGACCGGTACGCGCGCACTGACGGTCGCGACGACCGAGCGAGGCGGCCCGGACCTGATGGACATCGGTGATCTGAGTGCGCTCGCTCGTTCCGCGGCGGACACGGTGTGGTTGAAACTGGACGACGGGTTGTCCGACGGCGATCTCGCTGCGGTCTCCGACGAGATCTCCCGAGTCGCCGCGACGGCGTTCCCCGGTAGCAACGTCGAGGGCGCGGTGCAGACGCGGCAGATGTTCGAGAAGGTCCTCGACACCATGCTGATGATCGTCGGTGGGCTGTTGTCGGTAGCGGTGGTGATCGCCTTGATCGGGGTGGGCAACACGATGGCGTTGTCGGTGCTCGAGCGACGCCGGGAGACCGCGGTGCTACGGGCCGTCGGCCTGTCCCGGGCGGGGGTGCGCAGCGTGCTCGTCCGCGAGGCGCTGATCATCGCGGGCGTGGCATCCATCCTGGGCGTGGCTCTGGGGCTGCTGCTCGGGGCGGCAGGAACCGCGTCGGTGATCGGGGCGAACCACGTCGGCCTCGGATCGGTTCCCTGGTGGCAGCTCGCAGGCATCGTCCTCGCCGGTGGTGGTGCCGGGGTGATCGCCTCGCTGATCCCGGCGCAACGCGCGAGCAGGGTGTCGCCGGTCGCCGCCGCGGCGGGCTGAGGTCGCGGTGCGGTCGGGTCGGTAGAATCGGTTCGTGGCGAACGGAATCGGCATGCCCGACCGCACGACCCGGGCAGCGCGGGGAGTGCCCGCCGTGCGGGTCGTGACGATGCTGGCGCTGTGCTGGGCCCGACTGTGGGGCGGCACCGTGACATTCGACCCCGAGTACGGCCTCTACGTCGCCACCGGCATGCGTGGCGGGTTCGCGCGCGGCGGCACCACCGTCGGCGGGGTCTTCCTCACCCGGAAGGCTCCGCCGCGCCGCCTGGTGCGGCACGAGGCGATCCACGTCGACCAGTGGGCGCGATACGGACTCGGATTCGCGGTCCGCTACCTCGCGGAGGAACTCCGCAACCCCGGTCCCCGCAACAGATTCGAGATCGAGGCGGGTCTTGCGGACGGCGGCTACCGTACCGAGCGCAGCGTTACCCGTCCAGGCGAACCGTGACCTTCTCGCTCGCGACGCGTCGTTCGGTCGCGTCCGGATCGGGATTGCTCACCTGCACCAGGGAGGCTCCCGCCGCGAGCACGGCGAGCAGGCCGTCGACGAGTGCGTCCGGTTCGGACCAATCACGGCTCGACAACACGCGATCGCTGCCGCGGATCCCCGCGGAGGTAGCCGAATCTTTCGCCGCCGCCACGACGTCCGGCACGGAGCGTCCGGCGAGGACCTGATCGCCCGACCCCGAGGACCGGAACTGGTCTCCGTGCATCCGCACATCCGTCGCATAGTCCGTGATCCCGGGCGGCAGGTCGCGCACGGGGGCGCCGAAGGCATCGAGCGACAGTGCCGCGACCTCGGGGATCGCATCGACCTCGTCCAGCCGGTCGGAAGTGACGAAAGCGAGCTCGGCGTCCGGATCGGCCTCGAGCACGACCTCGGTACCGGCCCACCACGCACCGAGCAGCACCGCGGCGCTCTGCCAGTGCGCGGGCAGCAGCACTGCGACGCGACCGCCGGGAAGGACGCCGAACTGGTCGCGAATCATGTTGGCCGTCTTGGCGGCCCAGTTCGCGAGGGTCAGGGCCGACAGTTCGATGCGTGCACCGGTCGCGTCGTCGTACCAGGTGATCCGCGGACCCGCCGGATCGTCGGCGAGAATCGGGTCGAGCAGGGCGTCGGTCAGGGTGGTCACGATTGTCTTCTTCCAGGATGTCGGTTCATGCAGCTGTCGGCTCTCGCAGCTGTCAGTTCACGCAGCGCGGGCCGTCGGATCCCGCATCGATGGGCGGTGCGGCGGGAGCCGGGGTGGCGGTGCCACCGGCCGGGCTCACACCGGCGTCGGCGGCGGACGCGGCCGTGGACGACCCCGTGTAGGACGCCGAGCCCGGACCGGTGTAGTCGCCGGCGAGCACCACCCGCACGGTGCCGGCGGGCAGCGAGGGATCGGACTCGGTGTCGAGGCCACCGAGTGCCGCCGCCACCGAGCGTGTCTCGTCGGAGTCCTCCTCGGCACCGAAAACCGTCGAGGTTCCCACGCCGGAACCGGTGTAGTTGCCCACCTCGCCCTCGACGTATCCCTCTGCGGACAGAGTCGCAGCGACCTGCGAGGCCAGTCCGGACACCGATCCGGCGTTCGCGACATCGACCGTGACGGTCGATGCGTCGATGTCGGGGGCGGGCATCGGCGTGGAGGTGGTCTCGCTGCCGTCGGGCTCCCGGCCGATCAACTCGGCGACGAAGTCGCGTACCTCGTCCGGATCCACCTGCACCACCGATTCGCCGTAGTCGGTCATCGCGTTGATGTCCTGCACCGGGATCGTCGAGAACGTCACGTCGCCTCCGGCCAGGCCCTGCAGCTGGGTGGCCAGCGCCATGATGTCCCAATCGGAGTCGAGCACCACGGACCGCTGCACCGCGGCGGTCAGCTGACTCACCTTGGACGGATTGGACAGGGTCTTGGCGCTGAGCACCTTCTGTGCCAGCGACGCCATGAACACCTGCTGCCGTACGATCCGGTCGAGATCGCCGCGGGGAAGATCGTGACGTTGGCGGACGAAACTCAGAGCATCCGAACCCTGCAGGGTCTGCACACCGGCATCGAACTTCGCACCGGAGAGCGGTTCGTCCACAGGCGCGTTCAGGCACACGTCGACACCGCCGACGGCGTCGGTGAGCAGCACGAACCCGAGAAGCCCGACCTCGGCGTAATGGTCCACCGTCACCCCGGTGAGGTCGGCGACCGATTCGATCAGGGCTTCCCGGCCCGCCTGGGTGGACTCGGCTTCGAGTTCGGCCTCGCTCGTGTCGGCGT
Organism: Rhodococcus sp. As11; assembly: GCF_048957735.1. Lineage (NCBI taxonomy): Bacteria > Bacillati > Actinomycetota > Actinomycetes > Mycobacteriales > Nocardiaceae > Rhodococcus > Rhodococcus sp. As11. The sequence goes on from NZ_JARDJE010000005.1 coordinate 214,795, forward strand.
CCGCCTCGATCAGTTCGGTGCGCCGGTTCGCCTTCGTGGCGCCGTACGCCGCGTTGATCTTCGACATCCCGATCTCGGGAACCTCGACGTAGGTGTCGCGTGGGATCGACATCGCGGTCGCCGACCGGCCGTCGTTAGGTACGCGGATCAGGATGATGGTGTCGGTGTTGTTCGCTACTTCCTCACCTGCGCGCAGCGCGTCGAGTTCGCGCTGGGAGAGGGGATTGCCGTGCGCGTCGGTACGGCTGTCCGTACCCACCAGCAGGATGTCGACGGCACCGTCCTCCCCGTCGCCGAGGGCGAGCCCCCGTACCGACGCCAGCGACGACTGCAACGCGTCGACGCTGCGCCAGGCCACACCGGTGACGACCAGCACGAGGCACGCCGCGATCGCGACGGCGATCTGCCACGGCCTGCCGTTGTACACCCGCACTTCTCCCGGCGCGGCCCCGGCAGGAGGGGGCGGCCGGCGCCGGGCGGTACGCCGGGGCTGCCCGGCGGCAGAATCGTGACGGGGCTGCCCGGCGGCAGACTCGGGCCGGGACCGCCCGGCGCGCGGTTCGCGGCGGTACCTGCCGTCGGCAGCTGTCGGATCGCCCGCACGGGTGCGGCGTCCCGTCGAACTGGGACGCCTTCCGGTGCGGCGACGCGGCTCTGGCGGCACCTGGTGCTCCTCCTGTGGGTGTTACGGGTCGATGGTCGAGTCTCTCGAGTGAAGGCTACTGGTGGGTGCGCTCGCTCGGCGCACACCACTCCGGCGTGCCAGACTTCTTCGAGTGCGTAGCGTTCTCGTCACCGGAGCCCGTGGCCAGCTCGGCCGTCATCTCGTGAACCGTGGCACGGCGGCGGGAATACCGATCCGCGGTGTCGGATCGTCCGAGGTCGACATCACCGACCCGCAGGCCGTGGCGGCCGCGGTCGAACCCGGTTCCGTGGTCGTCAACGCCGCGGCGTACACCGCCGTCGACGCCGCCGAGACCGACGAGGACCGGGCCGCTGAGGTCAACGGCACGGGCCCGGGCGTGTTGGCCGCGGTGTGTGCCGACAAGGGCGCGCGTCTCGTCCATGTCTCCACCGATTACGTCTTCGCCGGCGACGCGACCGAGCCCTACCGCGTGGACGCGCCGACCGGCCCGCGCACCGCCTACGGCCGCACCAAACTCGCCGGTGAACGGGCGGTGCTGGAGGTGCTTCCCACCGCGCACGTCGTGCGTACCGCCTGGGTGTACACCGGCGACGGCAACGACTTCGTCGCGACCATGCGGCGGCTCGAGGGCGAGCGGGAGACCCTGCGCGTCGTCGACGACCAACGTGGTTGCCCCACCTACGCGCGCGACCTGGCCGACGGACTGATCGAACTCGCCGGGCACGGTGACCGGATCCCCGGTGGGATCCTGCATGCCACGAACGCCGGGGAAGCGACGTGGTTCGACCTCGCGCGGGCGGTCTTCGAGGAGATCGGCGCCGACCCGGAGCGGGTGCAGCCCTGTGGCAGCGACGAGTTCGTCCGCCCCGCGCCGCGGCCGGCCTATTCGGTGCTCGACGACAGTGCCTGGATCGGTGCCGGCCTGACGCGCTTCCGTCCGTGGCGGGAGGCGTTGCACGAGGCGATCGCCGGCGGCGGAACCGTGCCGCCCGCGCGATGACGTGTGAGGAAACGGCCCGTGAGGTGTCGCACACCGCCGAGGTCGCTAAGGTGACCGGCGTGGATTCGACGCTGGCCGTGGTGACGGTGACCTATTCGCCCGGTGAGCACCTCGAGAACTTTCTCACCTCGCTCACCTCCGCGACCGTTCTGCCGACACAGGTGATCCTGGCCGACAACGGTTCGACCGACGGTGCTCCCGAGGCCGCCGAGGCGGCACACGAGAACGTGCGACTGCTCCGGACCGGCGGGAACATCGGATACGGCGGGGCGATCAATCGCGCGGTCGCCGAGATCGACCCGTCCGCGGAGTTCGTGATCGTCGTGAACCCGGACGTCCGGTGGCACCCCGGTTCGATCGACGAACTGCTCGAGGCGGCGCGTCGCTGGCCGCGCGCCGGCTCGCTCGGACCGCTGATCCACGAACCCGACGGCAGCGTCTACCCTTCGGCGCGCACCGTCCCCACCCTGGCGTCCGGTGCCGGTCACGCGCTGCTCGGCACCGTCTGGCCCGCCAACCCGTGGACACGCCGCTACCGCCAGGAGAACGAGGAGATCGGCGAGCGCCCCGTCGGCTGGCTGTCCGGATCGTGCCTGCTGCTGCGACGCGCGGCGTTCGATTCGATCGACGGCTTCGATTCGCGATACTTCATGTACATGGAGGACGTGGACCTGGGCGACCGGCTCGGCCGGGCGGGCTGGCTCAACGTGTACGTGCCGTCCGCGGTGGTCACCCACGCCAAGGGCCACGCGGCCGGACGGCACCCCGAACTGATGCTCCCGGCACACCATGAGAGTGCCTACCGCTTCCAGGCGGACCGCCACCCCCATCGGTGGCAGGCACCGCTGCGATGGGCGTTGCGGGCCGGGCTCGCGGTGCGATCGCGGGTCGCGGTCGCGGCAGCCGTGCGGGAGCGTCGGAACGGGAGGACCGACCGGGACATTCGGGTCGGCACGACAGTGAACAGGGGAGACGATGACGAGTGAGTCGGCACCGCACACCGATGCGGTGATTCTGGTCGGTGGACAGGGCACGCGGCTACGGCCGCTCACCCTGTCGGCACCCAAGCCGATGCTGCCCACCGCGGGGGTGCCTTTCCTCACCCATCTGCTCGCGCGGATCCGTGAGGCGGGCATCAAGCACGTCGTCCTCGGCACCTCGTTCAAGGCCGAGGTCTTCGAGCAGCACTTCGCCGACGGTTCCGACTTCGGCCTCGAGATCGAATACGTCACCGAGACCGAGCCGCTCGGCACCGGCGGCGGTATCCGCAACGTGCTGCCGAAGCTGCGCGCCGACAACGTGATGGTCTTCAACGGCGACGTGCTCGGCGGCACCGATCTCGGTGCGGTGCTCGACACCCACGTGCGGACCGAGGCGGACGTGACCCTGCACCTGGTGCGGGTGAGCGATCCGCGTGCCTTCGGCTGCGTCCCCACCGACGACGACGGCCGGGTGACCGCCTTCCTCGAGAAGACTCAGGACCCGCCGACCGATCAGATCAACGCCGGCTGCTACGTCTTCCGCCGCGAGATCATCGAGCAGATCCCCGAGGGCCGTCCGGTGTCGGTGGAGCGCGAGGTGTTCCCGACGCTGCTGACCGAGGGCAAGAAGGTGTACGGGCACGTCGACGCGGCCTATTGGCGCGACATGGGAACCCCGGAGGACTTCGTCCGCGGCTCGGCCGATCTGGTCCGCGGTATCGCTCCGTCCCCGGCGCTCCCGCCGCAGCGCGGCGAGTCGCTCGTGCATCCGGGTGCCTCCGTGGCCCCGGGCGCCCTGCTCATCGGCGGCACGGTCGTCGGCCGCGGCGCCGAGATCGGTGCGGGTGCCCGCCTGGACGGCGCGGTGATCTTCGACGGTGCGCGGGTCGAGGCCGGTGCGGTGGTCGAACGGAGCATCATCGGTTTCGGTGTACGGGTCGGTCCGCGGGCCCTGATCCGCGACGGTGTGATCGGTGACGGCGCCGACATCGGTGCGCGATGCGAGCTGCTGCGCGGTGCCCGGGTGTGGCCGGGAGTGAAGATCCCCGACGGCGGTATCCGGTTCAGTACCGACGTGTGAGTCGAGAGGTCGAAGTGGGTTTCGAAAGGTACGTGGCCCTCGGTGATTCGTTCACCGAGGGTGTGGGTGATCCGGATCCGGCGCGTCCCAACGGGGTACGCGGCTGGGCCGATCTCGTCGCCGGTGAGCTGGCGCGCCGGTCGGAGAACTTCGCGTACGCGAACCTCGCCATCCGGGGCAGGTTGCTGCGACCGATCATCGACGAGCAGCTCGAGACCGCCGTGGCGATGCGTCCCGATCTCGTGACGATCTACGCCGGCGGCAACAACCTCATGCGTCCGAAGCTCGACCTCGACGCGCTCGCGGCGGAATACGACGAGGCGGTCGGCAAGCTCGCCGCGACCGGCGCCCGCGTCCTGATGTGGACGGCCTACGACGGCAGCTGGGCGCCGGTCTTCGGGATCCTGCGCGGCCGCTGGGCCGTGTACAACGAGCTCGTCCGGGCGATCGCCGACCGGCACGGCGCGACCATCGTCGACTTCTGGCGTTTCGACGAGTACCGGGATCTGCGCATGTGGGACTTCGACCGGCTGCACATGTCCGCGGCCGGCCACCACAACATGGCGATCCGCGTTCTCGACCTGCTCGGTGTCGAACACGATCTCGGACCGGTGGAGTTCGACGAGGCACCCGTCCTCACCCGGGCCCAGGAACGTGCCGCGGACCGCGCATGGATGCGCGGGTTCCTCGTCCCCTGGATCGGGCGGCGACTGCGCGGAGTCTCCTCCGGCGACGGCATCACCCCGAAATATCCCGAGCTCGGACCGATCCGGTTCTGACCTCCGCTCGTCCCGGCGGCCCCGCCGGGACGAGCGCGGGTGTCTCAGGCCCGTCGGGCGGCCGCGAGCCGCACCAGGTGCGCGATCGTCTCGTGTTCGGCCTCCGGTGGCAGCGCGTCGACCGGCCACCACTGCAGGTCGGTGGACTCGTCGCTGCGCACCGGCCGGGCGCCCACGGGTGCCGTCACCAGGAACCGCAGGTCGAGGTGCCGGGTGGGTACTCCGAGCGAGCACGTGATCGGATGGGTGTGCGCCGAGAGCAGATCCGGATCGATCATCAGATCGGCGATGCCCGATTCCTCGGTGGCCTCGCGCAGTGCCGCGGCGACGACGGTCTCGTCCGACGCCTCGCAGTGACCGCCGAGCTGGATCCACCGCCCCACCCGAGGATGCAGGGTGAGCAGCACGTTGCGGTGATCGGCGTCGAGGACGATCGACGACGCCGTGATGTGCCCCGGCACGTGCTCGCGCAGACACCCGTCGGGCGCCGAATCGAGGAACGCCAGCATGGTGTGCCGCAGCGACTCGGCGTCCTCGGAGTCGGTGTGCCAGGTGGTGAGCCGGTCGATCGCCGAGGCGTGCAGGGAACGCGCCGACACGATTACAGCTCCACGAGGGCGTCGCCCGGATCCGCGGGTTCGCGCGGTTCCGGTTCGGTGAGCGGGTAGCCGACGGCGACCGCTCCGAGCGGCGACCATTCGGCGGGCAGCCCGAGTTCCCCGCGGACCACTTCGGGCGCGAAGATCGTCGAACCGATCCAGCAGCTCCCCAGGCCGCGGGTGGCCAGGGACACGAGCAGGCCCTGGACCGCGGCGCCGGCGGCCACGGTGAACATCGTGGCCTCGGCGGCGGTGCGACGCGCGTCGGGGTAGTGGTGTGCGCCGTCGGGCACCCGGAACGGAACGATCACCTCGGGCGCGTCGTAGAGGATCGCGCCGCGGGCGAGGCGGCGTTCGACGGCCACCGGGTCGAGTCCGTCGCCGCGGAGATCCTCGGCCCACTTCTCGCGCATGCGGTCGAGGAGCCGCCGACGGACCTGTTCGGTGCGCACCCACACGAACCGCACCGGACGGGTGTGGTGGGGTGCGGGGGCGGTGAGGGCCTCGGCGATCGCCTCGCGCAGATCCTCGGGGTCGACGGGTTCGGCAGCGAACTGCCGCACCGACCGGCGCAACAGAAGTGCCTCGCGCCGGCCGCGTTCGAGGGCCTCCTCGGTGCCGAGCCAGAACAGGTCGTCCTCGCCGCTGCGGAGCAGGGCGCGGGCGGTGGAGCCGTCGTCGGGCAGGTCGAGTCCGCGCACCACGGCGACGGGCACACCGCCGAGCTTGCCCTTGACGAGATCGCCGGCCGCGGCGATCTCGTCGGCCACAGCCACGGACGTCACCTGCAGTTCGTTGCCCTGCGAATCGTGCGAGCCCGCGTAGCCGTGGAGGACGGGGAGCCCGGACGATCCGATCGCGGCGTCGGTCTGCCCGTTGCGCCAGGCGCGACCCATCGTGTCGGTGACCACCACGGCGACCCGCACGCCGAGCAGCGCACCGATCCGCTCGCGGAGGGCAGAGGCGCTCGCGTCGGGATCCTCGGGCAGCAGCGCGAGTTCGGCGCTGTCGACGTTCGACCCGTCGATCCCGGAGGCCGCCTGCACGATGCCCAGCTTGTTCTCGGTGATGAGGGTGCGGCCCTTGCGGGCCAGCACGCGCACGGCCTCCTCGTTCACGAGACGCCGGCGCAGTGCGTCGCGGGCGTCGGGATCGGTGGGCGCGGCGACGATCCGTCCCTCGACCTTCGAGACCACCTTGCTCGTGACGACGAGGACGTCCCCGTCGGTCAGCCACGGTGCGGCCCGGGCGACGGCCGCAGCCAGGTCGTCTCCCGGGCGGAACTCGGGAAGCCCGGGGACGGGCAGGATCTCGATCGGACCGCCCGGCGCGTGGTCGCGCACCGAGGGGTCGGCGACGGCGTCCGGCATCACAGGTTCACTCCGGCGAACTCGAGGGCGGCGCGGGCCATGTCGGCCGTCGCGTCGGTGTCGGTCATGAGCAGGGGAACGGACCGGACCTCGACGCCAGGTACCTCGGCGCGGTCGGTCGAGTGCACGAGCCACCCGTCGAGAATGCCTGTGCCGGAGCGGGCACCGTAGTACCGGCCGACGGCCTCGGCGGTGGTCTCCACCCCGATGACGTCCAGGCACGCATCGGCCATCCCGCGCAGGGGCTTGCCGTCGATGACAGGGGAGAGGCCGACGATCTTCGCGGACGTGGTGCGCAATGCGCCCCGGATACCCGGGATCGCGAGGATCGCGCCGACGCTCACGACAGGATTGGACGGGGCCAGCAGGACGGCGTCGGCGTTCTCGATCGCCTCGACCACTCCGGGAGCCGGCTTCGCCTCCTCCGCGCCGATGTGCGCGAAGCTGTGGGTCGGCACCTGGGCGCGGTGGCGGACCCACCATTCCTCGAAGTGCACGGCGCGCTGCTCACCGTCCTCGGGATCGGTGATGACGACGTGTGTCTCGCTGCGGTCGTCGGAGACGGGCAGCAGGGTCACGCCGGGTTTCCACCGGGTGCACAGTGCTTCGGTGACGGCGGAGAGCGGATAGCCGGTCCGCAGCATCTGCGTGCGGACGAGATGCGTGGCGATGTCGCGGTCGCCGAGACCGAACCAGTCGGGGATCGCACCGTAGGCGGCGAGTTCCTCCTTCGCGTTCCAGGTCTCGCCCGCACGGCCCCAGCCGCGTTCGGTGTCGATCCCACCCCCCAGGGTGTACATGCAGGTGTCGAGATCCGGACAGATCCTCAGACCGTGCATCCAGACGTCGTCGCCGACGTTGACGATCGCGGTGATGCGGTGTGCCGCGTCCGGATTCGGCTCGACGCCGGGGGAAATATCGAGAAGTCGGCGCAAACCTGAGAGAAAACGCGCCCCACCGACACCTCCGACCAATACAGTCACATTCACGGCCCAAGCCTAAGCGGTGCGTCATCTACCCGGTCGCGCGCCGTCCGAAACGCGTTTCGGCAAAGCGGCCGATGATATGTGAACAACGCCGCTCCGCTTGACCGCGACACACCCGAAGTGTCTAATCACATACATGTCATTCGATAATCGAATTCGAGATTCCTTGCGGTGAACCCGCATTCGAACGAGTATTCGAGGGATGGCAGCGGGTTGATCCCCGGTCATGATTCGGCGCTGCAGGTGAGGAGGGACAATGGCCGGCGAGCGCGACAGCTTCGAGCTCATTCGAAGCGATACTGCAGTCGAGGCTGTCTGTGACTACCCGGACGTCGGGGTGCCCGTCCTGAGTGTGATTTCGGGATTCGGCGACCCTGCGGATGGCGAGGAGCAGTGGCAGGAGCGTGCGCTCTGTGCGCAGACCGATCCGGAGGCATTCTTCCCCGAGAAGGGGGGATCCACCAGAGAGGCCAAGCGCATCTGCATGGGGTGTGAAGTCCGGGACGAATGTCTCGAATACGCCCTCGCTCACGACGAGCGGTTCGGTATCTGGGGCGGGCTTTCCGAGAGGGAACGCCGTCGCCTCAAGCGCGGAATAGTCTGACGAGGAGTTCGGCCCGGTACGGGGAGTACGGGACCGAGTGAAACACCGAATCGGATGACGAAGGCCGGGTTGCGGCCGTGGGGGACGAGCAACCCGGCCTTCGTCATGTGTCCGGAACGTTTCTCAGTCCTCGTCGTCCTCGTCGAGTGTCGGATCCACCACTTCCGGTTCGACGCCGAGATAAGTGGCCACCTGGTGCACGAGGACGTCGTGGACCAGATCCGTCAGATCGTCCGGATCCTTCGCTCGCACCTCGAGGGGGCGACGGAACAGCACGATCCGCGCCCGGGTGGCGGCCCCTCGTCGATCGATCCCGGCGGGCACGAGCCGGGACAGTGGCACCGGCCCGTCGGCGACCACTTCGTCGGGCCAGTTCACCGAGTCGGGATCGCGCGCCCGGATCTTCGGGACCTCGTCCACGGCGATGTCGAGCTTGGTGAGGCGGTCGTGCCAGCGCGCGTCGATCGGCGCGAACGCCCCGAGTACGAGCAGGTCGAACTTCTCGGCGCGGGTCTTCCAGGCGGGCAGGCTCTGCGGGAACAGGGGACCGCGGATTCCTCTGCCGCGGCGTGCCACGGAACGGGACGACACAGGGCGGGAACGTCGTGCGCGGACCATGCCATGGACACTACGACACGAAAATCCGCCGCCCGTTTCGGTGTGTCCGAATAGTCCTGGAGCGCTCGGCGCGCTACGCTCCCAGTCGTGAGAACACTGCGTCGATGCTGCCGGCCTGGGTGCAAGAACCCTGCTGTTGCGACGCTGACCTACGTGTACTCGGACTCCACCGCCGTCGTCGGCCCCCTGGCGACCGTCGCGGAACCGCACTCGTGGGATCTCTGCGAGATGCACGGTTCACGTATCACGGCCCCCAAGGGATGGGAACTCGTCCGGTACGAGGGAGCGTTCTCGTCGGGCACCCCCGACGAGGACGATCTGACCGCCCTCGCCGAGGCCGTACGCGAGGCCGGACTGGGTGAGCGTTCCCGCTCCGACTCGGCCGACGACGATGCCGAGGAACCCCAGCGGGCCGTCGTGCCGCCGACCACGCGCACCGGCCGACGTGGGCACCTGCGTGTGCTTCCCGATCCCACGTCCTGAGCCGTTCGCACTAGGCTGAGCGAGTGCGATGTCGCGGAGGACGGCATCGCACGAGTCGAGGTTCAGGAGTCAATACAGTGGCGAGAGCTGCCGAGTCGGTGTCAGCGGTCATCAAGGCGTACGACGTACGGGGAGTCGTCGGGGAGCAGATCGACGAAGAGTTCGTCCGCGAGGTCGGAGCGTCGTTCGCACGCCTGTTGCGCAGCGAGGGCAGCGCCGACCGCGTGGTGATCGGGCACGACATGCGTGCCTCGTCCCCCTCGTTGTCCCAGGCCTTCGCCGACGGGGTCACCGCCCAGGGACTCGACGTGGTGCTCATCGGACTCGCGTCCACCGACCAGCTCTACTTCGCGTCGGGTCTGCTCGACGCACCCGGCGCGATGTTCACCGCGAGCCACAATCCTGCGAAGTACAACGGCATCAAGCTCTGCCGTGCCGGTGCCAAGCCCGTCGGTCAGGACACCGGTCTGGCGCAGATCTCGGCCGATCTCGTCGAAGGTGTTCCCGCCTACGAGGGCGAGCGCGGCAGCATCACCGAGCGCGACGTCCTCGACGACTACGCCTCGTTCGTCCGCGGTCTGGTCGACCTTGCGCAGATGCGACCGCTCAAGGTGGCGGTCGACGCCGGCAACGGCATGGGCGGCCATACAGTTCCCGCCGTCTTCGGCGCCCTGCCCGTCGACCTCGTCCCGCTGTACTTCGAACTCGACGGCACCTTCCCCAATCACGAGGCCAACCCCCTCGACCCCGCCAACCTCGTCGACCTCCAGCGTCTGGTCGTCGAGTCCGGCGCGGATGTGGGCCTGGCCTTCGACGGCGACGCCGACCGCTGCTTCGTGGTCGACGAGCGCGGCGAGCCGGTCACGCCGTCGGCGGTGACGGCGCTCGTCGCAGCCCGCGAACTCGCCAAGGACCCCGGCTCCACGATCATCCACAACTTGATCACGTCGCGGGTGGTGCCCGAACTCGTCACCGAGCAGGGCGGCAAGCCCGTCCGCACCCGGGTCGGGCATTCGTTCATCAAGCAGCAGATGGCCGAGACCGGCGCCGTCTTCGGCGGCGAACACTCGGCGCACTACTACTTCCGCGACTTCTGGGGCGCCGACTCGGGCATGCTCGCGGCACTGCACGTACTCGCCGCGCTGGCCTCGCAGGACGGCCCGCTCTCCGAGTTGATGAGCTCCTACAACCGGTATGCGGCGTCGGGAGAGATCAATTCGACGGTCACCGACGCGGCCGAGCGCACCGAGGCCGTCGTCGTGGCGTTCGAGGATCGCGCGGTGTCGGTCGACCGGCTCGACGGTGTCACCGTGGACCTGCCCGACAACGCGTGGTTCAACCTGCGCGCGTCCAACACCGAGCCGCTGCTGCGACTCAACGTGGAGGCGCGCACGGACGGTGAGGTCGAGGCATTGGTGAAGGAGATCCTTTCTGTCGTTCGTGCGTAGACGGAGGGACAACAGGAATAATCGAAGTGCCGGTGCATGGCGTGCCGGGCTCGGTCAGGTGGCTCGCCGAGGTCGCGGCGGCGGAAGGAAGGTGATGCGGTCGTGACGGCACCCTCACCGCTGTTCGACTTCGACGATGCGGGCAGCCTGCTCGCCGCCGATGTCGACGGCATCCTCAGGAGCGCGGCCCTCGGCGGCGCCCAGATCCGTGCGGTCGCCGCGGCGGTCGACGAAGGTGTGCTCGGCCGGCTCACCGACATGCATCCTCGCAGTGTCGTCTTCGTCGGCACCGATGCCCGCGCCCGATCGGCCGCCGAACTGGTCGTCGCGTTGTTCGGGGACCAGGCCGGTGTACCGCTGGTCGCCGCACCGGCCACCCCGCCCTGGGTGGGTGCGCTCGACGTCGTGGTGGTCTCGGGAAACGATGCCGGCGATCCGGAAGTGGCCCGCAGCATCGACGCCGGACTGCGGCGCGGCGCGGAGGTCGTCGTCGACGCCCCGGACGAGGGTCCGGTGCGGGCGGTCGCGGCCGGTCGCGCGATGTCGTTGCCGCCCCGGATCCGCGTCCGGACGCGGTACGTGCTCGCCCGGCACGTCGCGGTGTTCTGCGCTGTGCTCGGTGTGCTGCAGCGCGCCGTGCGGATCGCCGGTGTGCCACCGCTCGCCGACGTGGCCGACACGGCCGACGAGGAAGCGGCGCGCAATCATCCGGAGAACGAGGTCTTCCACAATCCTGCGAAGTCGCTCGCGGTGCGCATGCAGTCGCGCCGAGTGGTGTTCGCGGGTGATTCCGCGGCGACGACGATCCTCGCCCGGCATGCGTCGGAATCCTTGCTGCAGGAGGCGGGTGTGGTCTCGGGTGCCGCGGCGCTCGGCGACGTTCTGGTCGCGCGCGATCGGCTCATGGCCGTCGTCACCGCGAGCGGTGAGAACTACGACCCGTTCTTCCACGACGAGGAACTGGACGGACCGGCGCCGATCGCACCGGCGCGGGTGTTCGTGCTCAGCACGGACCCCGACCGGTCGGCGGCGCAGCGGAGGACGGCGGCACTACCGGATGTGGAAGTGATGTCCGTGGTCGGAGAATTCGAGTCGAGCACGGTGCCGACCGTGCTGGAACAGGTGGCAGTGTTGACCGTCCGCACAGAGATGGCGGCTGCATATCTCGGATTGGCAGGGGGGAGATAGTGCACCGACTCGAAGGTGCGGTGCGCTCGTACGCCTGGGGATCGCGAACCGCGATCGCCACCTTGCGCGGCCGCACTGTGCCGTCCCATCACCCCGAGGCCGAGTTGTGGCTGGGTGCGCATCCGGCAGATCCCGCCAGGCTGGTGGATTCGGACGGCGACGAGCACTCGCTGCTCGATCTGCTGTCGGCCGAGCCTCAGCGACATCTCGGCGACCGCGCTGTGGGGGCGTTCGGTCCCCGGCTGCCCTTCCTCCTCAAGCTCCTGGCAGCAGAGGAGCCCTTGTCGTTGCAGGCGCATCCCAGTGCCCGCCAGGCGGCCGAGGGGTTCGCTCGCGAGGAAGCGCTGGGAATCCCGATCGACTCGCCCGTTCGCAACTACAAGGACGCGAACCACAAGCCCGAACTGGTGGTGGCGCTGACACGATTCGAGGCGCTCGCCGGTTTCCGCGATCCGAAGCGGACGGTGGAGCTGTTCGAGGCGCTGGCGGTCCCGGAGCTCGACCCCTATGTGGGACTGCTCGCGGGACAACCCGATTCGAGTGGCCTGCGGGCGCTGTTCACCACCTGGATCACGTTGCCTCCGCCCGCTCTCGCGGCGCTGCTGCCGCGCGTGCTCGACGGCTGCGTGACCTATCTCGCCACCGGCCGGGAGGGTGAACGCGACTTCGTTCCGGAGGTGCGTACGGCTCTGCAGCTGGCGGATTTCTACCCGGGCGACGCCGGGGTGCTGGCCTCCCTGCTGCTCAACCGCATCACCCTGCAGCCGGGGGAGGGACTCTATCTCGACGCGGGGAATCTGCATGCCTATCTGCACGGCATGGGCGTCGAGATCATGGCGAATTCCGACAACGTGTTGCGCGGCGGTCTCACTCCCAAACACGTGGACGTGCCCGAACTGCTGCGCGTGCTCGACTTCGGCGCGGCGTCGGTGCCGATCCTCGAAGCCGTCCCGGAGATCTCGGCAGCGACCGATCCGGGGCATCTCGGCCCGGCCGAACGCCGCTACCGCACTCCGGCACCGGAGTTCGCGTTGTCGCGCATCGACCTCGGCGCCGGCGACGCCCTCGAGGTCGGTGCCGACGGCCCCCAGATCCTGTTGTGCACCGCAGGCGATGTGCGGGTCGAATGCGAGGGCGAGTCGGTGACGCTGAAGCCCGGCGACTCGGCGTGGCTGTCGGCCTGCGATCGGCGGCCGGCCGTCCACGGTTGTGCCGCGGACACGCAGGTCTTCCGGGCCCGCCTCGGCGAGGTGTCGGCATCGGCGGTCGACGAGTCCTGAGCCCGGGTCCCGGTCGGGACCGATTCGAACGGAAGGCGAGCCCGCACGGGCTCGCCTTCGTCGTTTCCCGCCACCTCTCGCGAGATTTACAAATTCGATCAAATGTCTAGACACCGGACGAATGCCGTTCTAGAGTCAAGCTATGAGTGGTGTGCGTCACCAAAGGGTGGCGTGCTCTGCGTTATCGACGGTGATGAGGAGACCCGACATGAGTACGGCATCGGCGGATTCGGTGGACCGGCCCGATCTCCCATGGCGCGACCGCAAACGCCATCTGTGGCTTCTGGGGCTGGTACCTCCGACGGCCCTGTTCGTCGCCACCGCGCTGGTGTGGGGCGGTAACCAGCTCGGACTGCAGAGTGTCACCCCGGTCCTGTGGTGGATCGGCCCACTGCTGATCTACGTCCTCGTACCGTTGCTCGACCTGTTCGTCGGGCCCGACGGGGAGAACCCTCCCGACGAGTTGTTCGAACAACTCGAGAACGACCGCTTCTACCGCTACTGCACCTACCTGTATCTGCCCTTCCAGTTCGCGTCGCTGATCTTCGCCTGCTATCTGTGGTCGGCCGACGACCTGTCCTGGCTCGGCATCGACGGCGGCCTCGGCGTGGTGTCGAAGATCGGTCTCGCCATCTCGGTCGGCGTGGTCGCGGGCATCGGGATCAACACGGCGCACGAGCTCGGTCACAAGAAGGTCGAATTCGAACGGCGCCTGTCGAAGTGGGCTCTCGCCCCCGCCTTCTACGGCCACTTCTACATCGAGCACAATCGCGGGCATCACGTGCGCGTCGCGACTCCGGAGGATCCCGCCTCGGCGCGGTTCGGGGAGAGCTTCTGGCGTTTCCTGCCGCGCAGCGTGGTCGGCAGTCTGCGTTCGGCATGGCGTCTCGAGCGGGCCCGCCTCGAACGGCTCGGCAAGCCGGTGTGGAGCGTGCACAACGACGTCCTCAACGCGTGGGCGATCTCCGTCGCCCTGTACGCGGTGCTCCTCGGCGTCTTCGGTCTCTCCATCGCGCCGTATCTCGTGATCCAGGCGATCTTCGGCTTCTCGCTGCTCGAGGTCGTGAACTATCTCGAGCACTACGGCCTGCTCCGGCAGAAGACCGGTAAGGGGCGTTACGAACGCTGCTCGCCCGCGCACAGCTGGAACAGCGACCATCTGGTGACGAACATCTTCCTCTACCACCTGCAGCGGCACAGCGACCATCACGCCAATCCCACCCGGCGCTACCAGACCCTGCGAAGCATGGAGGTCTCGCCGCAGTTGCCGGCCGGCTACGCGACGATGATCACCCTCGCCTACATCCCACCGTTGTGGCGCAAGGTCATGGATCATCGTGTGCTCGACCACTACGACGGCGACATCACCCGCGCGAACATCGAGCCGCGTCGCCGCGAGAAGATCCTCGCCCGCTACGGAGTAGTGGATCACGCTGCCGCGGAAGGGAAGTGATCGTGGCGTCCTACCGTTGTCCCGTCTGCGAGTTCACCTACGACGAGAGTGCCGGCGCCCCGCGGGAGGGTTTCCCGCCCGGCACCGCGTGGTCCGAGGTGCCGGACGACTGGCCGTGCCCCGACTGCGGAGTCCGGGAGAAGATCGATTTCGAGGAGTACACCCCGTGAGTACCGATTACCGCTTGTTCCGTTGTCTGGTGTGCGGTTTCGAATACGACGAGGCCGAGGGATGGCCCGACGAGGGCATCGAGCCCGGCACCCGGTGGGAGGACATCCCCGACGACTGGTCCTGCCCGGACTGCGGTGCTGCCAAGGCCGACTTCGAGATGGTGGAGATCGTCCGCCGGTGAACCCCTGTGCGGTGAATCACAGCACGGTGGATCACGGTTCGCGTTGCTTTGACGAGCACATCCGTGCGTGAGAGCGTTCCTCCCATGCCGAACGCGCGGGTTCCCTTCCACGAGGCCAGTCGGGTGCTGTTGCGCTCGACGATCCTCGACGCCATGCGGGAGCTGCTGCTCGAACGCGACTGGTCGGCCGTCACGATGAGCGACGTCGCCCGGACCGCCGGCATCAGCCGGCAGACCCTCTACAAGGAATTCTCCTCCCGGCAGGGCCTGGCGCAGGGCTACGCGCTGCGGCTGGTCGACGAGTTCGTCGACGCCGTGGCCGATTCGGTGTACGCGCACGTCGGGGATGCGCGCGCCGCGCTCGTCGACGGCTTCGCGTTCTTCTTCGAGGCCTCCGCCGCCGACCCCCTCGTGCAGTCGCTGCTGAGCGGTGAGGCCAAGCCCGACCTGCTGCGGTTGATCACCACCGACGCCGCCCCCATCCTCGAGCGGGGCGCGGGCCGCCTCACCGAGACCTTCCATCACAGCTGGATCGCGGCGTCCGAATCCGACGCCGGGATCCTGGCGCGCGCCGTCGTGCGGGTGGCGCTGAGTTTCGTCTCCATGCCTCCGGCTTCGGGGCGCGACGTCGCCGCCGACCTCGCCGATCTGCTCGTGCCGTTCGTCGAACGGGCCGCCGTCCGCGGCTGACCGGCCGGTCGGCCGGGGCGGAACCGTCGGTGGACGATCTGCTCGGCCGATCCTTGCTCAGGTTGTATAGCCTGGAACCACCATTGTCTGCCGACAGGAAGAGGCATCTGCACGTGTCCGACACCACGCTCGTCGCCGACCGGGCCAACGGTCTCGATTTCAAGGTCGCCGATCTGTCCCTCGCCGAATTCGGGCGCAAGGAGATCCGGCTCGCCGAACACGAGATGCCGGGCCTGATGGCGCTGCGCCGCGAGTACGCGGAGGTGCAGCCGCTGAAGGGCGCACGGATCTCCGGCTCGCTGCACATGACGGTCCAGACCGCTGTGCTCATCGAAACGCTCGTCTCCCTCGGTGCGCAGGTGCGCTGGGCGTCGTGCAACATCTTCTCCACCCAGGACCACGCCGCCGCAGCGATCGTCGTCGGCCCGCACGGTACCGCCGAGGAGCCCGAGGGTGTCCCGGTCTTCGCGTGGAAGGGCGAGACTCTCGAGGAGTACTGGTGGGCTGCCGAGCAGATGCTCACCTGGCCCGGTGAACCCGCCAACATGATCCTCGACGACGGTGGCGACGCCACGATGCTCGTGCTCAAGGGTGCCCAGTTCGAGAAGGCCGGCGTCGTCCCGCCGATCGACGAGGAGCAGGACTCCGCCGAGTACAAGGTCTTCCTCGAACTGCTGCGCCGCTCGCTCGCCGCCGATTCGAAGAAGTGGACCACCGTCGCGGAGTCGGTCCGGGGCGTCACCGAGGAGACCACCACCGGCGTGCTGCGCCTGTACCAGCTGTCGGCGGCCGGCGAACTCGCGTTCCCGGCGATCAACGTCAACGACTCGGTCACCAAGAGCAAGTTCGACAACAAGTACGGCACCCGGCACTCGCTGCTCGACGGCATCAACCGCGGCACCGACGTGCTCATCGGCGGCAAGGCCGCGCTCGTGTGCGGTTACGGCGACGTCGGCAAGGGTTGCGCCGAGGCGCTGCGCGGCCAGGGTGCACGCGTGTCGGTCACCGAGGTCGACCCGATCAACGCGCTGCAGGCCATGATGGACGGCTACGACGTCGTGACGGTCGAGGACTTCATCGGCCGGGCCGACATCGTCATCACCGCGACGGGCAACAAGGACATCATCACCTTCGAGCACATGAAGGCGATGAAGCACCAGGCCATTCTCGGCAACATCGGCCACTTCGACAACGAGATCGACATGGCCGGCCTCGAGCGCGCAGCCGACGTCACGCGGATCAACATCAAGCCGCAGGTCGACGAGTTCACCTTCGCCGACGGTCATTCGATCATCGTCCTGTCGGAGGGCCGCCTGCTCAACCTCGGCAACGCCACGGGCCACCCTTCCTTCGTGATGAGCAACTCGTTCGCGAACCAGGTGATCGCCCAGATCGAGCTGTGGACCAAGCCCGACGAGTACGACAACGAGGTCTACCGCCTGCCCAAGCATCTCGACGAGAAGGTCGCGAAGATCCACGTCGAGGCGCTCGGCGGGCAGATCACGAAGCTGACCAAGGAACAGGCCGAGTACATCGGCGTCGACGTCGAGGGCCCGTACAAGCCCGAGCACTACCGCTACTGATCCCGGGCACTCGACGGGAAACGCGGAGCGCATGAGTGATCTGATCGTCGTCGAAGGTCTCGACGGGGCCGGCAAACGGACGTTGTCCGCCGGTCTCGTCGAGACCTGGCGCGAGGCCGGACGGAAGGTCGCGACGCTGGCCTTCCCGCGTTACGGGAAGTCGATCCACGCCGATCTGGGCGCGGAGGCGTTGCGCGGGCACCACGGCGACACCGCCTCGAGCGTCGAGGCGATGGCCCTGCTGTGGGCCCTCGACCGTCGTGATGCGGCCGACGAACTGCGGAAACTGCTCGCCGACAACGACATCGTGCTGCTCGACCGGTACGTCGCGTCCAACGCCGCGTACACCGCGGCGCGCCGGAACGAGGACGCGACCGGCCCGGCGGTGGAGTGGATCCGTCGGCTCGAGTTCGAACGATTCGGGCTTCCGGTACCCGATCTGCAGGTGCTGCTCCGCGTTCCCGTCGAACTGGCCGCGGAGCGCGCCCGTCACCGCGCCGCGACCGAGGCGGACCGCGACCGCGACGCCTACGAGCGTGACGGCGGTCTACAGGAACGCACGGGTGCGGTGTACGACGGGCTCGCGCAGCAGCAGTGGATGTCTCCGTGGGAGGTCGCGGGCCCGCAGACCTCCGCGCCACAACTCGCCGTTCACATCTCAAATCTGCTTCACGACGGTGAAGGGGTGACACGATAGAGGCTATGAAGCCGAGGATTCTGGTAGTCGACGACGACACCGCGCTGGCCGAGATGCTCACGATCGTGCTGCGCGGCGAGGGATTCGAACCGTTCGTGGTGGGGGACGGCACGCAGGCGCTCGGTGCCGTGCGTGAGATCCGGCCCGACCTCGTCCTGCTCGATCTCATGCTCCCCGGCATGAACGGCATCGACGTCTGCCGCGTGCTCCGCGCGGATTCGGGTGTGCCGATCGTGATGCTCACCGCCAAGTCCGACACGGTCGACGTCGTCCTCGGCCTCGAATCCGGCGCCGACGACTACATCGTCAAGCCGTTCAAGCCGAAGGAACTCGTCGCACGCGTGCGGGCCCGTCTGCGCCGCACCGAGCAGGAACCGGCCGAGGTCCTGACGATCGGTGACATCACCATCGACGTCCCCGCCCACAAGGTCACC
The DNA here is from genome assembly GCF_048957735.1 of Rhodococcus sp. As11. Taxonomy (NCBI): domain Bacteria; kingdom Bacillati; phylum Actinomycetota; class Actinomycetes; order Mycobacteriales; family Nocardiaceae; genus Rhodococcus; species Rhodococcus sp. As11. The sequence continues at coordinate 233,066 of NZ_JARDJE010000005.1, forward strand.
CGCGGCGACGAGGCGATCTCGCTCACGCCTCTCGAGTTCGACCTGCTCGTGGCCCTCGCGCGCAAGCCGCGCCAGGTGTTCACCCGTGAGGTCCTGCTCGAACAGGTCTGGGGTTACCGGCATGCCGCCGACACCCGGCTCGTGAACGTCCACGTCCAGCGCTTGCGCGCGAAGGTCGAGAAGGATCCCGAGAATCCCGAGGCGGTGCTCACGGTGCGGGGGGTCGGCTACAAGGCCGGACCGCCGTGATCCGAACCTACCGGCTTCGGCGGCGTATCACGCGTAGGACGCTGCCGCTGGTGAGGTGGTCGCGGTCGATGAGCAGCCGACTCGCGCACACCTGGCGACGATCGCTGCAGCTGCGGGTCGTGACCTCGACCCTCACGCTGTCGCTGATCGTCATGTTCGTGCTCGGAGTGGTACTCACGAGCCAGATCACCGACCGTCTGCTCGAAGTGAAGATCGATGCCGCGACCGAGGAGATGGATCGCTCGCGCGCGCTGGTCGAGGGACAGCTCGCGGGCGCCGACGACTCGGGCTCGCTCGCGGTCCGTCTCGACGGTGCCGCGGCGATCCTCACCAGCCGCGGCAGCGACGGGGGACAGGACACCGGCGTCGCCGGAACCTTCGACCCCGTCCTCATCGTCCCCGGTGACGGTCCGCGGGCCCCCACCTCGAGCGGGCCCGCCGACCAGATCCCGCAGAACCTGCGCGCCTTCGTCCAGAACGGGCAGATCGCCTACCAGTTCGCGACCGTCGCCGATCCCGAGGGCTACACCGGGCCGGCCCTGATCATGGGCAGTCCCACCGATTCCGACATCTCGACGCTCGAGCTGTATCTCGTCTTCCCGCTCGGCGGTGAGGAACGCACCCTCGCCCTCGTCCGCGGCACCCTGCTCGTCGGTGCCGTGGTTCTGCTCGTCCTGCTGGCGGCGATCTCCATGATCGTCGCCCGGCAGGTCGTGCTGCCCATCCGGTCGGCCTCCCGGATCGCCGTGCGCTTCGCGGACGGGCGGCTCAAGGAACGCATGCCGGTCCGCGGCGAGGACGACATGGCCCGGCTCGCGATGTCGTTCAACGAGATGGCCGAGAGCCTGTCGCGCCAGATCACCCAGCTCGAGGAGTACGGCAACCTGCAGAAGCGGTTCACCTCCGACGTGAGCCACGAACTGCGCACCCCGCTGACGACGGTACGCATGGCCGCCGACCTCATCCACGACGGCAGCGACGACCTCGACCCCGTCCTCAAACGGTCCTCCGAACTGCTCGTCGCCGAACTCGACCGCTTCGAGAGTCTGCTCAACGACCTGCTCGAGATCAGCCGGCACGACGCCGGTGTCGCCGAGCTCGCCTCCGAGCGTCTCGACCTGCGGATGTGTGCGCGTGCCGCCGTCTCGACCGTGCGTCACCTGGCCCGCGAGACCGCGACCGAACTCATCGTCGACATGCCGGACGAACCCGTCGAGGCCGACGTCGATCCGCGTCGTGTCGAACGCATCCTGCGGAACCTCCTCGCCAACGCGATCGATCACGGTGAGGGCAAACCGATCCTGCTGCGGCTGCGCGCCGACGACACCGCCGCGGCCTTCGTCGTGCGCGATCAGGGTGTGGGTCTGCGACCGGGGGAGGAGAAGCTCGTCTTCAACCGGTTCTGGCGTTCGGATCCGTCGCGGGTCCGGCGTTCCGGTGGCACCGGTCTCGGACTCGCCATCAGCGTCGAGGACGCAAACCTGCACAACGGCAAACTCGAGGCATGGGGCGAACCGGGACGAGGTGCCAGCTTCCGGCTGACCCTGCCCCGCGAACGCGGACGTAAAGTGGGTCGCAGCCCCCTCCCTCTCGTGCCCGGCGCCGCGAAGGCCGTGCAGGGCAAGCCCCCACCGGACGACGACACCCCGGAGCAGCCGTCGACCGGAGAGTCCCCGACCGACCCTGCGAGCACGCCGTCCGAAGGAGCCAGTACATGAGCCGCTCGACTCCGCGTGCAGCGGGCGTGCTCGTCGTCCTCCTGACGGTGGCCGGACTCGTGTTGTCGGGATGTGCCACGCTGCCCGATTCGTCCTCCCCGCAGGCCATCGGAACCCTCGAACGCGGTCCTTCGACCACGGAGGTCGCCGCACCGGTGCCGGGTCGCGAACCCGATCTGCTCCTGCGCGACTTCCTGCAGGCCAGCACCGATCCGACCAACCGCCATCGCGCGGCCCGCCAGTTCCTCACGCCCACGATGTCCGACACCTGGGACGACGCCGCGAGCGCGACGATCGTCGACAAGGTCGACGTCCTCGTCGAGGAACGCGACGGCGACAGCGCCACCTATGTGGTGCGGGCGAGTACCGTCGGCTTTCTCGAGGAGGGCGGCATCTACCGCCCCGCCGACGGGGAGTTCGAGGCGCGGTTCTCACTCGTCCGCACCGACGGGGAGTGGCGCATCGACCGGCTGCCGGCCGGCGTCATCATGGACCGCCCCCGTTTCCTCAACACCTATCAGCGGCGCTCGCTGTACTTCCTCGACCCGACGGGCAACGCCGTCGTCCCGGATCCGCGCTGGATCACGGGCACACCCGAGCAGACGGCCTCCCAGCTGATGGGGTTGCTCGTCGAGGGCCCGAAGCAGGTCCTGGCACCTGCGGTCAAGAATCTGCTCGAGGACGTCACCGTCATCGGATCGGTGACGAAGGCCGACGGCCGCACGACCGACGTGGGCGTCGGGCTCGGCGGCATCCGCATCGACTTCCAGGGGGTCGGCTCGATGGGGCGGCAGGATCGCGAACTGCTCGCCGCACAGGTGATCTGGACCCTCGCCAATGCCGACATCAGCGGCCCGTACCAGCTCCTCGCCGACGGCCAGCCGCTCGACGAACGCTTCCCGAACGGGTGGACCACCGCGGACGTGGCGTCGATGAACCCCCTCGCCGCGTCGAGCGTGACGGTGGGTCTGCACGCGCTGCTCGACGGCGCGCTGGTGAGCGTCGCAGAGACGGGTGTGACCCCCGTACGCAGCTTCTTCGGTGCGTCCGACGACCTGCAGTCGGTCGCCCTGTCGCTGGACGGAGAGCTCGTCGCCGCAGTCGAGAACACCGGCAAACCGGCACCGGAACCGGCCGTGCAACTCATGGTGGGGGCCTACAGCGAGGGCGGTGCCGAGCCGGCGGTCGACGGCGAGTCGATCACCCGGCCGTCCTGGTCGCCCAACAACAATTCGGTGTGGGCGGTCGTCAACGGGACCTCGGTGGTGCGCGCGGTGCGCGAACCCGGCACCGGGCGGGTCACCGTCGTCGGGGTGGAGGCGGGCGCGGTCCGCGGTCTCGGCGGCCGCATCACCGAACTGCGCCTGTCGCGCGACGGTGTCCGCGCCGCCATGATCATCGACGGGCGGGTCTTCGTCGCGACCGTCGTGCCGACCACGACCGGCGAGTACTCGCTCACCAATCCGCGCGAGATCGGCTTCGGTCTCGGTGGTCCCGCGCTCGCCCTGGACTGGAGCACGGCCGACACGATCGTCGTCTCCCGCGCGTCGGCCGACGTGCCCGTCGTGCAGGTCGCGGTGGACGGCTCACGCATCGACGCACTGCCGAGCCGCAATCTCACGCCCCCGGTGGTGGCGGTCGAGGCGTCCACGGCGAGCGAGTTCGTCGCGGATTCCCGGACGGTCTTCCAGCTCAACAACCGCGACCCCGCCGGCGACCGGTACTGGCGGGAGGTGCCCGGCCTCGCCGGGATGGCCGCGATTCCCGTCCTGCCGGGCTGAGCGCGGTGCCGGTGACACCGGTTGTCGGTGCTGCCGTCGACCCCGGCTGTCGGTGACATCCGGCACACTCGCGGTGTGCTGACGGCCCTGCTCGATCTCGTCCTGCCCGCCCGGTGCGGGGGATGCGCCGACCCCGGGGTGAACTGGTGCCGAGAGTGCGCGCGGGAACTCGGCGACCATCCCGGGACGGTGACGCCCCGCGTCGAGCCCGGGGTCCCGGTGTGGAGTCTGGGCCCGTACTCCGGCCCCCGGCGTCGCGCGGTGATCGTCGCCAAGGAACGCGCCCGGCGGGATCTCGCCGAGCCTCTCGGGCTCGCGTGGGCGGTCGCGATCACGCGGCTGCGGAGATGGGGTGAGCTGCCCGGCGGGCCGTTGATCGTGGCGCCCGCCCCCACCCGGGCGCGGGCCGCGCGGGCACGCGGAGGCGATCCCGTCGCGCGTGCCGCCCGGGCCGCCGCGGCGCACGACCGTCACCTCCACGTGCATCCGATCCTGGGTGTGGCGGCGGGTGTGCGCGACTCGGTGGGGCTCACCGCGGCCGACCGGCAACGCAACCTCGCCGGCCGCGTGACGGTGAGCGCCGACGGGCTGCCGCGGACGATCCCGGTACTCGTGGTCGACGATGTGCTCACCACCGGAACCACCGCCCGCGAGTCGGTACGGGCTCTCCGGCGCGCAGGATTGTACCCGGTGGGAGTGCTCGTGATCGCCCACGCGTGAGTACTCCGACGGGTCCGGGCAGGGCCCCGTCCAGGACCGGAATGCGACGCGAAGTGAAATCGGGTGGGAACGGTGGCAGACCTTCGAGTTACGTACTAACGTCGCCATCAGACCCGGAAACAACAAGGTAGACGGGTGGAAACGCTTGTTCTTCCGATTCCGGGCGAGTGCGCTCTCGCGCTCATTCATCATGCCGGCGCGCGGGCTGCGCCGGCCGTAACTCGGGAGGTACGCGTGACGACCCCTTCGAAGTCCAGAGGTTCCGTTGCAGAGGCCGATGCCGCCACGGAAGGCCCCCGTGCCGATGTTGTCGTGAAAGGACGCAACGTCGAGGTCCCCGATCATTTCCGGATCTACGTCTCCGAGAAACTCGCTCGGCTCGAACGCTTCGATCCGACGATCTTCCTCTTCGACGTCGAGTTGCAGCACGAACGCAACAGGCGTCAGAAGAAGAGTTGCCAACGGGTCGAGATCACTGCCCGCGGGAAGGGACCGATCGTACGGGCCGAGGCCAGCGCCGACAGTTTCTACGCTGCCTTCGAGTCTGTGATCAGCAAGCTCGAATCGCGCCTGCGAAGGACGAAGGAGCGCCGCAAGGTCTCCTACGGTGAGAAGACGCCCGTGTCCGTGGCGGAAGCCACCGCGGCTCTCGCCCGTGACGACGAGCTCGCGATCTCGCCCGATCTGTCGCTCGGCGACAGCGAGAAGGAATCCCAGGACGGTCCCGGTCGCATCGTCCGGACGAAGGAACACAACGCTGCGCCGATGACCGTCGACGACGCCCTCTACGAGATGGAACTCGTCGGTCACGACTTCTACCTGTTCCACGACAAGGAGACGGACAAGCCGTCCGTGGTCTACCGGCGACACGCCTTCGACTACGGTCTGATCAGGCTCGTGTGACACTGCCGGGAGTGACCTGAGGCACCTCGCCATCGCGGTCACTCCCGCGCAGCGCCTACCATGGAATCCGGCCGGGGTCCGACAAGGCCTCGGCCGGATTTCTTGTCCGTGCAGGTACCCGAGATTGAGGACGAACACACCAGTGCTGTCGCTGACGAAGCTGCTCCGGATCGGTGAAGGTCGCATGGTCAAGCGGCTCAAGCACATCGCCGAGCATGTCGATTCCCTCTCCCCGGACTTCGAGGCCCTGACCGACGCCGAGCTCCGGGCCATGACGGAGCAGTTCCGGAGCCGCTACCAGGACGGCGAGACGCTCGACGATCTGCTCCCGGAGGCCTTCGCGACCGCCCGGGAGGCGTCCTTCCGGGTGCTCGGGCAGAAGCACTATCTCGTCCAGATCATGGGTGGCGCGGCGCTGCACTTCGGCAATATCGCCGAGATGAAGACCGGTGAGGGCAAGACCCTCACCTGCGTGCTGCCGGCCTACCTCAACGCGATCTCCGGCGACGGCGTCCATGTCGTCACGGTCAACGACTATCTCGCCAAGCGCGACGCCGAGTGGATGGGCCGTGTGCACCGTTTCCTCGGGCTCGAGACCGACGTGATCCTGTCCGGGATGACGCCGGCGCAGCGCCGCGCAGCCTATGCCGCCGACATCACCTACGGCACCAACAACGAGTTCGGCTTCGACTACCTGCGCGACAACATGACGCACTCGCTCGACGACCTCGTGCAGCGCGGACACAACTTCGCGGTCGTCGACGAGGTCGACTCGATCCTCATCGACGAGGCCCGGACGCCGCTGATCATCTCGGGTCCCGCCGACGCGTCGAGCAAGTGGTACTCCGAGTTCGCCCGCATCGTGAAGCTGCTCAAGCCCGAGGTGCACTACGAGATCGACATCCGGAAGCGGACCGTCGGTGTGCACGAGGCCGGTGTCGAATTCGTCGAGGACCAGCTCGGCATCGACAACCTGTACGAGGCGGCGAACTCGCCGCTGGTGAGCTACCTGAACAACGCCATCAAGGCCAAGGAGCTCTACGCCAAGGACAAGGACTACATCGTCCGTAACGGTGAGGTCGTCATCGTCGACGAGTTCACCGGTCGTGTGCTGTCGGGCCGCCGCTACAACGAGGGCATGCACCAGGCGATCGAGGCCAAGGAAGGCGTCGAGATCAAGGCCGAGAACCAGACGCTGGCCACGATCACGCTGCAGAACTACTTCCGCCTGTACGACAAGCTGTCGGGCATGACGGGTACGGCCGAGACCGAGGCCGCCGAGCTCCACCAGATCTACAGCCTCGGGGTCATCCCGATCCCGACGAACCGTCCGATGGTGCGTGTCGACCAGGGCGACCTGATCTACAAGACCGAGGAAGCGAAGTTCGCGGCCGTCGTCGACGACGTGGTCGAGCGTCACGAGAAGGGGCAGCCGGTCCTCATCGGTACGACGAGCGTCGAGCGGTCCGAGTACCTGTCGCGTCAGTTCACCAAGCGTGGTGTGCCCCACAGCGTGCTCAACGCGAAGTTCCACGAGCAGGAAGCGCAGATCATCGCGCAGGCCGGTCGTTCCGGTGCGGTGACCGTCGCAACCAACATGGCCGGTCGTGGTACCGACGTCGTGCTCGGTGGCAACCCCGACATCCTCGCCGACATCGCGCTGCGTCAGCGTGGTCTCGATCCGGTGAACACTCCGGAGGAGTACGAGGCGGCCTGGGACGAGACCCTCGAGCGGATCAAGGCCGAGTCGAAGGCCGACGCCGAGAAGGTGCGCGCGGCCGGTGGCCTGTACGTGCTCGGCACCGAGCGGCACGAGTCCCGTCGCATCGACAACCAGTTGCGCGGCCGTTCCGGCCGTCAGGGCGACCCGGGCGAGTCGCGGTTCTACCTCTCGCTCGGCGACGAACTGATGCGGCGCTTCAACGGTGCGGCCCTCGAATCGATCATGACCCGGCTGAACCTGCCCGACGACGTGCCGATCGAGGCGAAGATGGTCTCCAAGGCCATCAAGAGCGCCCAGACACAGGTCGAGCAGCAGAACTTCGAGATCCGCAAGAACGTGCTCAAGTACGACGAGGTGATGAACCAGCAGCGCACCGTCATCTACGAGGAGCGTCGCCGGATCCTGCGCGGCGAGGACCTCGAGGGTCAGGTGCAGCACATGCTCACCGACGTCGTCACCGCCTACGTCGACGGCGCGACCGCCGAGGGATACGTCGAGGACTGGGATCTCGAGCAGTTGTGGACGGCGCTCAAGACCCTCTACCCGGTGGGTGTCGACCACAAGACGCTCGTCGCCGAGAACGAGGACCTCGACCGCGACGGTCTGCTCGAGGTCCTGCTCGAGGATGCCCGCGCCGCCTACGCGCGTCGCGAGGCCGAACTCGAGGCCATCGCCGGTGAGAACGCGATGCGCGAACTCGAGCGTCGCGTGCTGCTGTCGGTCCTCGACCGCAAGTGGCGCGAGCATCTCTACGAGATGGACTACCTCAAGGAAGGCATCGGCCTGCGCGCGATGGCGCAGCGCGATCCCCTCGTCGAGTACCAGCGCGAAGGTTTCGACATGTTCACCGCGATGCTCGAGGGTCTGAAGGAGGAATCGGTCGGATTCCTGTTCAACCTCCAGGTCGAGGCTGCGCAGCAGCAACAGCAGCCGGGTGTGGCGGTCACCGCGGCCTCGGCGGCAGCGGCCGCACAGGCGGCTCCGAGCCTGGCCGCGGCGGCTCCCGTGCAGGCCGCACGTCCTGCTCCGGCGCAGCCCGCCCGGCCCGCGCAGCCCGCACATGCGGCGCAGCCCGCGCCGGCCGCGCTGCAGGCGAAGGGTCTCGACGAGACCGAACGGCGCCTGACCTACACCGGTCCCGACGAGGACGGCCGCGCCCACGTCGCGCGGACGACCGCCGGTTCCGATGCGGGATCCGCACCGAAGCAGGCGGGCACCCGCAAGGAACGTCGTGCCGCCGCCCGGCGCGACGCGAAGACCAACCGGCACCGCTGACCCCGCCCGGTAGGGCGCGTACTGCGCGGCCGGCGCCGGACCACCTCACGACCCTGTGGCTCACCCGAGCCACAGGGTCGTGATCGTCCAGCGATGCGGCGCGCGTGGACGGGGACGCTTGCACACCATCCGCCCGGCGAATGCGAACACCCGTTCCCCCCGGGCGTAGCTGCCGAACAGTTCGACGGTGTCCGCGTCGACGGGGCGCACGCGTGTGCGCAACAGGACCGCGGTGCTGCGACCTGCGCGTGGCGTGCGGCCCGTGACGATCGTGGAGACGAGCCGTGGGTCGAGGACGGTCGCCGACTGCACGGCAGGACGGCGACCGTCCACCACCTCGAGGACGAGGCGCACGGCCGACTCCGCCACCCGTCCGACTGCCGGATCGACGGGGAGATCGGGCCGGTCGTCCGTGTTCGCGGCCACGCCGGTACTCCCGATTCCCTGGTGCCGGAACGGGATTCTCCCGGAGCGACCATCGTGCGGGGTGGCCCGGCGGGTCGCGTGGCTGCGGGAGCGACCGCAGTTCTCCTCGGCGGGGGGTTCGAGGCAGGTGAGGCGGCGCACGTAGCGCCCGGTGTGATGCGGCATGAGCTCTCCCGAAAGTCGTGACGGCGAATCGGCGGCACGGGTGGACCGGTGCCGAGGAATCGGTTCGGGAGAGGACGAACCGCGCACATGATGCCACACCTGCGGGGCGCCGGTGCGATAGGACGCGATCGGGGTGCCCGGGACATACGGTGGTGTCGTGCTGCGAGGACTCGTACTCGATGTCGGTGGCGTCCTGGTCGGGCCGGGAAGCGACCCCGGCACGTTCGGTGCGGTCGTGGCGTTCCTGCGTGCGCGGGGCGTGCGGACCGCTCTGCTCAGCAACGATCCCGGTGGCCCCGGCGCGCAGTGGCTGCGCGATCTCGAAGGTGCCTTCGTCGACCGCGTGGTGCTCTCGGGTGATGCGGGCGTCGCCAAACCCGACCCCGAGAGCTACCTGCTGGTCGCGCGACTGCTCGACCTCGGGCCGGGCGAGTGCGTCTTCGTCGACGATGCGGTCGGCAACGTGCGAGGTGCTGCCGCTGCGGGGATGGTCGGCGTCCACCATGATGGTTCACACGACGCGCCGGGCGAACTGGCCGTACTCTTCGATCTCGATCCCGAGGAGATCGGGGGCGGAGCTGCGGGCGGCGCCGAGCCGTGGTGGCGATGCTCGGCAGGTTCGGGTCAGGAGGGGGAGCGGGGTCGATGACGAGCCGGATGACGGCGCAGGACGCGTCGTACTACTACTTGGAGACGAGCAACACGCCGATGCACGTCGGTTCGCTCGCGATCCTCGAACCTCCCGAAGGCGGCCTCGACTACGAGAGCGTGCTCCGGCTGGTCGAGCAGCGGCTGCCCGAGGTGCCCCGCTACCGGAAGAAGGTGCGGGAGGTCGCATTCGGGCTGTCCCGCCCCGTCTGGGTCGACGACCGCGACTTCGACATCACCTATCACGTGCGGCGCTCCGCGTTGCCGAGACCCGGCTCCGACGAACAGCTGCACGACCTCGTCGCGCGCCTGGTCTCGCGGCCGCTGGACCGCACACGGCCGCTGTGGGAGATGTACCTCGTCGAGGGGCTCGCGAACGATCGGGTCGCGTTGTTCTCGAAGTCGCATTCGGCGCTCGTCGACGGTGAGGAGGCCCTCGACATCGTGCAGGTGCTCTTCGACCAGGAGCCGGTGCCGCGTGAGGTTCCCGAGGAATTGTGGATGCCCGAACGCGAACCGTCGGAATCCGCGCTGCTCGTCGGGGCGCTCGCCGAACTCGTCGCGCGCCCCGGGGAGGGGGTCGCCGCCCTCCGCTCGGCCGTGGGCGACCTCACGGCGACCCTCACCGAGACCGTCGACGCCGTCGGCCGCCTCGCCCGCACGGCTGCGCAGTCGGCACCCGAGACGCCGCTGAACACGCAGATCTCGAGGAGCCGCCGATTCTCCGTGGTGCGGTCCGATCTGGCGCCGTACCGCAAGATCCACTCGCGCTACGGCTGCACGATCAACGACGTCGTACTCGCGGTTCTCGCCGGGGCATTGCGCTACTGGCTGCTCTCCCGCGGCGAACCGGTCACCGAGGCCACCGTCGTGCGGGCGATGGTCCCGATGTCGGTGTACACCCAGGATCCGGACGACGGCGCCGGCAACGACACGATCCAGGTCCATCCGCAGGGCGAGGTGTCGTCCTTCCTGCTGGACCTGCCGGTGGGGGAGCCGAACGCGGTGGTCCGGCTCTCGCACATCGCGCACGCCGGCGAGGCCTATTCGCGGCAACGGCGGCGGGTGGCGGCCCAGACGATGGTCCGGTTGTCCGGCTTCGCCCCGGCGACGATGCACGCGGTGGGTACCCGGGTCGCGATGGGTTTCTCGCAGCGGATGTTCAACCTCATGATCACCAACGCCCCGGGTCCCCAGCACCCGCTCTATCTGACCGGGGCCCGTCTCCTGGAGATCTATCCGGTCTCGCCGTTGCTGAAGAATCAGGCCCTGAGCATCGCGTTGACGTCCTACGACGGCAAGATCTACTACGGTTTGAATGCGGATCGTGATGCGATGCCCGATGTGGACGTGGCAGCGACGCTGATCCAGGAATCTCTCGAGGAGTTGACGGATGCCGGCAGGTGAGAAGTGACGCGTGTCTATGTACCGGCAACGCTCGCGATGGTGCAGCGACTCGTCGCCGACGACGAGGTCGATCCGGTGAGCAGGACGGCCTTCGCGGTGACCCCCACGTTGCGGGAGGCCTACACGGCGGGTGACGACGAAGAGCTCGCCGAGGTCGCGATGGCGGAGGCGGCACGTGCGTCGCTGCGATTGCTCGCCTCGGAGGAGCCCGGTGATCACCCGTCCTTCGCGTCCCGCCGTGTGGTGATCGCGGCCGATGTCGACGAGGTGAAGCCGCGGCCGGATCTCGATGATGCGGTCGTGCGGCTCACCGGGCCGATCCCGATGAGTGCGGTGGCCTCGGTGCACATCGACCTGCAGGAAGCGGAGACCGACGTCGCGCGGGCGCGTGAGGTCGTCGATGCGGCCGAACTGGGCGACGAGGAGGCGGAGTTCGTCCTCGGCGACGCGGAGGACCACGAACTGGCCTGGTACGCGACCCAGGAATTGCCTTTTCTGCTCGACCTGCTCTGACCCCGCCTTCGGTGTGACGGCCGTCTCGACCGCAACCTACGCTTCCGTAACCTCTGATAACCTACGGAGGCGTAACCGGAGTGAGGAGAAACGGTCGGATGGGTCTGAAGGAATGGATCGAAAAGCCTGCGGCACACGTCGCGCCGGGAGAGAAATCGCTCTCCAACGTCCTGCGCGGCGCGGTGGCCCGGCTGACCACCCCTCTGCTTCCCGACGACTATCTGCATCTGGTCAACCCGCTGTGGTCCGCCCGTGAACTGCGCGGGCGCATCGTGTCGGTGCGCCAGGAGACACCCGATTCCGCGACGATCGTCATCCGTCCGGGTTGGGGCTTCGACTTCGGATACGCCCCCGGCCAGTACATCGGGATCGGCCTGCACATCGAAGGTCGCTGGCACTGGCGCTCCTACTCGCTGACCTCCTCGCCCACCTGGGACGACAAGGTCATCTCCATCGCCGTGAAGGCGATGCCCGAGGGGTTCCTGTCGAGCCACCTCGTCGGCGGTGTCCCGGAGGGGACCGTCGTGCGCCTCGCGGCCCCGAAGGGCGATTTCGTCCTGCCCGATCCGCCGCCGGCGAAGATCCTGTTCCTGACGGCCGGTAGTGGCATCACGCCGATCATGTCGATGCTGCGCACGCTCGACCGGCGCGCGATCGAGCGCGAACTCGATCTGCCCGACGTCGTGCACATCCACTCGGCGCCGACGGCCGAGAACGTGATGTTCCGCTCGGAGCTCGAACGCTTCGACGCCACCCACGACCGCTTCCGGGTGCACGTGCGTCACACGCGCGAGAAGGGCAAGTTCGCGCTGTCCGAGCTCGCCGAGGTGTGCCCCGACTGGCGTGAGCGCCAGACCTGGGCGTGCGGTCCGCAGCAGATGCTCGACGACATCACCGCGCACTGGGCTGCGGAGGGACTCGATGACCGGGTCCATCTCGAGCGGTTCGCCGTCAGCCGCGCCGATACCTCGGGGTCGGGCGGAACGATCACGTTCGCGAAGTCCGGTAAGACCGTCACCGTGGACGGTGCCACGACGATTCTCGAGGCCGGTGAGAGCGTCGGCGCGCTGATGCCCTTCGGGTGCCGCATGGGAATCTGTCAGACTTGTGTGGTGCCGCTCGAGAAGGGGCACGTCGTCGATCTGCGATCCGGCAAGGAACACGCAGAGGGCGAACGCGTCCAGACCTGCATCTCCGCCGCTGCCGGCGACTGCACACTGGACGTGTAGACACCGACAGCAACCTCCGAAGGATCCCGCTTGGCCATCACCGACATCCGCGCGTTCTCGCACCTGACCGAAGACGATATCGTTGCTCTCGCAAACGAATTCGACGCGATTCGACGGGATGTGGAGAATTCGCGCGGCCCCCGGGACGCGCGTTACATCCATTCCGTCATCCGTCTGCAGCGTGTGCTGGAGGTGGTCGGACGCTGCGCGCTGTTCGGTTCCCGCCGCCGGTCGCGCTGGATCGTCGGTACCGCCGCGCTGTCGCTCGCCAAGATCATCGAGAACATGGAGCTCGGGCACAACGTGATGCACGGGCAGTGGGACTGGATGAACGATCCGGAGATCCACTCCACGTCCTGGGAGTGGGACCAGACCGGCCCGTCCGAGCACTGGAAGCGCGCCCACAACTACGCGCACCACACCTACACGAACATCGTGGGCATGGACGAGGACGTGGGATTCGGCATCCTGCGGATGACGCGCGACGAGAAGTGGCGTCCGCGCAATCTCGCGCAGCCGATCGCCAACATCGTCCTCGCCCTGACCTTCGAATGGGGGATCGCGCTGCACGATCTCTCGGCGAAGAAGGAACTCGAAGGCGTCCCGCCCGCGCAGTGGAACTCGGGGCCCAACAAGGAATTCGCGGTGAAGGCCGGTCGGCAGGTCGTCAAGGATCTGGTGTTCTTCCCGGCGCTCACCGGCCCGGCCTGGCGTAGCACGCTGTCGGCGAACCTCGCCGCCAACGTGATCCGCAACATCTGGGCGTATCTCGTGATCTTCTGCGGCCACTTTCCGGACGGCGCCGAGAAGTTCACCACGGAGCACTACGAGAACGAAACCCGCGGAGAGTGGTATCTGCGCCAGTTGCTCGGCAGCGCAAACATTTCGGGTGGGCGCGCGATGGATTTCCTCACCGGGAATCTCAGCTACCAGATCGAGCATCATCTGTTCCCTGATCTGCCGAGCAACCGCTACCCGGAGATCGCCGCGCGCGTGCGGGCGCTGTGCGGGAAGTACGACCTGCCGTACACCACCGGCTCTCTCGCCCGGCAGTACTGGCTCGCCCTGCGCACGATCCACAAGCTCGCGGTGCCCGACCGCTTCCTGAAGGCGACCTCCGACGACGCCCCGGAAACCTCCTCCGAGCGCAAGTTCGATCGGTGGCGCCCGGAGGCGCCGGCGACCGAGGCGTCCACCGGCCGGCGCCGGGGATTGCTCACGGCCCTCCGGGTCCATGCCGAGCATGCGGTAGCAGAGCGTCGGCGTCGCCGTGGTGAATCGGGTCGTCGGAGGCCTCCTGTGGCTGTGTGATTCGCGCCACAGCTCCGATTTCGGCTAACCTACGGAGCCGTAACCTACGGTAGAGTAGCTCCCATGGCGATATCGGATGTCAAGGAGTACGCACACCTGACGGATGCGGATGTCGAGGCCATCGGCCGCGAACTCGACGCCATCCGGCGCGATATCGAGGAGTCCCGCGGTGAGCGCGACGCTCGATACGTCCGCAACACGATCCGGTTGCAGCGTGGCCTCGAGATCGGTGGGCGCCTCGTGCTGCTCGGCTCGAACAGACGCCCGTTGTGGCTGCTGGGCACGGGCATGCTCTCCCTGTCGAAGATCATCGAGAACATGGAGCTCGGGCACAACGTGATGCACGGGCAGTGGGACTGGATGAACGACCCCGAGGTGCACTCGGCCAACTGGGAGTGGGACAACGTCGACCCGTCGGCGCACTGGAAGATCACTCACAACTACCTGCACCACAAGTACACCAACATCCTCGGCATGGACGACGACGTGGGATACGGCCTGCTGCGCGTCACCCGCGACCAGCGGTGGAAGCCGTTCTACCTCGGCAACGTCGCCTACAACGCGATTCTCGCGGCGCTGTTCCAGTACGGCATCGCCATCCAGCTCCTCGAGCTCGGCAAGGTCGTCCAGGGACGCGACGACCGCGAGCTGACCAAGGCGCGCGGCAAGGAGGTGCTCGCCAAGCTCGGCAAGCAGCACCTGCGCGACTACGTCGTCTACCCGGCGCTGAGCGGTAAGTCGTGGAAGTCCACGATGAAAGCCAATGCGACCGCGAACTTCGTGCGCAACATCTGGACCAACGCGGTGATCTTCTGTGGTCATTTCCCCGACGGTGCGGAGAAGTTCACGAAGCAGGACATCGAGAACGAGACGCGCGCCCAGTGGTACCTGCGTCAGATGCTCGGTTCCGCGAACATCTCCGGCGGCCGGGTCATGGACTTCATGACCGGCAACCTGAGCTACCAGATCGAACACCACATCTACCCCGACCTGCCGTCCAACCGGTACGCCGAGATCGCGGTGCGCGTGCGCGAGCTGTGCGAGAAGTACGACCTGCCGTACACCACGGGTCCGCTCGCGGTGCAGTACTGGAAGTCGTGGCGCACCATCGCCAAGCTGTCGCTGCCCGACAAGTACCTCAAGGACGATCGCGACGCCGCCCCGGAGACCGCCTCCGAGCGGGGCTTCGGCGGAGTGCCGGAGATCGATCCGGTCACCGGTCGCCGCATGGGTCTGGCCACCACCATCGAGAAGACCCGCAAGCGCGGATTCATCCGCCGCGCGCTCGGCATGCGCTAGCGGTCACGAGAACGAGAACGAACCCCGGCACCCGGAGAAGGTGCCGGGGTTCGTTCGTTCGGTCACCCGGGTTCGATCACCAGGCGTCGTTGGAAGCCAGAGCCGTGAGCAGTTCGCGCACGGCCGTCGCCCGGCGGTGCGACTTGCCCTCCAGGGCGTCGAAGGCGCATTCGGGGTCGGCCGGCGGCCCGAGATGCGTGCATCCGCGCGGGCAGTCCTCGACCGCCTCGGACAGGTCCGCGAACGCCGCGACGACATCGTCGGGGCCGATGTGCGCGAGCCCGAACGAGCGGATGCCGGGGGTGTCGACCGCCCAGCCGCCTTCGGGGAGATGCAGCGCCACCGACTGGGTGGAGGTGTGCCGTCCCTTGCCCACCCCGGAGACCTCGCCGGTGGCCCGGTCGGCGTCGGGGACGAGCCGGTTCACCAGCGTCGACTTGCCGACCCCGGAGTGCCCGATCAGCGCGGTCAGACGACCGTCGATCCGGTCGTGCAGGGCGGTGAGATCGTCGTCCTGCCCGACCAGCAGTACCGGGATGTCGAGATCCGCGAAGTGCGCGGCGAACTCGTCGGGATCGGCCAGGTCGCTCTTGGTGAGCCCCAGCAGGGGAGTGAGCCCGCCGGCGTAGGCCGCCACGAGTGCGCGTTCGACGAGTCCGGTCCGGGGCGGGGGATCGGCCAACGCGACCACGATGAGCAGCTGCTCGGCGTTGGCGACGACGATGCGCTCGAACGGATCGGTGTCGTCGGCGGTGCGTCGCAGGACGGTGCTGCGCTCCTCGACCCGCACGATGCGCGAGAGAGTGTCGGGACGGCCGGAGAGATCACCCACGACCCCCACCCGATCGCCCACCACGATGGGGGTCCGGCCGAGCTCGCGTGCCCGCATCGCCGTCACGATCCGCTCGGGATCGCCGCCGAGTGCGACACCCCACCGTCCCCGGTCGACGGACACGACCATGCCCTCCTCCGCGTTGCGGTGGGCGGGGCGGTCCTTCGTGCGCGGCCGCGAGCCGCGCCCGGGGCGGACCCGGACGTCGGACTCGTCGTACTCGCGCCGCCTCAGGAGTCGCTCCTCGTCAGCAGCGACTCCCACAATGCCTCGAAATCGGGCAGGGTCTTGGCGGTGGTGCCGATGTCCTCGACCTCGATCCCGTCGACGACGAGTCCGAGGATCGCGCCGGCGGTGGCCATCCGGTGGTCGGCGTAGGAGTGCCAGACGTCGCCGTGCAGCGGAGCCGGTTCGATGTGCAGGCCGTCCTCGGTCTCGGTGACCGAACCGCCGAGGCGGCCGATCTCGGTGGCGAGAGCGGCGAGCCGATCGGTCTCGTGACCGCGCAGATGCGCGATACCGCGCAGGTTCGACGGCGAGGTGGCGAGCGCCGCGAGGGCCGCGACGGTCGGCGTGAGCTCACCGACGTCGTGCAGGTCCACGTCGATGCCTGTCAGCTCGTGAGGGCCTCGCACGGTGAGCGTCCCGTCGGCCCACGACACCTCCGCGCCCATCTGCTCGAGGATCCCGCGGATCGCGTCACCGGCCTGCGTCGTCGACTCCGGCCACAGCGGTACCGAGACGACACCGCCGGTGACGGCCGCGGCCGCCAGGAAGGGGGTGGCGTTCGACAGGTCCGGTTCGACGGTGACATCGAGTGCCTCGATCGTCGACGGCGGCACCCGCCAGGTGTTCGCCTCGGACGTGTCGACGGGGACTCCGGCCGCCCGGAGCATCTCGACGGTCATCTCGATGTGCGGCATGGACGGCACCGGCTTGCCGTCGTGGTGCACCACCACTCCCTCGTCGAAGGCGGCGCCCGAGAGGAGCAGACCCGAGACGAACTGCGACGAGGCCGACGCGTCGATCGTCACCGCACCACCCTCGAGGCCCCCGCGGCCGTGCACGGTGAAGGGGAGCCGGTCGCCGTCGATGTCGGCACCGAGCGCGCGCAGCGCGTCGAGCACGGTGCTCATCGGGCGGACGCGTGCCTGTTCGTCGCCGTCGAACCGCACGTCGCTGTCGGCCAGCGCCGCCAGCGGCGGCACGAATCGCATGACCGTGCCGGCCAGTCCGCACGCGACGTCGCCTCCGCGTAGCGGCCCGGGGGTCACGTCGAGAGTGGTGCCGCCGTCCCGCTCGGTGACGGTCGTGCCGAGCGTGCGCAGGGCTCCGATCATCAGATCGGTGTCGCGGCTGCGCAGCGCGCCGGTCACGGTGGACGGCCCGTCGGCGAGTGCGGCCAGGATCAGGGCACGGTTGGTGATCGACTTCGATCCCGGCAGCGTCACCGACGCTCGAACCGGGGACACGGCGCGGGGTGCTCTCCACAGACTCACCCGACCATCTTCGCCCATCCGGACCGGTGCGGGCACCCTCGCCCACCCGTGTGCGCCGGTGTCGGTTCCGTCACCCCCCGATGCCACACTCGACGGCATGTGCGGAAGGTATGTCTCCACGGCCGACCCGGCGATGCTCGCCGTCGAACTCGACGCACTCGACGAGACCGGCGACGACACCGGCGGGGACGAGCGGGGACCCGACTACAACGTCGCGCCGACCAGCGAGGTGCTCACCGTCGTCGCCAGGCACGACGGTGAGGATCCCGACGGTCCGGTCCGTCGTCGTCTCCGCCGCATGCGCTGGGGCCTCGTGCCTCCGTTCGCCGAGGAGATCGGACGGTCCGCTCCGCTGATCAACGCTCGATCCGAATCGGTCGCGACCAAGCCGAGCTTCGCCCGGTCGCTGCGCCGCAAACGGTGTCTCGTCCCGATGGACGGCTGGTACGAATGGCAGGTCGAGCCGGCACCGGACGGCAAGCCCCGCAAGGTTCCGTACTTCATGTCGCCGGCCGACGGATCGCGGATCTGCATGGCCGGACTGTGGGCCGAGTGGCGCGACCCGCGGAACCCGAAGGCGCCCCCGTTGTCGAGCACGGCGATCCTCACCGCGCAGTCGGTCGAGCAACTCGGCAACGTGCACGAGCGGATGCCGCTGATCCTCCCGTCGGAGCGATGGGACGCGTGGCTCGACCCCGACAGCCTCGGTCACCCGGAGCTGATCGTGCCGAGCGTCGAGGCGATCTCGGCGATCGAGATCCGCCGCGTGTCCGCGAAGGTCAACAGCATCCGCAACAATGGTCCCGAACTGCTGCAACCCGACGACGGCGCCGGCGATCAGATGGTGCTGTTGTAGGCGCGCCGCTGGAGCGGACGGGCCCTACGGACCGGCCGTGATCGGTGCCACGATCGCGCCGGTCAGCCGGATCAGATCGTGCGGATCCAGTTCGATCTCGAGCCCGCGCCGGCCCGCGCTGCACAGCACCCGGTCCCACTGCTCGGCGGAGACGTCGATCACGGTGCGTAGACGCCTGCGCTGCCCCAGCGGTGAGATGCCGCCGACGACGTAGCCGGTCGCGCGTTCGGCGGCGGTGTGATCGGCCATCACGGCCTTGCCGCCGCCCAGCGCCCCTGCCACGGCCTTGAGCGACAGCGTCGCCGGTACCGGGATCACCGCGACGGCGAGCTTGCCGTCCGCCGGCGACACCACCAGCGTCTTGAAGATCTGCTCGGGGGAGACCTCGAGGCGCTCGCCGAGTTCCTCGACGGCCTCGGCGCCGAAGGACGCGGCCCTCGGGTCGTGCGCGTACTCGTGGACCCGGTGAGCGACCTTCTCGCGTTTCAGCAACACCGTCGCGGGAGTGGATGTCGAGGCCATCCGATCACTCTAGAAAACCGGAGGTGGGGAACAAGTGCAGTGGGTGCGGCGTTGCATTCCGACGGGTGGGTCCACCGGCCACCCGACACCCGACGATCGGAGAATTCGTGGCAGTGCTGTGCCCGCCTCGACCGGACGCCGTCCGGCGTCCCCCCGATCCGGACGCCGTCGTACCGGTAGCCTTCTCGACAGGCGTCGATGAAGGGATCGGTGTGGTCGAGGAGTCTGTGGAAGAACTGACGGAGCGGTTCGAGCGGGATGCGCTTCCCCTGCTCGATCAGCTCTACGGCGCTGCGCTGCGGATGACCCGCAACCCCTCCGACGCCGAAGATCTGGTGCAGGAGACGTACATCAAGGCGTTCTCCGCCTTCCGGTCGTTCCGGGAGGGAACCAACCTCAAGGCGTGGCTGTACCGGATCCTCACCAACACCTATATCAACTCGTACCGGAAGCGGCAGCGGCAGCCCGCGCAGTATCCGACCGACGAGATCACCGACTGGCAACTCGCCGCCACGGCCGAACATTCGTCCACAGGTCTGCGGTCCGCCGAGGTCGAGGCGCTCGACGCGCTTCCCGACGACGACATCAAGGCGGCGTTGCAGGAACTTCCCGAGGAGTTCCGCATGGCCGTCTACTACGCCGATGTCGAAGGATTCCCCTACAAGGAGATCGCAGAGATCATGGGCACGCCGATCGGCACCGTGATGTCGAGACTGCACCGGGGACGCAAGCAGCTGCGTGGCCTGCTGGCCGACGTTGCGCGCGATCGTGGATTCATGCGGGGGAAGGCCGTGGACGCGGCAACCGGAACAACCGATCCGGCCGAGAGCGGAAAGGGAGCAGCGCAGTGAGCGAACCCGACTTCGATCGACTCGACTGCTCGGCGGTGATCGCGGACGTCTATCTGCTGCTCGACTCCGAGTGCGACGCCGGTTCCCGGGAGAAGCTGCAACGGCACCTCGACGAGTGCGGCACGTGTCTCGAGGCCTACGGGATCGAGGAGAAGATCAAGTCGCTGCTCGGTCGCAAGTGCGGCGGCGAACACGCCCCCGAGGGGCTGCGGGAGCGGCTGATGTTGCAGATCCGCCGCACCGTGGTGATCACCGAAACCGACATCACCGAGTCGTAGCGGGACGACGCACGGGCTCCCGTTCGGGACGGCGCCGAACACGACAGGTCCGAACGTGACAGGGGCCGGAAAGCTGCTGCTTTCCGGCCCCTGTTCGCGTCTCAGGCGTTGGGGCGCTTGCCGTGGTTGGCGGCGTTACCCTTGCGGCTGCGCTTCTTGCGACCTCGCTTACCCATGGTGGGATCTCCTTTCTCGTTCATTACAGTGTTTCACGTGCGGTCGAGTGGTCCTGTCGGCAGGTCCGCCGCCGGAGCGTGAAACGAGGTGTTCGATGGCGGAAGACGTACGCGCGGAGATGGTATCGACCGTGTTCGAGGTCGTCGTGCGAGAGGGTGACGTGGTGGCCGAGGGCGACACGCTGGTGATCCTCGAGTCGATGAAGATGGAGATTCCGGTGCTTGCCGAGACGGCCGGCACGGTGACCTCCGTGGGCGTCACGGTCGGGGACGTCATCCAGCAGGGCGACCTCATCGCCGTCATCTCCTGACGACGGATATCTCCTGAGTACGAAAGCGGTTCCCGTGTCCACACTCAGCTCGTTGCTCGCGAGGTACACCGATCTTCCGGGTGCGGCCGTCGATCACCTGCAGCGGGTCGTGGGCGAGTGGCAGTTGCTCGCCGACCTGTCGTTCGCCGACGTTCTCCTCTGGGTCGATGCCGCGCCGTCCGGAATCGTGTGCGTCGCGCAGTGCCGGCCCACCACCGCGTCCACGGTCATCCCGGAGGACGCTGTCGGCACCCTCGTCTCCGACAACGAACATCCTTACGTGCGTGAGGCTTTCGAGACCGGCACGATAGTCGACGTCAAGTCGTCCCCGGGCGCCGGGATCAACATCCGGCAGGCCGTGCCCGTGCGCTGGGACGGCCGGGTCGTCGCGGTGCTCAGTCGCGACGCCGCGCGCGTGTCGCGGCGGTCGGCCAGCGCTCTCGAAACGGCCTATCTCGAATGCGCCGACGACCTCTATCGCATGATCAGCGAGGGCACCTTCCCCACGCCCGAAGCGCGCTCCGACACCAAGTCGAGTCCGCGGGCAGGCGACGGGTTCATCCGTCTCGACCGGGCGGGCAGGGTCGTCTATGCCAGCCCCAACGCGCTGTCGGCCTACCACCGGATGGGTCTGAACTCCGACCTGATCGGCCAGGATCTCGTCGGGACGACCCGCGCGCTGGTCACCGACCCCTTCGAGAGCCGCGACGTCACCGACTACCTCCGCGGGGCCGTGGAGGGTCGTCTCGGTCAGCGTATGGAGGTCGAGGCACGCGGTGCCACGGTCCTGATCCGTGCGCTGGTCCTGAATCCGGGGGGGAAGATCCGGGGCGCCGCGGTGATCGTCCGCGACGTCACGGAGGTCAAGCGTCGCGACCGCGCCCTGCTGAGCAAGGACGCGACCATCCGGGAGATCCATCATCGCGTCAAGAACAATCTGCAGACGGTCGCCGCTCTGCTGCGTCTGCAAGCGCGCCGAACAGGTAACACGGAGGCCCAGCAGGCCCTCGGGGAGGCGGTCCGTCGCGTCACATCCATCGCCCTCGTGCACGAGGCCCTGTCGATGTCGGTGGACGAGGAGGTCGATCTCGACGGTGTCTTCGACCAGCTGATCCCGATCGTCGTCGACGTGTCGACGGTGGGCAGTCAGATCCGGGTGGTGCGGGAGGGAAATCTCGGTGTGTTCCCCGCCGACCGCGCGACGCCGCTGGTGATGGTGCTGACCGAGCTCGTTCAGAACGCGGTCGAGCACGCCTTCGATCCGGGCGTCAACGGCACGGTCACCGTCAATGCCCAGCGTTCGGCCCGCATGCTCGACGTGGTGGTACGCGACGAAGGGAAGGGTCTTCCCGAGGGCTTCAGCCTCGAGGCGTCGAACCGGCTCGGTCTGCAGATCGTCCGGACGCTGGTGGCCGCGGAACTCGGCGGATCGCTGGAGTTGACGGCCAACGACACCGGCGGAACCGATGCGCGCCTGCAGTTGCCGCTGGGCAAGGTGCCGGTCGCCTGAGGCGTCCGGCGTCCCGATGTGTGTAAGCCCGACGTTCGAAGGCCCGGCCTCCGTGAGGAGACCGGGCCTTCGAACGTATGTCGGAGTCCGCTCAGACCGCCGTGCGAGCGCGGGTACGAGCGTTGCGGCGCTTGAGAGCGCGGCGCTCGTCCTCGCTCATTCCGCCCCACACGCCGGCATCCTGGCCGGACTCGAGTGCCCACGAAAGGCATTCGGCGGTGACGGGGCAACGGTTGCACACGAGCTTGGCATCCGCGATCTGCGCGAGAGCCGGGCCGCTGTTCCCCACGGGGAAGAACAGTTCCGGATCCTCGTCGCGGCAGATGGCCTTGTGGCGCCAGTCCATGCTTCTACTCTCCTTCGATGGTGCGTGCGCACCGGCTGATCGGTCAATGCGTGTTCACGCCTGCGGCACGGAGTGTTTCCGCGCGGTTACTTGTGAATGCTTTCACGAACGAGCGTGGAGTCAATAGAATCGACCATGATCGTGGGGAAGCTCACGCTGGTGTGAGTTTCGAGTTCGCCGACCCCTCTTTCTACTCCCTTTCGGCCGAGAAGGTAGTGGTAATCACAGAATTCGTGCTTCTCTTTCGGCCGCTGCCCCGCTACAGGGACTGTGGACGAGGCGCGACGACATCGAGGATCGACGGTACGGCCACGAACTCGACCTCGGTGCGGAGTCCCAGATAGTCGCCGTCCACCTGGAGTCCGATCGGGCGCGACGCCCGGGCGCGGACGCACGCGATGTCGTCCGCACGCACCAGGTACGGGGACGCCGGCTCGCCACGGGCGGCCAGGAGTTGCCTCACCACCCGCAGGCTCGGAAATACCCGGGTGGTGGTCATGGCAAACACCCCGAGTCCGGTGGTGAACGACGTACCGGGATTCGTGTGCACCGGACGGGACTCGAGATACGTCCACGGACTCGAGTTCGACACGAACGCATAGTGCACACCCGGAATCGGATCGGATCCGGGCAGCTCGAGCGTGAGCGTCGGCTCGTCCCGCTTCGCCGCGAAGAACCGGGTCACCGCATGCCGCACGTAGCGCGCCGTGGTCACCTTCCTGCCCTCCGCGCGGCTGAGGTCGATGGCCTCGCACACCTGGGCATCGAGACCGAGCCCCGCATTGAAGGTGAACCATCGCCCGTCGCAGTGACCGAGACCGATGCGGGTGCTCCTGCCCTCCCGCAACGACTCGAGCACCTGTCCGGTCGCCTCGAGTGGATCGGCCGACAGGCCCAGGGAGCGCGCGAAGACGTTCGCCGAGCCACCCGGCACCACCGCGAGCCGGGGGAGCGTCGGATCGGCGGAGCGATTCGGGGACGGGCCGAGCAGACCGTTGACGATCTCGTTGACGGTGCCGTCACCCCCGTGCGCGACGACGACGTCCATCCCGTCGCCGTGCGCCGAGCGCGCGAGTTCGGCGGCGTGCCCCCGATGGGTGGTGTGCGCGACGGTCAACGCGAGCCGGCCCCTCAGTGCGTGAGCGAGGCGGTCGCGACCGGCAGGAGTGGTCGTCGTCGCATTCGGGTTCACGATCAGAAGGGCGCGCACGGAACATCAGCCTAAGTGGTACCCGGCGGGTCCACTACGCTGGACGGGTGCCTCTCGAAACACCTCGCAGCAGCGTTCCGTCGACCGTACGTGCCGCCGGCTGGCTCGTCGTCCTCGAGGGGCTCGTCGCGATGGGGTTCGCGGTGTACTCGATCATCCGTGCCGCCTCGGGCGAGCACGATCAGTCGGTGACCAACGGCTACGGCTTCGCGCTGTGGTTGTTCGTTCTGTTCGGCGGAGTCCTGGCCGGCGGGATCGCACTCGTGCGCGGTGTGCGCTGGGGGCGTGCCGTGGCGGTGCTCGCGCAGTTGCTGTTGCTGCCCGTGGTGTGGTCGCTGCTGACCGACTCGCACCAGCCGGTCATCGGCACCGTGCTGGCGCTCGTGGTGGTGCCCACGCTCGTGCTGCTGTTCAGCCCGCCCACCTCGCGGTGGCTGGCGCACGAGTACGCGCCCGACGCCGACGAGTGAGCCGCTCAGCTCCCGAGGGCGCGCAACGCGGGTCCGCTGAGCCGGAAGGTCGTCCACTCGTCCTGCGCGACGGCTCCGAGCGAGCGGTAGAAACCGATCGACGGCTCGTTCCAATTCAGTACGGACCAGGACAGACGGGTGTAATCGTGCTCCACGCATTCGTGGGCGAGTGCCGCGAGCAGCGCACGTCCGTGCCCCTTGCCGCGATGCTCGGGTAGGACGAACAGATCCTCGAGGTAGATGCCGTGCACGCCGTCCCAGGTGGAGAAGTTCCGGAACCACAGCGCCACGCCGACGACACGCGCCGGTCCGCCGTTCTCACCCGGTTCCTCGGCGACGTGCGCGTAGACGGAGGGTCGCGGGCCGAACAGGGCCTCGTGGATCTGCTCGGGGACCACCGTGCACTCGTGCCGGGCCTTCTCGTATTCGGCGAGGTCGTAGATCAGGCCGGTGATCGCGGGGACGTCCTCGGGTATGGCTCTGCGGATCACGACGGGCTGCCTCCTGTGGTCTCGTGCGTGGATTCACCTCGCGCCGCGCCGTCGAGTGCGCGAGGATCGGGGTCGTGGCAACGGTACTTGCAGTGGCAAATCAGAAAGGTGGCGTCGCCAAGACGACCACCGTCGCGTCGTTGGGTGCCGCACTGTCGGCGCTGGGCCGGCGGGTGCTCGTCGTCGATCTCGATCCCCAGGGATGTCTGACCTTCTCGCTCGGACACAACCCCGACAAGCTCGAACAATCCGTGCACGAGGTGCTCGTCGGCGGTGTCGAGACGAAGGACGTCCTGCTCGGGACAGCGGAAGGGATGTCGCTGCTCCCGGCGACCATCGACCTCGCGGGCGCGGAGGCGATGCTGCTCATGAAGCCGGGGCGTGAATACACCCTGAAGCGGGCGCTCGCGTCGGTGGAGGACGATTACGACGTCGTCGTCATCGACTGCCCGCCCTCTCTGGGCGTCCTCACCCTCAACGGGCTGACCGCGGCGCGGTCCGTGCTCGTTCCGCTGCAGTGCGAGACGCTCGCGCACAGGGGAGTCGGGCAGCTCCTGCGCACGGTGAACGAGGTGAAACAGATCACCAATCCGGATCTCGAGCTGCTCGGCGCGCTGCCGACCCTCTACGACTCACGGACCACGCACAGCCGCGACGTGCTCGCCGACGTCTCCGATCGGTACGACCTGCCGGTGCTGGCGCCGCCCGTGCCGCGCACGGTCCGCTTCGCGGAAGCCTCTGCGTCGGGTGCCACGGTGCTGGCGGGACGGAGGAACAAGGGGGCCGCAGCCTACCGCGCTCTCGCCGAGAACCTGATGCGCTACTGGTCGGGTGAGGCGGAACTCGTGACCTTCGAGACCGTTACGGACTGAGACGGCCCCGCCGTCGATGCCGAACGGGACGGCCCCGCCGTCGGTGCTGAACGGGACGGCCCTGCCGTCGGTGCCGACCGAGGCGGCCCCGCCGTCAGCGCAGCGCGACGAGTTCGTCGCCGCGCTGCTCGACGACGACGTCCCCTGCGACGGCGATGTTCACCGACGACACTGCACCGCGCTCGACATCGATGCGCGGCCCGCGCTCCCCGGTCCGGGAGTCGACTCCCAGCAGGGCGTCCTCGACGGGGAGCAACAGTGAACCGGCCATGATGTCGCCGGTTCCGAGTGTGTCCTCGACGGTCCATTGCGGAGCGAAATCGGTGGTGGACAGTGCGACGGTGTCGCGGCCGGTCCACCACACGAGTACACCGCCGCGTTCGAGTGCGGGATCCTCGGATGCTCCGGCCGGACGCGGCAGGATGTGGGTGTCGACGAGGGTGCCCGCGCTGTCGAAGACCTCGATGCGCGGCCCGGCGGTGTCGTCGGGCGCCAGGTAGACCGCCGTGCGGTCGCCGACCACGGCAACGACCCTGGCCTGGGAGTCACGGTCGGCATCCGGAAGCACCGACGAGGCGAGTTCCTCGGGTTTCTGACTGTCGTCGGGGGTGGGCTCGAGCAGGGTGAGCCGAGTGGTCGGCTCGTTCGCGCACTGTTCGAGGACGGCCAGCACCTCGGCTCCCGCATCCGCCGAGCGCAGTTCGCACCCCGAGCGGGGCTGGGCGTTCGGGTTCACCGGGGCGTCGACCCGCCCGTACTCGACGGTGCGCACCAGATCGGAACGCCACATCTCGAGGCGCGTGTCGCCGAGAGCGATCAGGTGTGAACCGGTGTCGACCAGCCGGATCGGATCGTCGGCGTCGCTCGACCGCTGCGCGCCCCGGGCGCCGCTACCGGCGTCGAGTGCGGTGACCTGACCGCATCCCCGCGGGTCGCGGTAGACGGAGACCACATCGCCCCAGGCCTCGGTGGCCGCGCACAACGCCCGGTCGCGGTCGTACCGCCAGCGCTCCTCACCCGACTGCGGGTCGCGGCCGACGACCGCACCACCGTCGGCCGTGGCGATCGTGCCCCCGGACACCACCGGTGCGGTCGTCGCGGCGCTCGGAGCACGCCACAGTTCGGCGAGGGTCAGGGGGAGCGACTGTGCGGTCGCGGGAGTGGGGACGGGTCCGTCCCAGGTCGTCGACGTGGTGCCCCGCGCATCCGACGTCAGCCAGACGACACTCGCCGCCACCAGAGCGGTGACGACGAGTGCGGCTGCGACGAGAAGGTCGGTGCGGGTGCGGCGCTCGGGCGCGAGCACGTGGCTATCGTGCGGACGACGTCGAGACTGCTTCCACGCTCGACGTGTCCTGCTGCTCTGCGCGACCGGCGGGGCCCTCGCCCGAACGGGTGCGACGGCGACGACGGCGACGGCGGGCCGGAGTCTCCGCCCCGGTGCCCTCGCCCGTCTCGGATGCGGCCGGCTGTGCCTCGGTCGCCGTCGAGTCGTCGGCACCGGTAGGAGCGGCGTCCGTCGCGGAACCGTCGGCCGACCTGCCGCGCACGGTGCGGCGGCGGACCCGGTTGCGCTTCGGTCGCGATCCCGCCTCGCGGCCGGTGCGCTCGCGCTTCTCGCCGTCCTCGGCGGGAGCGGCGGCGGGGGCGGCCTTGCGGACACGCCCGGTGGCGTCGGTCGGGATGTTCAGTTCCTCGAACAGGTGCGGGGAGCTCGAATAGGTCTCGATCGGCTCCGGGATGCCGAGATCGAGCGCCTTGTCGATGAGCTGCCAGCGCGGCACGTCGTCCCAGTCGACGAGGGTGATCGCGATACCGGTACGGCCGGCGCGACCGGTACGGCCGATGCGGTGGACGTAGGTCTTCTCGTCCTCGGGGCACTGGTAGTTGATGACGTGGGTGACGTCGTCGATGTCGATACCGCGCGCGGCGACATCCGTCGCGACGAGCACGTCGATCTTGCCGCTGCGGAACTTGTCGAGTGCCTTCTCGCGCGCGATCTGACCGAGATCGCCGTGCACCGCGCCGCATGCGAAGCCGCGCTCGACGAGATCGTCGGCGACCTTCTGCGCCGTGCGCTTGGTGCGGGTGAAGACCATGGTGGCGCCGCGGCCCTCGGCCTGCAGCACGCGGGCGACGAGTTCGGCCTTGTCGAGGGCGTGCGCACGGTAGACGAACTGCTGGGTGCGTTCGTGCACGGCCGACGATTCGGCCTCCTCGGCGCGGATGTGCGTCGGGCGGTTCAGGAACGTGCGGGCGAGGGTGATGATCGGGCCGGGCATCGTGGCCGAGAACAGCATCGTCTGACGGCGGTCGGGGACCATCGTGAGGATGCGCTCGATGTCGGGCAGGAATCCGAGGTCGAGCATCTCGTCGGCCTCGTCCATGACGAGGACACCGATCTTGCCGAGGATGAGATGACCCTGGTTGGCGAGGTCGAGCAGACGACCCGGCGTGCCGACGACGACGTCGACGCCCTTCTTCAGCTCGTCGATCTGCTGCTCGTAGGGGCGACCGCCGTAGATCGACAGGACCTCGAGGCCGGACTTGCGGCTGCCGGGCAGGTACTTGGAGGCATTCACGAGGTCGTTCGTGACCTGGATGCACAGTTCGCGGGTCGGGACGATCACGAGGGCACGGGGGGTGCCGTCGAGCGTGGTCGTGCCGGATCCCTCGGTGGCGATGCGGTGCAGGAGGGGAACGCCGAAGCCGAACGTCTTGCCCATACCCGTGCGGGCCTGACCGATGAGGTCGTCGCCGGCGAGGGCGAGCGGCAGGGTGAGTTCCTGGATCGCGAAGGTACGTTCGATGCCGACTTCGGCGAGGGCGCGGACGATCTCGTCGCGGACACCGAGCTCACCGAAGGTGGGGGGTACGTGGGTGGAGTCGAGTTGCGCGGAGACGGTCGTCTCGCTCGCGTCGTCTTCGTGGTCGATGGTGATCTTGCTCAGGGGTCTGGCCTTCCTGGTCTCGGCACGCACGCACGAGGGGGAAAGGCGACCGGCCTGCACCTCAGCACGAGCGGTGTCGAACCGGGCTCGGCGAAGCGCGGCAGCGATCCGCAGTTCGGGTGCGCGCACATTATCTGGGAAGCTCGCGGGCCACGGTCGGCGGCTCGAAGCGCGGGCTTCCCGGACCATTGTACCGGTTCCAGCGCATTCCACGAGGTAGTACTACGCTTCGTCGTCATGGGAGCCGAAAAGTCGCCGTCCACAGCAGAGCCCGGCCGGGCGCCGGAAGAGGCCGCAGTCCCCGCCGATCATCCCGGTGTGTCGGAGTTGTTCGCCGTGCTCGCGTACGGCGAGATCTCGGCGTTCTACCGGCTCGCCGAGGACGCCCGGTTCTCCCCGTCCCTGCGCGGCCGGGTCGCGCTCGCAAGCATGGCAGCTGCGGAGATGAGCCATTTCGAGACGCTCCATACCGCCCTCACCGAGCGCGGAGCGGAGATCTACGCGGCGATGGAGCCCTATCGCAAGGCGCTCGACGCGTACCACGCGTCGACCACCCCCTCGACCTGGCTCGAGGTGCTCGTCAAGGCGTATGTGGGCGACGGCATCGCCGCCGACTTCTACTGTGAGATCGCCGACATGCTCGCGCCCGAGGTGTCCGCGGTGGTCCGGGAGGTCCTCGCCGAGACCGGGCACTCGGAGTTCGTGGTGCAGGAGGTCCGCGAAGTCGTCGAGCGGAGTCCGCTGCAGAAGGACCGTCTGATGTTGTGGGGACGCCGGCTGCTCGGTGAGGCCATCACCCAGGCGCAGTACGTGCTCGCCCAGAACGAGGAACTCGCCGAACTGGTGATTCTCGCGTCCGGCGACCTGACGAACATCGCGGCTCTGTTCGATCGTATGCAGGTCGAGCACGCCGAACGGATGTCGGTGCTCGGACTGCATTAGCCTGGGGCGGACAGCAGTACCCGCTCGGTTTTCATGCATGAGATTCGGAGGTCCACCGTGGAGGTCAAGATCGGCGTCGCGGACAGCCCGCGCGAAGTTGTCGTCGTCAGCGACCAGACGCCCGACGAGGTGGAGAAGCTCGTCCGGGCCGCGTTGAACGGCGCCGACGACGGAGTGCTCGCCCTCGTCGACGAGAAGGGCCGCAAGGTTCTCGTGCAGGCCGCCAAGATCAGCTACGTGGACATCGGTCCTGCCACGCTGGGCAAGGTCGGCTTCGCCGCCAACTGAGAGCGACCGACGAGAACGGGCCGGGGCTTGTCGCCCCGGCCCGTTCGTCGTTCGTACGGTGCCGTCAGTGCCGACGGTGTTCGCTCTCTCGTCAACGCCGACAGTGTTCGCTGTGTCGTCAGCGCCGACAGTGTTCGCTGTGTCGTCAGCGCCGACGGAGTTCGGGCTGCAGCGGCACGTGCTTGAGACCGCCCCAGGCCAGAGCGACCGTGGTGTCGACCGCGTCCTCCTTGGGGATCGGGCGTGCGGCGTCGAGCCAGTAGCGTGCGGTGAACTGGCTCGTTCCCACCAGGCCGACCGCGAGGATGCGGGCCCGGTACGGATCGAGACCGGAGTCGTGGCTGACGAGGTCGAAGACGGCGTCGACGCACGCCTCGGTGGCCTGCTCCACCCGCCGCGACACCTGCGGTTCGCCCATCAGATCGGATTCGAAGACGAGCCGGAATCCCTGGCTGTCGTTGTCGACGAAATCGAAGAACGCCTGCACCGCGGCGCGCACGCGCTGACGGTTGTCGGTGGTGGACCGCAGGGCCTGGCGTACGCCGTTGATGAGGGTGTCCACATAGTTCTGGAGCACGGCGCAATACAGTTCGAGCTTGCCGGGGAAGTGCTGGTACAGGACGGGCTTGCTCACTCCGGCGCACTCGGCGATCTCGTCCATGCCGGCCGAGTGGTAACCGCGTGTGACGAAGACCTCGCTGGCAGCCTCGAGCAACTGGGCACGACGCTCGTCACGCGGCATCCGGGCGCCCCGTTTGCCGTTGGAACCCCGGCCGGATGCTCGTTCGGTGACGTCGGTCATGCTTACTCCCAATCTGCACTACTTCCGAACGTGGCCTGTACCACCTCGGCGCTCCTCGTCTCTGCACGTTACAGGTGAAGTCGCGTGTCGAACGGATCGGCCTACCGCCCAGTATCCGTTCCCGGTGCACGAATGGGGGCGCAGGTTCGGCGCTTCGGATATCGAAATGGTCTCGATATGACATCCTGACATCCGTGATCGAGCGTGGAGGAGTGCGCGAGAGCAGGGGCCCGCAGGGCTCCTCGCCGACAGATCCTTCCCCGACGCTGCCCGGTTCGTCCCGGTCGCGAGGAACGGAACGACCCGAGGCGGGTCGCCGGTCGCACCAGCCCCTGCGTGCCGTGTGGGACCCGGTGGGACGGCCGGACCGGCCGCCGCGCCGACCGCGACCCGAACGGGACGTCCGCAAGCAGACCCGCGTGGGCAGGTTCGTCGCCACCTACGGCTGGCGTGCCTATGCCGTGCCGATCCTCGCCGTCGTGACCCTGGTCGTGCTGTGGGACGCCGTGCGCGGGGGAGGCGAGAACATGCCCGCCGAGACGGCCGTGGCGGGCGAGGTCACCGACATCGTCGTCGAGGCGCCGCGGGCAGAGGGAACCTTCCCGGAGTCGCTCGAGTCCGGCGCCCTGCCGGCCGGTGGCCCGTTCACGGCGGCCGGTGCCCGGCAGTGGCGGATCCTTCCCGGCACCACCGGACAGGCAGGGGCGGGACAGACCCGCGTGTTCACCTACACGGTGGAAGTGGAGGAGGGGATCGACACCACCGGCTACGGCGGCGACGCGGCCTTCGCGACGATGGTGGATCGGACCCTCGCCGATCCGCGCAGCTGGATCGGCGACGAGGCCCTGGCCTTCCGCCGGATCGACACCGGTGAGCCGGACTTCCGGATCTCCCTCACCTCGCAGATGACCATCCGCGAAGGATGCGGCTACGACATCCCGCTCGAGGGTTCGTGTTTCAACCCCTCGATGGAGCGGGTGTTCCTCAACGAGGCGCGATGGGTGCGCGGGGCCGTCGCCTTCCAGGGAGACATCGGGTCGTACCGCCAATACCTCGTCAATCACGAGGTCGGTCACGCCATCGGCCTGGCGCAGCACGACGCCTGCACCATCGACGGTGGTCTGGCGCCGATCATGATGCAGCAGACCTTCGGAACCGCCAACGACGACATCGCCCGCCTCGACCCGGACGGCGCCGTCCCGGCCGACGGACTGCGGTGCCGGTTCAATCCCTGGCCGTACCCGCGGGCATAGCCGCCGGGGCACAGTTGTCGGGGGCACAACCGCCGGGGCACAACCGTCGGGAGGGCTGTCGGGGGAGGCTTCCGCGAATGGCACGATGGACGGTGACGCACGACGCATCGCGACAGGAGAATCCGTGACCGCAACGACACCGTCGACGCGACGACCTCTTCCGCCGCTCGTGGAGCCCGGCGCGGAGCTCGGTCGCGAGGAGGTCGCCCGGTACAGCCGTCACCTGATCATCCCGAATGTCGGGGTCACCGGCCAGCGTCGCCTGAAGAACGCGCGGGTGCTGTGCATCGGCGCCGGCGGCCTGGGTTCGCCCGCCCTGCTGTATCTCGCGGCGGCGGGGGTCGGCACGATCGGCATCGTCGAGTTCGACGACGTGGAGACGTCCAACCTGCAGCGCCAGGTGATCCACGGCCGCTCCGACGTCGGACGGCCCAAGGCGGACAGTGCCCGCGACAGCATCCTGGCGATCAACGACGGTGTGACCGTGCGCCTGCACGAGACGCGCCTGGAGTCGAGCAATGCCGTGCAGCTGTTCGAGCAGTACGACCTCATCCTCGACGGCACCGACAACTTCGCGACCCGCTATCTCGTCAACGACGCCGCGGTCCTCGCGGGCAAGCCCTACGTGTGGGGATCGATCTTCCGTTTCGAAGGCCAGGTATCGGTGTTCTGGGAGGACGCCCCGGACGGACGCGGCCTGAACTACCGCGACCTCTACCCCGAGGCACCGCCACCGGGGATGGTTCCCTCCTGCGCGGAGGGCGGGGTACTCGGCGTCCTGCCCGGCACGATCGGCACCGTCATGGCGACCGAGGCGATCAAACTCGTCACCGGGATCGGCGAGCCGCTGCTCGGTCGCCTCCTGATCTACGACGCGCTCGCGATGTCGTTCCGGACGGTGACCCTGCGCCGGGATCCGGGACGGGTGCCCGTCACCGAACTCGTCGACTACGAGGCCTTCTGCGGGATCGTTCCCGATGCCGCCGCGTCGGCTCGCTCGGCCGTCACCCCCAGCGAGTTGCGCCGGATGCTCGACGAGGGCCGCGACATCGCGCTGATCGACGTGCGCGAACCCGTCGAGTGGGAGATCGTCCGCATCGACGGTGCCCGGCTCGTGCCGAAGGACCGCATCCTCTCCGGTGAGGTCCTCGCCGACCTGCCGCAGAACACGCCGATCGTGCTGTACTGCAAGACGGGAATCCGATCGGCCGAGGCGCTCGAAGTGCTTGTGCGAGCCGGATTCTCGGACGCGACACATCTGCACGGCGGGGTGATCGCGTGGGCGCAGCAGGTGGATCCCTCGCTACCGGTGTACTGACGGTGACCTCGTTGTGACCTGAAACAGCGGAGTGCCTTCCCGATCCGGGCGGTGTGCGGCGGTAGGTTGAGCTGCGTGAGCTCACTCGAACCGCCTCAGCACGTGTGCTCCACATTCGGTCTCCGCGACGTCGAACCGGTCCCGCTCGGGCCCGACTGGGACGGCGGTTTCCGATGTGGGGACGTGGTGCTGTCCCGAGTCGCCGATCATGCTCGCGCGGCCTGGTCCGCCAAAGTGCGGGAGACCCTGACCGTCGACGGTGTGCGGCTGGCCCGTCCGGTGCGGTCCACCGACGGTCGCTACGTGGTCTCCGGATGGCGCGCCGACACCTACATCGTCGGTACGTCCGAGCCCAGGCACGACGAAGTGGTCTCGCTGTCGCTGCGGCTGCACACCGCCACAGCGCAGCTCGAACGCCCCCGTTTCCTCATGCAGCCTCCGGTCGCACCCTGGGAGGACGTCGACGTCTTCGTCGCGGCCGACCGCGCGGCCTGGGAGACCGTGCCGTTGCGCAGCGCCCGCGCGGCCGGTGCGCCCGAGACGGTGACACCCGACGGCCGCAAGAGCCTCGACCTCATCAACCAGCTCGCGACCTTCCGCAAGCCGGTGCACCTGCCCGACCAGCTCGTCCACGGCGACCTGTTCGGCACCGTCCTGTTCGCCGGGCGCGCGGCCCCCGGGCTGACCGACATCACCCCCTACTGGCGTCCGGCCTCGTGGGCGGCCGCCGTCGCCGTCGTCGACGCACTGTCGTGGGGCGGCGCCGACGAAGGACTCATCGGCCGGTGGGAGGACCTGCCGGAATGGCCGCAGATGCTGCTGCGCGCGGTGATCTTCCGGCTGGCCGTGCACGCGCTGCACCCGCGTTCGACCGAGGACGCCTTCCCGGGCCTCGCGCACACCGCCGACCTCGTGCGGTTCCTCCTGTAACACCTCACAGGGCGGCGGGCGCCGGGGTGAGCAACTCTTGACGCGACGGACACCGCGGGCAGCACCGTAGCAACACCCGTTTCCTACCTTGGGGATCGACACGGACCCGAGGAGGAACGGCGATGACGATCTTCATCGAAAAAGAAAGTCTCCGAGACAAATTCGCGCGGAGGCACAATATCGAGCGGTGGGACGCCGAGGATGTCGAGGCGTGGGAGGCGGGCGGCAGGCAGGTCGCCAAGCGCAACCTGATCTGGTCGGTGATCGCCGAACACGTCGGCTTCTCCGTCTGGTCGATCTGGTCGGTCATGGTGCTGTTCATGCCCACCGAGGTGTACGGCATCGACGCCGCCGGCAAGTTCTTCCTGGTCGCGGTGCCCACACTCGTCGGCGCGATCCTGCGCATCCCGTACACCGTCGCCACCGCCCGCTTCGGTGGCCGCAACTGGACCATCTTCAGCGCCCTGGTACTGCTGATACCCACCCTCGGGGCGCTGTACCTGATGCTGAACCCGGGCCACTCCTACACCACCTTCATGCTGGTCGCAGCACTCGCCGGCGTGGGCGGCGGCAACTTCGCGTCGTCGATGACCAACATCAACGCCTTCTACCCGCAGCGCCTGAAGGGCTGGGCACTCGGACTCAACGCCGGTGGCGGAAACATCGGTGTCCCGGCCGTCCAGCTGATCGGTCTGCTCGTCATCGCCACCGTCGGCAACACCGAGCCCTGGATCGTGTGCGCGGTCTACCTGGTCCTGTGTGCCGTCGCAGCCCTGGGCGCCGCACTGTTCATGGACAACCTCGGTGATCAGAAGGCCGACCTGCGGGCCATGGGCGCCGCGCTGAAGTTCCGCGACTCGTGGATCATCTCCTTCCTCTACATCGGCACCTTCGGTTCGTTCATCGGTTTCGGCTTCGCTTTCGGTCAGGTCCTGCAGATCAACTTCCTCGCCGGCGGCGACACCCCCGCCCAGGCCGCCCTGCACGCCGCGCAGATCGCCTTCATCGGCCCGCTCCTCGGATCGATCTCGCGGCCGCTCGGCGGAAAGCTCGCGGACCGCATCGGCGGCGGCAGGATCACCCTCTACACCTTCGTCGCGATGGCCCTGGCCGCCGCGGTGCTCATCGTCGCCGGCACCCTCGACGACCGCGCCACCGGCGCAGCAACCGGTGGTGTGCTGACCGCCATGGTGCTCGGCTTCATCGCCCTGTTCCTGCTCTCCGGACTCGGCAACGGTTCGGTCTACAAGATGATCCCGTCCATCTTCGAGGCCCGTGCGCAGGATCTCGACGACCTGGATCGCGACGAGAAGGCCGCCTGGTCGCGCAGCATGTCCGGTGCCCTCATCGGTTTCGCCGGTGCCATCGGCGGCCTCGGCGGCGTCGGCATCAACCTGGTCTTCCGCGCCTCCTACGGCGGCCAGGCCCAGTCCGCGACGATGGCCTTCTGGGTCTTCGCGATCTTCTACCTCGCGTGCATCGTCGTGACCTGGTTCGTCTTCCTCCGCCGTCCCCATCCGACCGCCACGAGCGAACCGTCCACCGAGGCTCCCGCCCCGGTGCGCGTCGCAGTCTGACCGATCCCCGGCACGAAGGAAGAGAACATCATGAGCCGCAAGAACGTCGTGGTCGTCGGACACGGAATGGTCGCCCACCGCTTCGTCGAAGCCCTGCGTGTCCGCGACGAGCAGGGCGACTGGTCGGTGACCGTGCTCGGCGAGGAGACCGACGCCGCCTACGACCGCGTGGGACTGTCGTCCTACGTGGGGTCCTGGGACCGCAAGGAACTCGCCCTGTCCGGAAACGATTATGCAGCAGACGATCTCGTCGACCTGCGGGTCGGCACCCGCGCCGTGGGCATCGACCGCGCGGCCCGGACCGTCACCACCGCCGGCGGTGACGTTCTGCGCTACGACAGTCTCGTCCTCGCGACCGGCTCGTATCCGTTCGTCCCGCCGGTGCCCGGACACGACCTGCCGGACTGCTTCGTCTACCGCACCCTCGACGATCTCGACGGCATCCGCGCCGCGGCCCGACGCGCCGAGGCCACCGGCCGCGCCGGTGTCGTCATCGGCGGCGGTCTGCTCGGGCTCGAGGCCGCCAACGCGCTGCGTCTGCTGGGCGTGACCCCGCACGTGATCGAGTACAACAACCGGCTGATGCCCGCCCAGGTCGACGAGGGCGGCGGCCGTGTCCTGGACCGTCTCGTCACCGACCTCGGACTCGTCACCCACCTCGGTGTGGGCACCGAGAAGATCGCATCGGGGCCGGAGGGGCTGCAGGTGAGCCTGTCCGACGGAAGCGTCATCGAAGCGGGTCTCGTCGTCTTCTCCGCCGGTGTCCGTCCCCGCGACGAACTCGCCCGGGAGGCCGGACTCGAACTCGGTGGTCGCGGCGGTGTGCTCACCGACCGCTCCTGCCGCAGCACCGCGGACGCGGACGTCTACGCGATCGGCGAATGCGCAGCCGTGGAAGGCACCTGCTACGGACTCGTCGCCCCGGGCTACAGCACCGCCGAGGTCGTCGCCGACCGGCTCGTCGGCGGCACCGCCGAGTTCCCGGGCGCAGACCTGTCCACCAAGCTCAAGCTGCTCGGCGTGGACGTCGCGAGCTTCGGTGACGCCCACGCGACGACGCCCGGCGCCCTCGAGGTCGTACTGTCCGACTCCGCGAAGGGCACCTACGCCAAACTCGTCGTCTCCGACGATGCAAAGACCCTGCTCGGCGGCATCCTCGTCGGCGACGCCTCCGCTTACGGCACGCTGCGACCGCTGGTGGGCCGCGAACTGCCGGGTGAGCCGGCCACTCTGATCTCCCCGGCGGGGGAGAAGCCGGGTGCCGGTGCGCTGCCCGACGACGCCGAGGTGTGCTCGTGCAACGGTGTCACCAAGGGCGCGATCTGCGGCGCGATTTCCGAGGGTGCCTGCGACATCGCGCAGATCAAGTCGTGCACGAGCGCCGGCACCACCTGCGGCGGCTGCCTCCCGAGCATCAAGCAGCTGCTCGCCCGGTCGGGTGTACAGATGTCCAAGGCCCTGTGCGAGCACTTCGAACAGTCCCGCGCCGAGCTGTTCCAGATCGTCCAGGCCACCGGCATCCGTACCTTCTCCGCACTCATCGCGCAGTACGGCACCGGGCACGGTTGCGACATCTGCAAGCCGGTGGTCGCCTCGATCCTCGCCTCCACCGACTCCGACCACATCCTGCACCCGAAGCAGGCCGGCCTGCAGGACACGAACGACCACTTCCTCGCCAACATCCAGAAGAACGGCACCTACTCGGTCGTGCCGCGCATGCCCGGCGGCGAATGCACGCCCGAGCAGCTCATCGTCATCGGTGAGGTGGCGCGCGATTTCGGCCTCTACGTGAAGATG
This sequence comes from Rhodococcus sp. As11, assembly GCF_048957735.1. Taxonomy (NCBI): domain Bacteria; kingdom Bacillati; phylum Actinomycetota; class Actinomycetes; order Mycobacteriales; family Nocardiaceae; genus Rhodococcus; species Rhodococcus sp. As11. The sequence goes on from NZ_JARDJE010000005.1 coordinate 270,515, forward strand.
ACCGGCGGTCAGCGCGTCGACCTGTTCGGTGCCCGAGTCGAACAGCTCCCGCAGATCTGGAAGCGTCTCGTCGACGCCGGAATGGAATCCGGCCAGGCGTACGGCAAGTCGCTGCGCACCGTCAAGAGCTGCGTCGGCTCCACCTGGTGCCGATACGGCGTGCAGGACTCGGTCGGGATGGCCGTCGCCCTCGAATTGCGTTACCGAGGACTGCGATCGCCCCACAAACTGAAGATGGGTGTGTCGGGCTGCGCCCGTGAATGCGCCGAGGCGCGCGGCAAGGACGTCGGTGTCATCGCGACGGAGAACGGCTGGAACCTGTACGTGTGTGGCAACGGCGGCCAGTCGCCCAAGCACGCGCAGCTTCTTGCCGGTGGTCTCGACGACGAGACCCTCGTCCGCTACATCGACCGGTTCCTGATGTTCTACATCCGCACCGCCGACCGGCTCCAGCGCACCGCCCCCTGGCTCGAGGCGCTCGAGGGTGGGCTCGAGCACCTGAAGGAGGTCGTGTGCGACGATGCCCTCGGGATCGCCGACGACCTCGAGGCCGCCATGGCCAAGCACGTCGGCGGTTACAAGGACGAGTGGGCCGGCGTCCTCGAGGACCCGGAGAAGCTGGCGCGGTTCGTGTCGTTCGTCAACGCGCCCGAGCAGCCCGACCCCACGGTCCGCTTCGACCACAGCGGCCCGCGCAAGGTCCCCGTTCTCGTGGGTATGCCGGGTATCGGACCCGGAACCGGGGCATGACGACCGCTTACCCCGAGGGAACGAGCGGGTAATGCGCTCGAAACACCGGGCACCCACACTTCAGGACAGCAGTGTCAAGGGAGGACAGCGATGACCGTCATCGAGACGCACACCGTAGGGGGATCGACGCGCGAGAGCGTGTTCGACGGGCGACTGGAATGGACCTCGGCCTGTCCGCTCAGCCATCTCATTCCGGGCCGTGGAGTTGCGGTGTTGCTGCGTGGCGGTGAGCAGGTTGCCCTGTTCCTGCTCGACGACGGAACGCTGCGCGCGGTGGGCAACTTCGATCCGTTCGGCCGCGCCGCGGTGATGTCGCGCGGAATCGTCGGCGACCGTGCCGGCGAGCCCACCGTGGCGTCGCCGCTGCTCAAGCAGGTCTTCTCCCTCGACGACGGCCGCTGCCTCGACGATCCGTCGATGCGGCTGCCCGTCTACGAGGTGCGCGTGTGGGCGGGAGTGGTCCAGATCCACAGCCTCGTGCCGCTGGACCAGCGGCACGAGGGCGCGACCGGAGAGGGTTCGTGAACGACGACACCCCACCGTTGCGGGGATTCACCATCGGCGTGACGGCGGCTCGACGCGCCGAGGAATTCGCCACGCTCCTCACCAGACGCGGGGCCGAGGTCGTGCACGCTCCCGCCATCCGCATCATCCCGCTGTCCGACGACGACGAACTCGAACGCGTCACACGGTGCATCGTCGCGCAACCCCCGGACATCACGATCGCCACCACGGCGATCGGATTCCGCGGCTGGATGGGCGCAGCGGAGGGATGGGGACTCGCCGACGGCCTCGCGCAGGCACTCGGCACGAGCCGGATCCTCGCCCGCGGCCCGAAGGTCACGGGCGCGATCCGGGCCGCCGAACTCCGGGAGGAGTGGTCTCCCTCCTCGGAATCGTCCGCCGAGGTGCTCGAGCTCCTGCTGAACGAGGGAGTCACCGGCCGCCGCATCGCCGTGCAGTTGCACGGTGAGCGCACCGAATGGGAGCCCGGGACCGATGTGTGCGAGGCACTGCGCGCCGCGGGTGCCGACGTCGTCCCCGTCCCGGTCTACCGGTGGACACCCCCCGAGGATCTCACGGCGCTCGACCGGATGATCGAGCAGATCGTCGAACACGGACTCGACGCCGTGAGCTTCACGAGCGCACCGGCCGTCGCGTCGATGCTCATGCGGGCCAAGGAGACCGGTTGGCTCGAACCGATGCTGCGGTCGCTGCGCACCGGCGTCACGGCCGTGTGCGTCGGTCCCGTCACCGCGGCACCGCTCATCGAACTCGACGTCCCCGTGAGCATGCCCACCCGTTCCCGGCTGGGTTCGCTCGCCCGGCACATCGCCGAGGAACTACCCCGGCGGGCCGTGCGCATCGAGGCCGGTGGCCACGTGCTCAGCCCGCGGGGACGCTGCGTGATCGTCGACGGCACCGTCCGGTGCCTTCCCCCTGCCGGGATGGCCCTGATGCGCACGCTCGTCGCGCGCGCCGGCCTCGTCGTCTCCCGGGAGGAACTTCTCGCGGCGCTGCCCGGCGGGGGCGGCGACACCCACGCCGTCGAAACTGCGATCGCGCGGGTGCGCTCGGCGCTCGGAGCACCGGCGATCGTGCAGACCGTCGTCAAGCGCGGTTACCGCCTCGCCGTCGACCCGGAAGGAATGCACCCGTGACCGGTACACCTGCCGACCCCGCCCTGCTGCTCGTCGCCCACGGCACCCGCAATCCGCGCGGTGTCGACATGATCGCAGCGCTCGCCGACGCCGTCTCCTCCCGCGTCGGTTCCACCCGCGTCGCCTTCGTCGACGTCCTCGGGCCGTCGCCGTCCGAGGTCCTGCGCGACACCCACCGTCCGACCGTGCTCGTTCCGGCCTTCCTCGCCTCCGGCTACCACGTGCACACCGACGTTCCGCGCGAGGTCGCGGCGGGTGGGAACGATGCGGTGACGATCACCCCCGCACTCGGTCCCGACCCGGCCCTCGCCCGCGTTCTCGTCGAGCGGTTGCGGCAGGCCGGCTGGACCGAGGGCGACGACGTGGTCCTCGCGGCAGCCGGTTCGTCGGATCCTCGTGCCCGCCACGATATCCATGTCACGGCTCGCATGGTCTCCGCGCTCGTGGGCACCCCGGTGCGGGTCGGATGGATCGCCACCGGCGAACCGCGGGTCGCGACCGTGGTGGACGAGGTCCGCGCACGTGGCGCACGCCGCGTGTTCGTGGCGTCCTGTCTGCTCGCCGACGGCCTGTTCCATCGTCGCCTGTCCGAGGTCGGTGCAGACGGTGTCGCCGCACCGATCGGAGTGGCCGAACCCGTCGTCGACCTCGTCGTCCGGCGCTACCGCTCCGCGGTCGACGTGCTGCGCGCGGTCGCGCCGAACGAGGCACCGCGCCGCGCCTGTGGGATCGGCTCGCCGCGCGTCTGACTCAGTGGGGGAGCGGTAACAACTCCACGGGATCGCCGTCCGCGGCTCCCGGCGGCACCACCGCGATCGCGGTGCGCCCGATGAGACCGGCCAGATGCGCTGTGCGAATCGTGTTGTCGCACAACCATCGTCCCTGTTCGTCCTGGCGGGCAGGAAGCAGGCGTGTGATGTCGCCGACGACCTCCGAGGCATTGGCCAGCGGCGCGGTCACGGCCGCGGCGGGTGTACGGAGCGTGCGGCCGTCGGCGATCGCGGGCAGCATCACCAGCAGGGTCGACACCGCCGCCACCGGATTTCCGGGCAACCCCAGCACGGCGCGGCCGTCCGGCAGCGTCGCCGCGACCTGCGACCCGCCGGGCTTGCACCGGACCCGTTCGACGACCACCTGCGCGCCGGCCCGCGCCAGCGCCCCCCGCAACTGATCGGCGGCACCCCCTCCCGTCGCCCCCACGATGACGATCGCATCGGCATCGGTGCCCGCGAACAATGCGTCGAATCCGTCCGCGGTGTCGCGGAGATGCCCGTCACCGACCACCACCGCACCGCACCAGCGGACGAAATCGGGGAGCACCGGCCCCAGCGAGTCGCGCGTCTGCCCCTCGCGGAGCGGGCCGGTGCGGCGGATCTCGTCACCCGTGAGCGCGATGTGCACCCGCACGGGACCGCGCACCTCCACTTCCGTGACCTCACCGCTGACGGCCGCGGAGACCACCGCGGGGCTCACAGCGGTGCCGGCAGGGGCGAGAATCGTTCCCGGCTCCCAGTCCTCACCGCGGCGACGCGCGTCGTCGCGGATCGGCGCATCGGACAGGCGGGAGACGAGACCGTTCTCGACACGGACGAATTCGTCGCGCACGACGGCGGTCGCGCCGGTCGGCAGGTGGGCACCCGTCGCGATCCGGGCCGCCTCCCCGTCGTGGAGCGTGAGCGATCCGCCGTCGCCCGCATAACGGATCTCGTTGCGCAGCAACCACGGTCCCTCGCCGGCCACCGCGTAGCCGTCCATGGCCGAGGTCCGCACCCGAGGTAGTGCCTCTGCCGCGACGAGCGGCGCCGCCAGCGTGGTGCCCCGCGCGTCCTCGACTGCGGCGATACGAGACGGCAACGGCACCAGCGCTTCCCGTAGCATCCTGCGCGCATGACCGGGGTCGGTGGCGACCTGGACGGTCGCGGATCCGGCGCGCGCCGCCCGAAGGTCGTCCGGGGTGTCGCAGTCGGTGGCCTCGGGCACCGCGACGGTGACGTACCGCTCGGGAACCAACGCCTTCATGGGCCGGTTCGCGACGTCTCCCCCGAGAGCGGTCAGACGTGCGGCCAGTGCCGGTGTCCGCCATGCGGCGAGCAGGAACTGTATCCGCCCGGTCTCGTCCACCGCGAAGGCGGCCTCGGCCCTCGCGTCCTCGTTCAGGGCCTCCAGCAGGGCTGAGACGGTCTTCGGCGTGACGAACGGAAGGTCGGCGGCGAGGGTGACCACGAGATCGGCGACCGGATCCGCCGCTGCCAGCGCCGCCACCGGACCCGCGCCCGGCGGTGTCTCCTGGATCTGCAGCACGTGCGGGCCGAGATCGTCGCGGTGCGGGCCGATCACCGTCACCCGTGCACAGCCCTCGACCGCGGCGAGAGCGGTGTCCAGCATCCTCCGGCCACCGACCGTCAGAGCGGGCTTGTCGACGCCTCCCATGCGGGTCGCGCGACCGCCCGCGACGATCACGGCTTCGACGTGCGTGAGCGTGCTCATGCCTTCATGCTGCCTCATCCGCCCTCACAGGACCGTCCCTGCGTACGCACCGCGCGGCATAGACTGCCGGTCATGTTCTTCGGATGGCGGAACGGTGCCGCGGTATGCGTCGTTCTCCTGTCCTGGCTCGTCGCCACCGTCGTGCCGGTCACCGCCGTGTCCGCCGGCGACACCGCCGGACTGCTCGCCGGACTTCTGATGGTGCTCCTTGCGACGCTCGCGTTCGTCGCGGCCGCCGACGACCCGTTGTTCGCCTTCGGCCGCAGTGTCCGAGGGCCGACCTCCGAGGAACGACGCCTGCGCGGCGGCTTCCGTCGCCACTCCCACCCCGACACCCCCGGACGGCCACGTCCACGCTCACCCGGTTCCGTCCTCGCGTTCGACACTTCGTCCGACGAGGAACACCGGGAGACCTTCCATGTCCGATCCCATCCGATGCGGCACACCCGCCGTGTCCGTCCGGAATGCCCACCGTTCGTTCGGTGACCTGACCGTCTTCACCGGGGTGAACATCGACCTCGCGCCGGGCCGATGTTGCGCCGTGATCGGGGCGAACGGCAGCGGCAAATCCACTCTGCTCAGATGCATCGTCGGCGCCGACCGGCTCGACGAGGGTGTCGTCGAGATCGACGGCGTCCCCGTCGACGAGAGCTCCCCGACGTTGCGCCGGCGGGTCGCCGCAGTCCTCGGCGACGTCGCGACGTTCGCGCATCTCACCGCACACGAACACCTGCAACTCGTCGCGACCGGTCACGGCGTGACCGACCCGTTCGCCGCCGCCACCCGGGTTCTCGAGGAGGTCGGTCTCGCCTCGTCGGCGGATCGACTGCCGGTGACCTTCTCGGGTGGCCAGCGCCGCCGGCTCGCCCTGGCCTCCGCGCTGGTCCGACCGCGGCGGCTGCTCGTCCTCGACGAACCCGAACAACATCTCGACGACGACGGGCGCCGGTGGCTGGCGTCCACGCTCGCGGCCGAGAAGCGCGCCGGCGGCACCGTGCTGATGGTCTCGCACGATGCCGGGCTGGTGGACGCGGTCGCCGATGTGGTGGTGGAGGCGGACCGATGGAACTGACCGCGGTCGTCCCCGGCGCGCGGGATCTCCGCGCGCTCCGTCGCAGCTTCGAGCGTCGACACGCCCCGTTCGCGGATCGTCCCGCTGCGGTCGTGCTGATCCTCCTCGGCCTGTATGTGGGTGGGGGATCGGCGTGGTGGCTGTTCTCCCTGCCGTCGGCGCCGGTCGCCTGCACGGCTCCGATCGGGCGTGACGTGGGGTGCACCTCGGCATGGGGATGGGCGGTCGTCGCGGCCGCGGCCGCGGTGGGGACGGCGTCCGCCCGGGCTGTCGGTCCGGTGACGTGCGGTGGCGAGACGGAGTTCTGGCTGCTGTCCACACCGATGGATCGCGGCGCGGCACTGCGGCCCGGAGCGGCGGCGATCCTGATGGGCGGTGCGGTCGCGGGTGCCCTGGCAGGACGGCTCGCGACCTTCGTGGCCGCCCCGCCGGATCGGCTCGCGTTCACGCTGCTCACCGTCGCTCTCGGCGTCGGCGCCGTCGCCCTTCCGATGCTCGCGCAGTGCCGGATGCTCCCGCCCGCCGTCGTGAGCACCGTGATCCGGCTGTGTTTCTCGGCCCTACCGGGCGTGGTGATCGTCGCCGCCACCGGCGTGCCGATACCGCCACCGGGGCCGGTGCTCGTCGCCGTCGTCTGGGCCGTCGTCGCGGCACTGGCGATCTCGGCACTGTTCGCGTGCGGCAGGATCGCCGCACCCGAGTGGAGGGCCGGAGCGGGCACCGCGGTGGGTGTGTCGGCCTCGCTCACCGCGCTGGATCCGTCACTGCTGGTCGACGTGGTCGAGCACAGGGCGTGGCTGCGCATCGGAGCCCGTCGCTCCCGGATGCTGCCGCGCGGCCGGATCGCGGCGCTCGTCCGTGCCGATCTGCTCCGCCATGCCCGCCGGCCGGCACCCGTGCTCCTCACGTGTGCCGCTCTGCTCGGCGTCGTGGTCCTCGCGTCGGTCGTATCGCCGCCTGCCGCCGCGGTCGTGCACCTCGTCACCGTCTTCGTGGTGGCTGTGGCCTCCGGTGCGGGTCTGCGCGACGTGTGCCGCGACCCCGATGTCGCCGTTCTGCTGGGCGCGAGCGACACACAACTGCGTCTTCCTCTTTCGGTCGTCCCGGGCGCGGCCGCCGTGATCGCCGCCGTCGTCACGGCCCTCGCCGGGAGTGCGTCGGTGGTGAGCGCCGCGGTCGGGCTCGTCGGTGGGTGCGCGGCCGCCTACCGTATGCGCACGCGACCGCCGATCGGGTACGACGGCCTGATCCTCGAGACGGCGGTCGGGCAGATTCCGGTCGATCTGCTCCGGCAGTGGGCCAGGGGACCGGATCTACTCGTCGTCTGCGCGTGGCTCGTCGCCGTGCTCGCGTGAGCCGTGCGGGAACCGGTGGCGTGCCCGGGACAGGTCGACCCTGTCGCCGGAGATCGGGACGCCTTCGAGTTCGAGGCGTGCGAGCTGCCGTCGGGCGATGTGCGCGGCCGGCCGTCCGGAGGCCGGGACCACGCGATGCCACGGCAGGTCGGCGGAATCGGTCCGCATGATCCAGCCCACCGTCCGCGCACTCGACAGGCCCGCCGCGGCGGCGATGTCGCCGTAGGTCACGACCTGCCCCGCCGGCACCGAGGCCACGAGTTCGCGGACCCGTTCGATCTGCTCGTCCGTGGTGGCCACCGGCTACACCATCCGGGCCACGAGTTCGGCGGTCTCGGCGGGACGCGTCTGGTCGATCATGTGGTCGCAGTCGAATTCGAGCACGGTCAGGTCGTCGTCGAGCCGCTCCGCGAGGTCGCGACGGAAGTCCGCCGTGGTGTACGGGGGCCGGACCTTCCCGGCCTGCACGAGGATCGTCGGGATGCCGGACGGCGGCAGGACGGGTTCGCGGGCGAGCTCGCCCCACGAGGCGACCAGGGCCGGTACGCACACCCGCCAGCCGACGCGCCCCGAGTCCAGCTTCACGAGATGTTCGGCGATCTCCTCGTCGAGCAGCGCGGGTGCCACCTCACTCCAGTCGCCGTGGACCTTCTCCGCACGGGCTTCGGCCTCGTCCGTGTAGTCGGGATGACGGTGGGTGAGCTCGGCGATCTCGAGCATCCGGCCGGCCGGGAGACCGATCGCCGGGTCGAGGAGCACCAGCGCCCGCACCCGGTCGGGCACCGCGGCGGCCAGGTGCAGCGCGAGGGCGCCGCCGAACGAATGCCCCACCACGGTGACGGGACCGGTGGTGTGCGCGTCCAGCACCGCCGTCAGGTCGGCGACGTGGGCTTCGAACGACCAGGGGGGAGTCCACGGGGAGCGTCCGTGTCCGCGCAGGTCGGGGGCGACGAACCGCAGGTGGAGCAGGTGCCGCTCCGCGAGGTTCCGCCAGCGCCGGCCGTGACCGGTGAGGCCGTGCAGCGCGAGGACCTCCGGTCCGTCGTCGGGCCCGAACAGATGGGTGTGCAGAAGCTCGGTGGCACTCACGCCGACCACTATCGCAGTCGTCGTGGCGCCACGCATCGCGCACCGGACCTGTCGTACCGATCTGGTGGGATGGGGTCATGCTCGACGTCGACACCGGCATCCCCGACCTGCACCCGACCCGGGCGCAGGTCACCGACCTGCCTGCCACCGTCTCGCGCATGTCCGAACCCCATCTCCCCGATCGTGTCCGCCGTCCGGCCGCGCGTCTGGTGCGCCGGTCCGGCGAAGCGCCGGCGGCACGCGAATGGCCCGACGACGTGCGCGTGGTGTTCGACGATGCTCCTCCCGCCCTCCGCTGGCGGCCCTGGCAGATCCTCGGCGGGCCCGGCACCGGCAAGACGTCCCTGCTCGTCGATCTCGCGGTCCATCGCATCGCGAACGGTGCCGATCCGGAGTCGGTGCTGATCCTCACCCATTCGCGGCGGGCGGCCACCGCCGTGCGCGAGGCGATCACGGCCGGTCTGATCGCCCTCGGCGACGGTGCCGTGCCCCGGGCCACGCGCGAGCCCCTCGTCCGTACCGTCCACTCGTACGCCTTCGCGGTGCTGCGACTGCAGGCGTCGGCGCACGGCAACCCGCCACCGCGTCTGATCACCGGTGCCGAACAGGACGCCGTCCTGCGCGAACTGCTGCGCGGCGACATCGACGACGGCGCCGGGATGTGGCCCGAACGGTTGCGTCCGGCGCTCGGCATGACGGGCTTCGCCGTCGAACTGCGCGATCTCATGCTGCGCGCGAACGAGCGCGGTCTCGGTCCGGAGGATCTGATCGCGCTCGGAGAGCGCCGCGGTCGGCCGGAGTGGGTCGCGGCCGGGCGTTTCGCGGAGCGGTACGAGCAGGTGATGCTGCTGCGCGGCGCCGTCGGGCTCGAGGCTCCCGAAGCCACCGCTCCCGCCCTCGACGCGGCCGAACTCGTCGGTGCGGCGCTCGCGGCGTTCGCCACCGATCCCGATCTGCTCGCCTCCGAACGCCGCCGGATCCGTCATCTGCTCGTCGACGACGCCCAGCATCTCGATCCGCAGGCCGCCGATCTCGTGCGCGTGATCGGTACCGGTACTCGCACGAGCACCGTCGCGGGCGATCCCGACCAGGCCGTCTTCGGCTTCCGCGGCGCCGACACCTCCTTCCTCGAGAGCCTCGGCGAGGCCGACGGATCGCGCCGGATCGTGTTGGGCGTCCACCATCGCGCCGCTCCGGAGGTGGCGTCCGCTGCCGCCGGGATCGCGCGCCGGCTGCCGGGTCTGCCGCCCCACCGCGGCGTGGCCGAGCATCGCGACCCGCAGGGCGATCCCGGCCTGGTGCGGGTGGCGGTGTGCTCGTCGCAGGCCAAGGAGGCCGCGCTGGTCGCCGACACCCTGCGTCGATCCCACCTGGTCGACGGCGTGCCGTGGTCGCGGATGGCGATCGTCGTCCGGTCCGTGCCCCGGGTGCTGGCACCCTTGCGCCGCGCGCTGCTCGCGGCGGGTGTCCCGATGACGACCGCCGCATCCGAACTGCCGCTGGCCCGCCAGCACAGCGTCGCGGGGCTGTTGCTCGTGTTGCGCGCGGTGTCCGGCAGTGGCTTCGGAGGCGACGAAGCACTGGCCCTGCTGTCCGGGCCCATCGGCGGCGCCGAACCGGTCGCGCTGCGGAGACTGCGGCGTGGTCTGCGACGGGTCGAGCTCGCGTCGGGCGCGGACCGCGATTCCGCCGAACTGCTGCGCATCCTGCTCACCGAGGGCGACGACACCGCCGAGAACGCACATCTCGTGCGCGGGCTCACCGAGGTCGAGGCGGCACCGCTGAAGAAGGTGCTCGGAGTGCTGCGCAAGGCCCGTTCGGCGACGCTGCGCGGGGGCGGTCTCGAGGACGTGCTGTGGGAGGCATGGCAGGCCACCGGACTCGAACGGCGGTGGGCCGCCGCGTCGGCCTGGGGCGGGCCGATCGGTGCGCAGGCCGACCGCGATCTCGACGGGGTGGTGGCGCTGTTCGACGCCGCCGCCGACTACGTCGACCGTCTGCCCCGCGCGCACATCGCGGGATTCGTCGACTACCTCACGGAGCAGGAGATCCCCGCTACGGCCCGTACCCGCGTGGCCGCCGAATCCGAAGCGGTCACGGTCGTCAGCGCGCACTCCGCCGCCGGTCGCGAATGGGACGTCGTCGTGGTCGCCGGCGTCCAGGAAGGCCTGTGGCCGAGCCTGCGGGCCCGCGGCACCCTGCTCGGCATCGAAGCCCTGATCGACGCCCTCTCCGGTGCCGACGGTGGCGACGGCACCGGCACGCGGCTGTCCCGCACCGCGCCGCTGCTCGCCGAGGAACGCCGGCTGTTCCTCGTCGCGTGCAGCCGCGCCCGCACCCACCTCCTCGTCACCGCCGTCGACTCCGTGAGCGGCGACAGCGAACTCGTCCGCTCCCGTTTCGTCGACGAACTGCGCGGTGGCGACACCGACGCATCCGACGATCTCCTCACCGACCCGGTGCCCGACGAGGTCCGCACCCGGGTGCTGGCCCTGCCCGCCCTCGTCGCCGAACTGCGCAGCGTGGTGTGCGATCCCGAGATCGCCGACACCGAACCCGAACGGCAGCAGCGGGCCGCCCAGCAACTCGCGCGGCTCGCACGCGCCGGGGTACGCGGCGCCCACCCCGACGAGTGGTACGGCACCGCCGATCCCAGCACGGCCGACCCGCTGTGGGATCCCGACGACGACGCGGTGCGGTTGTCCCCGTCCACGGTCGAACAGCTCACGACCTGCGCGTTGCGGTGGATGTTCGAGCGGCACGGCGGCTCCGACGGCGAGAACAGCCACGCCGTCACCGGCACCCTCGTGCACACCCTCGTCCAGGCGCTCGCCGGGCGCATCCCGCCCGATCGCATCGATCAGGCGCTCGAGAAGGCCTGGGATTCGGTCGATCTGGGTGCCGACTGGTATGCGCGACGCGAACTCGAACGCACCCGCCGCATGCTCGACACCTTCTCGACCTGGTTGCAGGGCACGCGCGGAGAACTCACGGAGATCGGCGTCGAGGTCAAGGTCGACGGCATCCTCGAACCCGACTCCGACGACAAGCCCCGGGTGCGGCTCCGCGGCCGCATCGACCGGCTCGAACGCGATGCCGAGGGCCGCCCCGTCGTCATCGACGTCAAGACCGCGAAGAATCCGGTGTCCAAGGACGCCGCGCGCGACCACGCCCAGCTCGCCGCCTACCAGGTGGCCGCGGCGGCCGGCGCGATCGAGGGCGAACCGGCCGCGACGCCCGGCGGCGCGCGTCTGGTCTTCGTGGCGAAGCCGCACAACAAGGAGGGCGCGACGCAGCGTGTGCAGCCGCCCCTCGACGAGGACGGTCTGGCGCAGTGGCGGGAGATCATCCACGACGCCGCGGCCGCGACCCGCGGTCCGCGCTTCGTCGCGAGGGTCAACGACGGGTGCCGGCACTGCCCGGTGCTGTCGAGCTGCCCGGCACACGACGAAGGCAGGCAGGTGACCGGAGAATGAATGCACCACGGGTGAGTGCGACGCGCCTCGCGGATGCACTGGGACAGCTGCCCCCCACGACGGAGCAGGCGGCGGTCATCGAGGCGCCGCCCGGGCCGATGCTGGTCGTGGCGGGCGCCGGTGCCGGCAAGACCGAGACGATGGCGGCCCGCGTGGTGTGGCTCGTCGCGAACGGGATCGTCGAACCCGAGCAGGTGCTGGGCCTGACCTTCACCCGCAAGGCCGCGCAGCAGCTCACAGCCCGCATCCGGGCGCGACTCGCCAAGCTCGCCGGGTCGGCGCTGCTCCGCGACCTCGACCCGAGCGGTGGTTTGCGTGCCCGGATCCTCGGCAGCGAACCCGAGGTGAGCACGTATCACGCGTACGCCGGTCGCCTGCTCACCGAGCACGGTCTGCTGCTGCCCATCGAACCGTCGGCGACCCTGCTGTCCGAGACCGAGCTGTGGCAGGTTGCGCACCGCGTGGTCAGCTCGTGGGACGGCGAGCTCGACACCGACCGCAATCCCGCGTCGGTGACCGAGGCCGTGCTCGCCCTGTCCGGTCAGCTCGCCGAACACCTCGTCGAACCGGATCGGCTGCGCGCCGCCCACGTCGAACTCGAACAGCTCGTGCACACCCTCCCGCCCGGCCCGGGGCAGCGGGGAGCGCCGTCGAAGACCCTGCTCGGCTACCTCGACACCCAGCACGCGCGTCTGCAGTTGCTTCCGCTCGTCGAACGGCTGTCCGAGACCCTGCGTCGCGAAGGCGCCCTCGACTTCGGCAGCCAGATGTCGCTCGCCGCGCGGGTCGCCCGCGACCATCCCGAGGTGGGCGCCGGCGAACGGAGCCGGTTCCGGGCCGTGCTGCTCGACGAGTACCAGGACACCGGGCACGCCCAGCGCGTCCTGCTCGCCGCGTTGTTCGGCGGCGGCGCCGATCCGGGCCTCGCGGTGACCGCGGTGGGCGATCCCATGCAGTCCATCTACGGCTGGCGCGGGGCGTCGGCCGCCAACCTGCCGCGCTTCGCGAGCGACTTCCCGGCGTCCGACGACGGGCCGGCGCCCACCCGCGAACTGCTCACCAGCTGGCGCAACCCGCCGCAGGCCCTCGAACTGGCGAACGTCTCGTCCGAACCCCTGCGCGATCGGGGGGTGCCGGTCAGCCGGTTGCGTCCCCGTCCCGACGCGGCCGCCGGCGACGTCCGGCTCGCGCTGCACCCCGATGTCGCGACCGAACGCGACTGGGTGGCCGACCGGATCGCCGCCGAGTACGCCGCTGCACGCGAGGACGGGCGGACACCGCCGACGGCAGCAGTCCTGGTCCGCCGCAACGCCGACGCGGCGCCGATCGCCGAGGCGCTGCGCGCCCGCGACCTGCCGGTGGAGGTCGTCGGCATCGGCGGACTACTGCACACACCGGAGGTCGCCGATATGCTCGCGATGTTGCGGCTGGCGGCGGATCCGCTCGCCGGAAGCGCGGCGGTGCGGGTGCTCACCGGTGCCCGCTGGCAACTCGGGGCCGCCGACCTGAAGGCACTGTGGGAGCGCGCTCAGGAACTGGCCATCGCGGGCCGCTGGGGTGTCACCGGTGCGGTGACCGACCCCGGCGCCCTCGAGGACGCACTCGATTCGGCACTGCCCGGCGAACATGCCGACCAGGCCGGACTCGCCGACGCGATCTCCGATCCCGGCGACAGCCACCGTTACTCGAAGTTCGGATACGCGCGCATCGTCGCGCTGGGCCGCGAGCTGACCTCTCTGCGGGAGCGGCTCGGTCAGCCCCTCACCGAACTGGTGGCCGAGGTCGAGCGCGTGCTCGGTATCGGCATCGAGACCGAGGCCCGCGTGGGCAGCCGGCGCGGCGTCGCCGGCCGCGAACATCTCGACGCGTTCGCAGGGGTGGTCGCGTCCTATGCGGGGCGCACCAACGCGACCCTTCCCGGTCTGCTGACCTACCTGGCCGCCGCGGAGGAGATCGAGCAGGGTCTCGCGCCCGGTGAGGTGGAGGTCGATCCCGATCGCGTGCAGGTCCTCACCGTCCACTCGGCGAAAGGCCTCGAATGGGAGGTCGTCGCGGTCCCGCACGTCGCGGCGGGAGTCTTCCCGTCGTCCACGGCCGCCACGACCTGGCTCGGATCCACGAGCGAACTGCCCCCGCATCTGCGTGGCGATCGGGTGCTGCCCGACGACGATCCGGGGAGCACCGACGGTGTGCCCGTGCTCGATCTCGGCGACGTCGCCGATCGCAAGATGCTCGAGCGGGCCGTCGACGCCCACAAGGACGCCCTCAAACGGCGCAAGCTCGACGAGGACCGCCGTCTGTTCTACGTCGCCCTCACCCGCACCGAACGAGCCCTGTTCGTCTCCGGCCATCACTGGGCCGACACCGGCTCCGAACCGAAGGGACCCTCGCCCTTCCTCGAGGAACTGCACGGGATCGTCACGGCGCGACCCGAGCTCGGTTCGATCGATCATTGGGCGCCGGAACCCGAACCCGAGCAGGAGAACCCCCTCACGGCGTCACCGCGCAGCGCGCTGTGGCCGCGCGACCCGCTCGGCGCCCGGCGCGGCGACGTCGAACGCGGCGCAGCGCTCGTCCTCGCCGAGTTCGACCGGACCGACCTCCCGACCGGGTACGACGACGATCCCGACGAGTGGGCCACCGACGTCGACGCGTTGCTGGCCGAACGCGAACAGCGCGCCGAGCAGAGCGCCGAAGTGGTGCTGCCCGCGCAGCTGTCCGTCAGTCAGCTCGTCGACCTCGCCACCGACCCCGATGCCCTCGCGGCCCGGTTGCGCCGTCCGTTGCCGTTCCGGCCCAATCCGCTCGCGCGTCGCGGCACGGCCTTCCACGCGTGGCTCGAGCGCAGGTTCGGCGCGACGCGCCTGCTCGACCTCGACGAGCTTCCCGGCGCCGACGACGAGGACGGCGACGATTCGCACTTCGACCGGCTCCAGGAAGCGTTCCTGCGGTCGAAGTGGGCGTCGCGCAACCCCGTCGAGGTGGAGGTGCCGTTCGAAACCGCTCTGGCCGGCACCGTCATCCGCGGACGCATCGACGCGGTCTTCGAGGATTCGGACGGAGGCTGGACGGTCATCGACTGGAAGACCGGTGCCGAACCGGAAGGGGACAAGCTCGCCACGGTGGGAGTTCAGCTCGCCGCCTACCGCCTCGCCTGGGCGCAGCTGATGGCGGCACGCACCGAACGGCTCACCGGCCGACCGGCCGAACTGCCGCTGCACAAGGTCCGAGCGGCTTTCCACTACGTCCGCACCGGACGCACCGTTGCACCCGACGAGTTGCCCGGCGCGGCGATGCTCGAACGGCTCGTTCTCGAGGCGGGGAACCTGCGGCGCGAATCCACCGCGGATTCCGAGGCGGAGGACTAGGAAAGAACTGTGGCGACCTTCGTGCTGCTCCCCGGAGCCGGATCCGACCCGTGGTACTGGCATCGGGTGATCCCGTTGCTCGAACGTCACGGGCACCGCACGATCGCGGTCGACCTGCCCTATGCGGACGGGTCGGCGGGCCAGTACGACTACGCCGATGTCGTCGTCGGGGCGATTCGGAACGTGCCGCCCCCGCTGGTGGTGGTGGCCCAGTCGATGTCGGCCTTCACGGCGGTGCTCGTCGCCGAGCGGTGCATCGTCGACGAACTCGTCCTCGTCGCGCCGATGATCCCGGCGCCCGGCGAGTCGCCGGGCAGCTGGTGGGGGAACGTCGGGCACGAGAAAGCGAGGCGTGAACAGGACGTCGCTGCGGGTCGCGATCCCGATGCCCCGATGGATCTGCGCGAGTTGTTCTTCCACGATGTGCCCGACGACGTCGTCGCCGACGCGTTCACCCACGAGGCATCAGCGCCTGCCGATGCGGCCTTCGAGCCGGCCTGGAACGCCGATCGGTGGCCGGGCGTGCCCGTGCGTGTGGTCGCCGGGCGGCACGACAGACTTCTGCCGCTGTCGCTCGTGACGCGCCTGTCGCGCGAACGCGTCGGTGTAGAACCCGAACTCGTCGACAGCGGTCACCTGCCGGCACTGGCGCGACCGGCCGAACTTGTGAAGATCCTGTTGTCGTCGCGGTGACGAGCCTCGGGGGCACTGCCCGAACCCGTTCGGGCTCAGGGGTGCTGCCCCACCCCGGTGGCCACTTCGTGCGCCCGGCGCCCGGCGGTGTCGGGGGCCAGTGGAGCCGTGGGCATCCCGGCTCCCTCCCGCAGACCCGACAGGAACTCCTCGAGGATCTCGGGCGGCGAATACCGCGGTTCCCAGCCCAATTCGGTGCGGGCGCGGGTGCTGTCGAGCAGCGGAAGTTGCAGCACGGTGTCGAGCAGACCGGGGGAGGCGGGAACGAGGTGGGCGTGCCACGCCGCCCGCACCGCCGCGCGGAGGGCCGCACGCGGCACCGCAATCTTCCTGGCGGAGAACATCTCCGCCAGGAATGCGCCGTCCACCGGCGGTTCCGTCGCAAGGTTGAACGCGCCGCGGACCGGCCGGACCGTCGCACGGACGAAGGCATCGGCCACATCGCTCGTGTGCAACACCTGGGCCCGCAGATCCTCGACCAGCGGCATCGCGGGCAGCAGTCCGCTACGCAGCAGATTCCCCGGCAGCAGGGGACCGACGAACAGTCGCCGCTGCGAGGTCGCCGATTCGCGCTTGAAGATGAAGTAGGGCCGCATCCGCACGATGCGCATCTCCGGCGCCCGGGACTCGAGGGTGTCGAGACAGCGCTCCAGATACGACTTCTCGCGCGGATAAGCGGCGCCCGGCCACCCGTGCGTGGGCCAGTCCTCGGTGACACGATCCGTCGACCGTCCCGGCGAATAGGCGGCCACCGACGACGAGTAGATCAGGGCGGGAACCTTCTCGGCGGCCGCCGCCTCGAACACCGAGATCGCGCCGAGCACGTTGTTCTTCCAGGTCACCTCCGGGCGGTGGGTGGGCTGGAAGAGCCACGCCAGATGGATCACCGCGTCGGCGCCCCGCACGATCGGACGGAAGTCGTCGGTGGAGGTGTCGGCGACCGTGAAGGTCGCCTTGGGGGCGGTCCACTCCGTCGGCCGTCGTGGGACGCCCACGATCTCCGCGACGGCGGGTTCCCTGCCGAGCGCCTCGACGATGCCGGTTCCCAGATTGCCGGTCGCGCCGACGACGACCACCTTCAGACCACGTCCGGTGTCCATACCGACGCATACCCGCTCACTGTGGCCTCAATCACCGCGAACGGTCGATCGCTCAGCGAACCGAGGTGCGGCGGACCTTCAGCGCTTCGGTGACGAGGGGGATCTGCAGCGGCAGCCGGGCGAGGGACAGGGCCTTGGCGGCAGGGGAGAGCTTCGGGCTGCGCAACCACGTCGCGGCCATCTGCAGGTTGGCGGGGAAGACCGCGAGGAACAACGCCGCGGCCAGGGAACCACCGAGGCGACGGGTGCGGGGGGCGGCGAGCGCGCCGGCGACGGCGATCTCCGCCACCCCGGAGGCGTAGGTGTAGGTGCGGGCATCACCCGGGAGGGCGCGCGGCACGATGCCGTCGAAGAGTTCCGGTCGCACGAAGTGCAGGATGCCGACGCCGAGAAGAAGACCTGACAGCCGGATCGCAGAGCGCTGCGCCGCGTTCGTGGACATGCGTGCCACACTAGCGCGCGGCGGTACGCTGCGATCCGGTATCGGGCGCAGTCCGTTCGGTACCGCGACGACCGAGGGTGGCCACCAGTGGAGGCCGACAGCAGGAAGGTGGGACACCGCGATGCCCGGGAGGTTGCGTGCGCGGTTCAGCCGCTCCGATCAACTCACCGAGCGCCCCGACTTCGCGCTCGTCGGTGTGCTGCGCGTACCCCAGGAGCAAACCAGTCCCGGACTCGCGATCGCCCGTCGCATCGGTTACGCGTTCGCGGCGTTGTTCCTCGCGGTCGTCGTCGTCTATCTCGACCGGGACGGGTACATCGACTCCCAGGACAACGAACTGTCCCTGCTGGACTGCGTCTACTACGCCACGGTCTCGCTCTCGACCACCGGCTACGGCGATGTCACCCCCTTCACCCCCGAAGCGCGCCTGATCAACATCCTGCTGATCACGCCGCTCCGGGTGTTCTTCCTCATCGTGCTGGTCGGTACCACTCTGTCGGCACTGACCGAGAGTTCCCGTCAAGCATTCAAGATCCAGCGTTGGAGGCGCCGCGTGCGTAATCACACCGTCGTCATCGGTTACGGCACCAAGGGCCGTACCGCGGTCGACGCCATGCTCGGCGACGGGGTCCCCCCGTCCGAGATCGTCGTGGTCGACACCGATCCGGTGGTTCTCGAGTCCGCCGCCGGGCAGGGCCTCGTGACGGTTCAGGGTTCGGCGACGAAGTCCGATGTGCTCCGACTCGCCGGCGTGCAGCACGCGTCGGCGGTGATCGTCGCCGCGAACCGCGACGACACCGCGGTGCTCGTGACCCTCAGCGCCCGCGAGATCGCCCCGCGCGCGAAGATCGTCGCCGCCATCCGCGAGTCGGAGAACACCCACCTGCTGCGTCAGTCGGGTGCCGACTCGGTGGTCATCTCGTCGGAGACGGCGGGTCGCCTGCTCGGTATCGCCACGACCACGCCGAACGTCGTCGAGATGATCGAGGACCTGCTCACACCGGAAGCGGGATTCGCCATCACCGAACGCGACGTCGAGCCCGGCGAGGTCGGGGGATCCCCCCGGCATCTGAAGGACATCGTCCTCGCCGTCGTCCGCGACGGGCGGATGTGGCGGATCGGTTCGCCCGAGGTCGACGCGCTCGAAGCGAGCGACAAACTGCTCTACATCCGGCTGGTGGGTTCACCGCCGGGCGCCATGCGTGGCTAGGGTGCTGGTGTGACCGGTTTCGCTCTGTCGGGTACCCCGCTGCTCTCCCGTACCGTCGTCGACCGGGCGGAGGAACTGCGGTCGGACGAGGATGCCCTGCGCACCGGATGGGCCGACGCGAAGCTCCTGCGGGTCGACCGGCGGAACCAGGTCCGTGTGTCCGACGGCGCGCTCGTGTTCGGCGAGGCGTCCGAACTCGGCCCCGAACCGGTCGCCGGCGCGATCTTCCTCGGCATCCGCGACGGACGCCACGTCTGGGCCACCCGGGTCCTCGCCCAGACGGGTACGGTGGCCGACCTGCGGCGTGTCGGCGAGCACCTCGACGATGCCGATGCCGACCTGCTGGTCAGCGCGGTCGCCTTGCTGAACTGGCACGACAACGCCGGCTACAGCGCGGTCGACGGCTCGCCCACCCGCCCGACGATGTCCGGCTGGTCGCGGATCAGCACCGACACCGGGCACCAGGAGTTCCCCCGCACGGATCCGGCGATCATCTGCCTCGTGCACGACGGGCACGACCGTGTCCTGCTCGCCCGGCAGCCGGTGTGGCCCGAACGGCGTTTCTCCGTCCTCGCCGGTTTCGTCGAAGCCGGCGAGTCCCTCGAATCATGTGTGGTCCGGGAGATCCGGGAAGAGGTCGGCGTCGAGGTGCGCGACGTGCGGTATCTCGGCAGTCAGCCCTGGCCGTTCCCCCGGTCGCTCATGCTGGGATTCGCGGCGATCGCCGATCCCGAGCAGGCCCTGGACTTCCGCGACGGCGAGATCGGCGAAGCGCGGTGGTTCACGCGCGAGGAGGTCCGCGCGGCACTGGCGACGGGCGACTGGGCCTCGGCCGACGACGCCCCGCTGCTGTTGCCCGGCTCGATCTCGATCGCGCGCGGGATGCTCGAGGGCTGGGCCAAGGAATGACCGGGGTTCGGCGATGAGAGGAGCCGGCCGCGGTGAACGCGACCGGCTCCGTGGACGAGCGACGAGAACCTACAGCCCCAGAGCGCGCTGGACCTCGGCGAGCGACGGGTTGGTGGCGGTGCTGCCGTCGGCGAACTTGACGGTGGGCACCACGTGGTTGCCGTTGTTGACGCTGCCGACGAACTCCGCGGCGGCCGGATCCGATTCGATGTCGACCTCGGTGTACGCGATGCCGTTCTGGTCGAGCTGGGTCTTCAGCCGCCTGCAGTAACCGCACCAGGTGGTGGAGTAGACGGTGAGAGCGGGTGCATCGGTGGTCGTCATGTCTTCGAGAACACCACAGCGACCGGGCATGTTCCGCGACCGGGGTCAGGTGTGATCCGCACCACGCACTCGGCGTCACCGGTGGCCTGCACTGTCGGCGGCCACTGTCATGATGGAGGCCATGTGTGCGGATGTGGTGGAGGGTCTCGATCCCGAGCAGGCGGCAGCAGTACTCGCCCCACGAGGACCGGTCTGTGTGCTCGCCGGTGCCGGCACCGGCAAGACCCGCACCATCACCCGACGCATCGCGCACCTCGTCTCCGCCGGGCACGTCTCGGCGAGCCAGGTCCTCGCCGTCACTTTCACCGCCCGTGCGGCAGGGGAGATGCGCTCACGTCTGCGGGCCCTCGGTATCGGCGGCGACGGCACCCAGGTGCAGGCACGCACCTTCCACGCGGCCGCCCTGCGGCAGCTGCGGTATTTCTGGCCGCAGGTCGTCGGCGACACGCCGTGGCAGTTGCTCGACCGCAAGTTCGCGGCCGTCTCACAGGCGGCGCACCGCTGCGGTTTCCCGACCGACACCGACACCGTGCGCGACCTGCTGTCGGAAATCGAATGGTCCAAGGGCACACTCGTCGCACCCGAGGACTATCCCGCCGCGGCCGCCCGCGCCCACCGCGCCCCGCCCGCCGATCCCGAGCGGGTCGCCCGCGTGTACGACACCTACGAGCAGCTCAAGAACCGGTCGGGCGACGGAATGTACCTCGATTTCGACGACCTGCTCCTGCACACCGCCGCCGCCCTCGAGAACAACCTCACGGTGGCGGAGGAGTTCCGCGACCGCTACCGCTGCTTCGTCGTCGACGAATACCAGGACGTCACGCCACTGCAGCAGCGTGTCCTCGACGCGTGGCTCGGCGACCGCGACGATCTCACGGTGGTCGGCGACGCCAACCAGACCATCTACTCGTTCACCGGCGCCACCCCGAAGCACCTGCTCGACTTCTCCCGCCGGTTCCCCGACGCCACCGTTGTGCGCCTCGAACGCGACTACCGATCCACCCCGGAGGTGGTCGACCTCGCCAACCGCGTGATCGGTGCCGCACGGGGTCGCATCGCCGGAACACGCCTCGAGCTCGTCGGTCAGCGTCCGCCCGGTCCGG
Organism: Rhodococcus sp. As11; assembly: GCF_048957735.1. Lineage (NCBI taxonomy): Bacteria > Bacillati > Actinomycetota > Actinomycetes > Mycobacteriales > Nocardiaceae > Rhodococcus > Rhodococcus sp. As11. The sequence continues at coordinate 291,554 of NZ_JARDJE010000005.1, forward strand.
AGCCGACCTTCGCCGAGTTCGACGACGAGCCGGCCGAGGCGCAGGCAGTGGCGAAGGCCGTCGCCAAGCTGATGGGCAAGGGCGTGCCCGCTGCCGAGATCGCGGTGCTCTACCGCATCAACGCCCAGTCCGAGGCCTACGAGCAGGCCTTCACCCAGGCCGGTATCCCGTACCAGGTGCGCGGTGGTGAGGGTTTCTTCAACCGCGCGGAGGTCCGGCAGGCCGTCAACGCCCTGCGCCAGGCGGGTGCGCGCGACGATCTCCCGGAGGACGCCGGCCGCGGTGCCGGGCTGCTCAGCCTCGTGCGGGCCACCTTGGTGCCGCTCGGCCTGACCGACACCGAGCCGGCGGGCACCCAGGCACGCGAACGATGGGCGTCGCTCGTCGCGCTCGTGCAGCTCACCGAGGAACTGCTCGAGCACGAACCGGAACTCGACCTCCAGGGCCTGCTGCGCGATCTCGCGGCCCGTGCCGAGGCGCGGCAGCCGCCGACGGTCCAGGGCGTCACGCTCGCGTCGTTGCACGCGGCGAAGGGCCTCGAATGGGACGCCGTCTTCCTCGTCGGACTCACCGACGGCACCCTGCCCATCACCCACGTCACGGGCGACAAGGACACCCCTCCGGACGAGGCCGGTATCGAGGAGGAGCGTCGGCTTCTCTACGTCGGCGTCACCCGCGCCCGCGTGCACCTGCAGCTGTCGTGGGCGTTGTCCCGCACTGCAGGCGGACGCCGGTCGCGCCGGCGTTCGCGTTTCCTGCACGGGCTCATCCCCGACAGCTCACCCGCGTCGAAGATCGCCGAACCGGCGTCCCCGAGGAAGAAGCGCCCACAGTGCCGCGTCTGCGGCAAGCCGCTGATGGGCACCACCTCGACCATGCTCGGCCGCTGTGAAGCCTGCCCGTCCGACCTCGACGAGAACCTGCTCGTCGCGCTCAAGGAATGGCGTCGGGAACGGTCGAAGGAGATGAAGGTGCCGGCCTACGTCGTCTTCAGCGACAACACTCTCGTCGCGATCGCCGAGCAGCAACCGCGCGACGACCGCGCGCTGGTCGCCATCCCGGGGATCGGCGCGAAGAAACTCGAACAGTACGGCGCCGACGTGCTCGCACTCGTGCGGGGCGAGCGCACGGTCGACACCCTCGATCTCTGATCCCTGTCGTCGTCCGAAATCAGCCGGCGCACAGGCAGAAATAGTGTCCGGCCGGGTCGCGGAACACCCGGAACGTGCTCGTGCTCGACCCGTCGTCGGCGCGCAGTGCGTCGAGACCGAGGACGAGACGTTCGGCCTCGTCGAGGTCGGGTACGTGGAAGTCGAGATGGGCATGCACCCCGTCGGCCGGCCAGTGACGCGGTGTGAAGTCGGGGTCGCGCTGGAACGCGATGGCGGTCGAGTCGTCCCGGGTGAGTTCGACCCAATCCTCCCTGTCGTCGGTGATCGTCCATCCCAGCAACCGGCGATAGAAGTCGGCGAGCCCGCGCGGGTCCGGGCAGTCGAGCACGGGCAGGAATCTCGTGGTCGCGAGGGACATGCTGTCCGACTGTAGTCCCGAGACCGGATGAGCGACACGAAACCGCAGGTAGAAAATCACTTGTGCCGATCGTGCCCGCGAATCTAGGCTGGATGACGATGTCACGGGAGACGGCCCGTGCGCGACGCGAAAGTGAGGTGGCCCCGATGCTCGGCTTCGATGCTCCGGCAGCGGCAGCGGCCCCTCGTGTCGCTGTGGCCGCCGCTGTCACCCGCACTGCCACATCTGTGGCTCTCGCAGTGGCAGCCGCGCCGCGTGCACGCCGTCGTGTGTACGCCGTTGCCGTCTCGTCCGTGGTCGGAAGTCGATCGGGAAGTATCTCCCCGTAGACCTTTCGTTTCCTCCAGGCCACGGACCCCGCCCAGCGGACCGTGGCCTTTCTCGTTTTCGGGCCGGGTTCGCATCGTATTTTCACGAACCGACGAAGGAGCTCACGTGCCGAGCGACAACCTGCCGAGCCTGTCGAACCGAACGGAAGGAGACGAGATGCGTCGTACCGACACCCTCCTGCCGTGTCACGGCGGTACGGATCTGCCGTATCACAGCGGTACCGATCTCCCGTGCCGCGACAACGATCCCGACCTGTGGTTCGCCGAGACCCCGGCGGAACTCGAGTACGCCAAGACGCTGTGCGCGGGCTGCCCGGTTCGGGCCCAGTGCCTCGATGCCGCTCTCGAGCGGGAGGAACCATGGGGCGTGTGGGGCGGGGAGATCATCGACCGCGGTGTCGTCGTCGCACGCAAGCGGCCGCGGGGCCGGCCACGGAAACATCCGGTGCCCGACTCCCGCAAGGAACTGGTTTGTGCGTGAATCTGGTTGCCCGGCTTCGTCACTCCACGGCGAAGCCGGGTAGCCATTCGCTCAGGATGCGCATGTACGGCGCCTCGGCGTCGAGCTGAGCGCAGATGCCGACCGATCCCAGCAGCACCCGGAACACGCTCACGTACTCGGGCGGCAGGTTCAGCGTCCGGGCCGTCCTGAAGGTGGAACTCGAGAAGTCCGTGGCTGTTCCCGCCACTCGCTGCAGCCACGCGCGGGTGAAGTGGAACGACTCGGTGTGGATCGGATCGGTGAACGGCCGCAGGTAGTCGGCGATCTCCTCGTCGGTGACCGTACGGCCGGGCAGAACGAACTTGTTGTCGTAGAGGAGTCGGGTGAGCTCGTCGAAACGTTCGTCGAGGGCGAGCCGGACCATTCGACCGAGCACCGGAGGGAACCCGTCGGGCATCGCCGCGGTCGCGCCGAAGTCGATGACCCCGAGGCGGCCGTCGTCGAGAAGCATGAAGTTGCCCGGATGCGGGTCGCTGTGGAGCAGGCCGGCGCGGGCGGGCGAACAGAAATGGAACTCCGCGAGCAGCGCGCCGGCGCGGTTGCGCTGCTCGCGCGTACCACCCGCGATGATCACCGACAGTGGTGTGGCCGAAAGCCATTCGGTCACAACGACCTTCGGTGCACTGGCGACGACGCGCGGGACGACGAACTTCTCGTCGCCGGCGAAGGCCTTCGCGAAGGCCCGCTGGTTGTCGGCTTCGATCCGGTAGTCGAGTTCTTCCTCGGTGCGTGCGGACAACTCGTCGAGCAGCGCGCGCACATCGGCACCCGGCATCATCGTGGCGAACAATCCGGCGAACCGGGACAACGTGCGCATGTCGGCGCGCAGAGCCTCGTCGGCCCCCGGATACTGGACCTTCACCGCGACCTCGCGCCCGTCCGACCACACGGCCCGGTGTACCTGGCCGATGCTCGCGGAGGCGACGGGCACGTCGTCGAACGATTCGAAACGCTCGCGCCACTTGGTGCCGAGCTGCTGGTCGAGCACGCGATGCACGGCCCGGGCGGGCAGGGGAGGGGCCTCGGCCTGAAGCTTGGTCAACGCCTCCCGGTACGGTTCGGCGAACTCCTCCGGGACGGCGGCCTCCATCACGCTCAGGGCCTGCCCGAACTTCATGGCACCGCCCTTGAGCTCACCGAGCACGCTGAACAATTGCTCAGCGGCCTTCGCTGTCATCTCGGCGTCGATCTCCTCCCGATCGCCGCCGGCGAGCCGACGACCGAAACCGACGGCGGCGCGCCCGGCGATTCCCAAGGGGATGCTCGCGAGCTTGGCAGTGCGGGACGAGCTTCTGCGAGGGATGTCTGGCACGCCCCCCATCATGCCTGACCGGCCGGAGCGATGGCCGAGCAGTCGCAGTGGGGATGACGGACCCATCGCCGCGTGACGATGCGGTGGGTTCGCAGGTCGAGTTCGAGTGTGCGGTCGACTGCCGGAGTGACGGAGGGGTCGCCGGAGAGGAACGCCTCGACCTGCCCGACGGCCATCGCGGCGGTCGCCGAGGTCACGGCGCGGCCGGCGTGACCCTGCCGTCCGTACAGTTGGCTCGCCAACCGCGGCCAGGACGGATCGAGGTCGGTCCGTACGAGATCGGCGCAGCGCAGACAACTGCTCCGCCCGGGCAGCACGAACGGGCCCACGACGCCGCGTCCGTCCCGGATCCGCACCGCGAGATGGGGGACACGGGCGCGGACGAGGGTCCTCACGAGGTGGGGATCGGGTACCTGACGGTCGGCGAGTACGACACAGTCGGCGGGTCCCTGCGGTTCGTCACCGGACGTCGACCGCACCCACCGCACGTCCCACACCGGAAGATCCTCGACGATCGCCGCGGCGAGCGGACCCGAGCCGTGCACCCGCACCCGACGCGGACGCGTGGAACCGGTCGCGGGCGCCGGGATCCGGTGGACGGTGCCCGTCGCGGCAAGTTCGTCGAGGACCTGCCGGACCGGTCCGGGCGGGAGACCGCGCAGCGCGGCAGCGTCCAGCACCTCGTCGAGCGTGAGGCGCCCGTCGAGCAGCCGGACGAGAATGCCGAGGTCGAAGCTGTCCATACCCTCGGGTGGAACGACGACCGTCGCAGTGTCGGGACCCCAGCCGAGCTGGATCGAGCCGTCGGACCGTTCGAGCACGGCCAGTTCCGGATCGACCCGGAGAACCGCCCGCTCCGGCGGTGCAGGGGTCGTGGTCTCGCGCGGTGCGGTGATCATGGGGACAGCCTGACAGCGCCCGCACCTTCGGACCGCTCACGAGAAGTAGTTGTCCACAGGGCGGGCGTGTCCGGTCGCCACCGGCGAAGCCGATCTACGGGGTGGGGTCGTCTCCGGGACGATCCTCGTCGGGTCGATCCTCGGCCGCGCGATCTCGTTCGGCCTGCTCGCGTTCCATCGTCGCCTGCAACTGGGCGATCGGATCCTCGAAGGCCCCGGTGCCGCCACCGATCACGCGGTCGACGAATGCCGCCGGGTTGTCGAGATCCGACGAGTCCGGCAGCAGGTCGGGGTGTTCCCACACGTGGTCGCGAGCTTCGGTGCCGGCATCGGTGGTCAGACGGCGCCACAACGCGGCGGCCTCGCGAACCTTCCGCGGCCGGAGTTCGAGACCGACGAGCGTGGCGAAGGTCTGCTCGGCGGGTCCGCCTGTGGCGCGGCGACGACGCAACGTCTCGGTCAGCGCCGATGCACCCGGCAGTCGCTCGCCGAGCGCGTCGGCGACGACCGTCTCGACCCATCCTTCGACGAGCGCGAGCATCGTCTCGAGCCGTTCGAGTGCGGCCTTCTGTTCCGGGGTGGTCTGCGGTTCGAACGCGCCTTGCTTGAGGATCTCCTCGAGCTTGGACGGGTCGCTGAGCGCCGAGGGGTCGAGACCCTGCGCGAGGTCCTCGATCGACGACATGTCCATGCGGATCCCGCGCGCGTACTCCTCGACGGTCGCCAGCATCCGCTGACGCAACCACGGCACGTGGCTGTAGAGGCGCTGGTGGGCAGCTTCGCGTGCGGCGAGGAAGACGAGCACTTCCTGGGCGGGCTGCTCGAGTCCCTCACCGAAGCTCTCGACCGCGGCCGGCAGCAGAGCAGCCGTACCCTCCGGGCCGAGCGGGAGTCCGATGTCGGTGGAGGTGAGCACTTCCTTCGACAGCTGGCCGAGTGCCTGGCCGAGCTGGGAGCCGAAGGCGACGCCGCCCATCTGGGAGAACATGCCCATCATGGGTCCGGCCATCGCGCGGGCCTCTTCGGGCAGACCGCCGAGCATCATGCCGTTGACCTGCTCGGCGATCGGGTCGCACAGACGCTTCCACGTCTCGAGGGTGTTGTCGAGCCAATCGACGGGTGTCCATGCGACGGCCTTCGACGCCCCCGCGGGCAGCGTGGTGGCCGCGTCGAGCCACAGTTCGGCGAGCCGCGCGGCGTCGGCCACGGCGTCGGCGGTGCGGGGGGAGACGGGTGTCACGGACCCGATCTGCTGGCGTGCGAGTTTCGTCGCGATGTCGTAGTTGACCGGACCCGAGCCGCCACCGGAACCCATGGCACTGCCCATACCGGCGAGCATCTGCCCGAACTGGCTGAGCATCTGACCGAACTGCGCGGGATCGAAGCCCTGACCACCGAACGGGTTGTCGCCCCCACCGCTGCCGGGGAGCCCGAATCCGAAGGGGATACCGCCACCGGAGCCTCCGCTACCGGATCCCTCGTCCTTCTTGCGGTCGGGGTCGTCGTCGGGATTCGAGAATCCGAAGGGCGTGTCGCTCATGCATCCAACGGTACAAGGCCTGCGGAGGCGGGACCGGTCTCGTGGTCACGCTGACGGCGAACACCGCGTGCTACGCCAGGGGCACGGCGTGGTCACGCCGAGGGCCGGTGTCGGCCGACCGCTACCCTGGCCGGGTGAATCGTCGCTACGTCCTGCCGCTCGCGCTCGTACTCCCGGTCCTCGTCATCGTGATCGTGGCGTTCAACGTCCGGGCGCCGTACGTGGCGCTCGGTCCCGGCCCCGTCTTCGACACGCTCGGCGAGATCGAGGGCACACCGGTCGTCGCGCTCGACGGGATCGAAGCGGACGAGACCGAGGGCAGTCTGTACATGACGACCGTCGGGGTGACCGACAATCTGACTCTCGCGCAGACCGTCACCGCCTGGCTCAGCGGACGGTACGGCGTCGCCCCGCGCGAACAGGTCTATCCGCCCGACCGCAGCAAGGACGAGGTGCAGGCCGTCGACCAAGCGCAGTTCGCCCAGTCGGAACGGTCCGCCGAACTCGCGGCCCTGCACTACCTCGATCTGCCGGTGACCCTGCGGATCGCCGAGGTGGGCCAGGACGCCCCGGCCTCCGGGGTGCTCGAAGCGGGCGACCGGATCGTCGCCGTCGGCGGCGAAACGATGCGCACGGCCGGCCAGGTACAGCGCGCGGTCGGCGAGGTCGCGCCCGGCGAGTCGGTGGACATCACGGTCGTGCGCGGCGAGGCCGAGGAGACGTTCGACGTCCCGGTCGGTCCCCGGCCCGGCGACCCGGACAAGGGTTTCCTGGGTATCGCGACCGAAGAGGTTCCCGAGGTGCCCTTCGAGGTCACGTTCAACCTGGCCGACATCGGCGGACCTTCCGCGGGCCTGATGTTCAGTCTGGCTGTCGTGGACAAGCTCAGTCCGGGTCTGCTCAACGGCGGCCTCACCGTCGCCGGTACCGGCACGATCGACTCGGACGGGATCGTCGGGCCGATCGGCGGGATCACCCACAAGCTCACCGCGGCCTCGGAGGACGGCGCGACCGTCTTCCTGGTTCCGGCCGAGAACTGCGCGGAGGCGTCGAGCGGCGCGCCCGAGGGGGTGCAGCTCGTGAAGGTCGACACACTCGACAGTGCGATCGACGCGCTCGAAGCCATCACGGGCGGACGCGAGGCGCCGGCCTGCAGCTGATCCCATGAGCCGCCCGGAGAGGACCGACAGTCCCCGGTAGTCGACCTCCCCGGTAGTCGACATCTCAGTAATCGTCGTCGCTCACCTCGAGGGTCGCGTACAGCGCCGCCACGATGTGCGGGGCGAGGTTGTCGTAGGTCCGCAGTTCGGCACCCGCGAACGGATCGTCGTCGTCGAGGGGACGCAACTGCAGGAGCGAGAGCGACGGCCCGTCGCGCAGGACCGCGGAGACGAGGCGGGCGGCGCGGCGTTCCGGGTGACTGTGCGCGGCGAGCCGTGCCGCCTCGTCGGCCGCGTGGGCGTCGGCGAGCAGCGGTGCGAAGGCGTCGTCGAGCTCGTTCTCGGCGCTCGGCGGCAGTACGACCACCTCCTGGACGAGCGCGCACCCGGCGACCGAGCCGGGCCAGGTGGTGGTGGCCAGGAACTCCTCGAGTGCGGGACTGCCACCCTCGACGTCGTCGGGGAACGATTCCTGCGCGATCGGGGTGTACTCGTGTCCTTCGTCGAGCTGGTCGGCGAGGGCGGGTTCGGCGGCTGCGAGAAGGACGGTCGGGACGAGCGCGAACATCACGGGAGGGCGGTCCCAGCCCTCCGCATCCGCGAAATCGATGATCTCGTGGACGGTGCGCGCGAGTGCTTGTTCGGAAGGTACGGGAAGACGTTGGCTCACCGGCCTATCCTGGCACCCGTACGTGGGTGTGCGCTGCCGGACCTGCGTCGTGCGACCCCCTGTACGAGGATTCCGTAGAGTGGGGCGAAACGGTCACTCCGTGAGAACGAGGCGTGTTCGCACACGTTCGTCGAGCGCGAGGTGTACAGATGCGGTGCGTTCGCGCCGCCGGACGAGTTGGGAGCGTGGCACGTGGGCATGAGGCCCCCGACCGGAGTACCTACATTGTCGAAGCGGAGCAGAGTTCTGCTGATCCTGGCAGTGGTGGCGGCTGTGCTGCTTCTGCTGGGACCACGGTTGGTGGACACATACACCAACTGGCTCTGGTTCGGCGAGGTCGACTTCCGGGACGTTTACGTCAAAGTTCTCCTGACCCGGATCGCACTGTTCCTGGTGGTCGGGTTGTTCGTCGGCGGTGTCGTCTGGCTGGCGATGCTGCTCGCCTACCGATCGCGCCCGGTCTTCGTGCCGACCACCGGCCCCAACGACCCGGTGGCGCGCTACCGCACCACCGTGATGACCCGCATGCGCGCGTTCGGGATCGGCATCCCCGTCGTGCTCGGTGTGCTCTCCGGCCTGGTCGCCCAGGCCGGCTGGGTCACCGTGCAGATGTTCTTCAACGGCGGCGACTTCGGCACCACCGATCCGCAGTTCGGTATCGACGTCGGCTTCTACGCCTTCGACCTGCCGTTCTACCGTTTCGTGCTCAACTGGTTCTTCGTCGCGATCGTGCTCGGGTTCATCGCGAACCTCGTCACCCACTACATCTTCGGAGGAATCCGTCTCGCCGGTCGCGGCGGAAGCATGTCGACGGCCTCGCGCGTGCAGCTCGCCGTCCTCGCCGGTCTGTTCGTCGCGTTCAAGGCGGTCGCCTACTGGCTCGACCGTTACGAACTGCTCTGGAGCAGCCGCAAGGAACCGACCTTCACGGGCGGTGGCTTCACCGACATCAACGCGGTCCTGCCCGCCAAGCTGATACTCCTCGCGATCGCCGTCATCTGCGCGATTGCGTTCTTCGCCGCGATCTTCCTGCGCGACCTGCGGATTCCCGCGCTCGCGACGGCGCTGCTCGTGCTCTCGTCGATCCTCGTCGGGGCGGTGTACCCGCTCATGGTCGAGCAGTTCTCGGTCCGCCCGAACGCTGCCGACAAGGAGAGCGAGTACATCGAGCGCAACATCGCCGCGACCCGCGAGGCGTACGGCATCACCGACGACAAGGTGACCTACGAGGACTACCCGGGCGTGGGTACCACCTCGCCCGAGAACATCCCGGCCGACATCACCACGATCGCGAACGCCCGCCTGCTCGACCCGAACGTGCTTCCCCGCACGTTCACGCAGCAGACCCAGCTGAAGAACTTCTACGGTTACCCCGAGTCGCTCGACATCGACCGGTACGAGATCGACGGCCGTATGGAGGACTACATCGTCGCGGCGCGTGAGCTCTCGCCCACGAGCCTGACCGGCAACCAGACCGACTGGATCAACCGCCACACCGTGTACACGCACGGCAACGGTCTCGTCGCGGCGCCCGCCAACCGCGTGAACGCCGCCGCGAGTGCGTCGGCGGAGGAGGCCGCGAACAGCAACAGCGGCTATCCCGTCTACTTCGTCAGCGACCTCGCGTCGCTCGCCGCGGAAAATCAGGTCATCCCCGTCGAACAACCCCGCATCTACTACGGCGAGGTCATCGGCGAGGCCGATCCGGACTACGCGATCGTCGGCAACAGCGCCGACTCGTCCGGGCCGAGGGAGTACGACACCGACACCGAGAAGTACACCTACACCGGTTCGGGCGGCGTCGACATCGGCAACTGGTTCAACCGTCTGGCTTTCGCCGCGAAGTACGGCGAGCGGAACATCCTGTTCTCGAGCGCCATCGGCAGCGATTCGAAGATCCTGTTCAACCGCGACCCGCGTGAGCGCGTGACCAAGGTCGCGCCGTGGCTGACCGCCGACGGCGACGCCTACCCGGCGGCGATCGACGGCCGGATCAAGTGGGTCGTCGACGCGTACACCACGCTCGACTACTACCCCTACGCGCAGCGTGCGTCCCTCGAGGGACTCGTCGAGGACAGCATCGACCAGAACACCGGCCGGTTGCTTCCCCGCAAGGAGGTCTCCTACATCCGCAACTCGGTCAAGGCCACGGTCGACGCGTACGACGGCACCGTCACGCTCTACCAGGTCGACGAGCAGGATCCCGTCCTGAAGGCGTGGATGGGTGTCTTCCCCGACGCGGTGACCCCGCAGGATCAGATCTCCGACGAGCTGCGCGCGCACTTCCGGTACCCGGAGGACCTGTTCAAGGTGCAGCGCGAGATGCTCGCGAAGTACCACGTCGACGACCCGCGCGAGTTCTTCACGAACAACGCGTTCTGGTCGGTGCCGGCCGATCCGACGGTCGACACCAGCGCAAACCAGCCGCCCTACTACCTGCTGATGGGCGATCGCGAGACGGCGGATCCGCGGTTCCGCCTGACCTCGGCGATGGTGGGCTACAACCGCCAGTTCCTGTCGGCGTACATCTCGGTCGAGTCCGACCCGAAGGACTACGGGAAGTTCACGATCCTGCAGCTACCGACGGATACGCAGACCTTCGGTCCGGAGCAGACGCAGAACGCGATGATCTCCGACACCCGGGTGGCCTCCGAACGGACACTGCTCGAACGGTCCAACCGGATCCAGTACGGCAACCTGCTCACCCTGCCCATCGCGGACGGCGGCATCCTGTACGTCCAGCCGATGTACACCGAACGCAACGCGACGGCGGGCAGCACGTCGACCTTCCCGCAGTTGTCGCGTGTGCTCGTCAGCTACCGGGAGCCGGGTGCCAGCGGTGGTGTCCGGATCGGTTACGCGCCCACCCTTGCCGGGGCACTCGATCAGGTCTTCGGATCCGGTGTCGGCGACGCGGCCACCGCTCCCGGTGGTGAGGCGCGGCCGACTGCCGTGGTCGACGACGAGACCCGGGGCGAGGTGCTCGGCGAGGGCGCGACCGGCGAGAACCGGCCCGGCGATCAGCAGCAACAGCAGCCGGCTGCGCCGGCTCCGACCGCTCCGGCGAACCGCGATGCCGCGGTCGCCGAGCTCGACTCGGCGCTCGCGGAGCTGTCCAACGCTCAGACCAGCGGTGATTTCGAAGCCTACGGGCGAGCGCTGCGACGGGTGCAGCAGGCGGTCGACGCCTACGAGTCCACCGGCGGCTGATCCGGGAACGGAATCGGATACGACGGAATCGGATACGACGAAGGCCCGCGGTTCGCACCGCGGGCCTTCGTTGCATTCGTCGAGGCGGTCGGCGTCAGCGACCGGCCAGCGTGATGTCGACGATCTGCGAGAACTCGGCGCCGAAGCCGTACTGCTCGGCGAGCTGGTTCGCGGTGTCGACGGCCTGGGTGAGCTCGGCCGGCAGCTCGGGGGCGGCAGGCGCGGGAGCCTCGGGCGCAGGCGCGGGAGCCTCGGGCGCCGCCGGGGCCGGAGCGGATTCGGTGGTCAGGTACTGACCGCAGACCGGCCACGCACCCGGGCCCTGGGTCTGCAGGACGTTCTCGGCGACGCGGATCTGCTCCGCCTTCGAGGCCTGGTCGGCGGTGCCGCTGCCGCCGTGGGCCTCCCAGGTGCTCTGCGAGAATTGCAGACCGCCGTAGTAGCCGTTGCCGGTGTTGATGGCCCAGTTGCCACCGCTCTCGCACTGGGCGACGCCGTCCCAGTTGTGCGAGGCAGCGGACGCGGTGCCGGTGGCGAGCGCGAACGGAACCGTGGCGAGTGCACCGGTGACGACGGCAGTGCGGAATGCACGCGTGCTGAAGATGGTCATGCTGTGGAGTCCTTCCCGCGCTCGCGGAAGCGCGACGGCCCTCGTCGATCTCGGGCGACGGAGAATGTCTCCGTCCGGATCGGGGACCGCGTCGATCGCGTCCCTGCCCCTCGGGTCTTCGTAGGCACCGGATCCCGCGGGGCAGAACTGGCGGCGACGGGCCGGTGGTGGCTCGGCTGTTTCGAGCCGGGACCGACAGTACAAAGCGTGTCGCAGTCCGTCATCCCCGCCTCGTGAAGCAAAGATGTCCACGTTGTGGGATGCATCCGTAGCGTTTTCGCTGCTCAGAGCAAAGATAACGGGAAGAGATGCATGATCGTTACACCTTCGTTATGTGACGATAGTCATGGAGGAAATGTGAACCGAGCCACCTCGGGGTCTTCGATAGGGGGTGCGAACGCGCGGATTCGCCTCCGACGAGGCGATTTGCATTCCGTTTCCGCGCTCGTGTAGGTTCGTTCATGCAACGCGGGGTGGAGCAGCTCGGTAGCTCGCTGGGCTCATAACCCAGAGGTCGCAGGTTCAAATCCTGTCCCCGCTACCACCACGAAGGCCGGTCGTCTCGGACGACCGGCCTTCGTTCGTTCGGGGTTCAAGCCCCGGCGGTGGTGTACTCGCTCTCCGGATCCTCCGGCACATCCAGGTCCACCAGCACCCGGCGCAGCAGTTTCCCCGTCGCGTTGCGGGGCAACTCGTCGAGGAACACCACCTCACGCGGAACCTTGTACCGGGCGAGGGTGGACTTCACGAACGCCTTGATGTCCTCGGCGTCGCGGGCCGACTCGGGGGAGGGGACCACGAACGCTCGCAGCCGCTGCCCGAACTCGGAATCCGGAACGCCCACCACGGCGGCGTCGAGTACGTCCTCCCGTTCGGCGAGCAGGTTCTCCACCTCGAGCGGATAGACGTTCTCGCCGCCGGAGACGATCATGTCGTCGTCGCGGCCGTCGACGAACAGCAGTCCGTTCTCGTCCCGGTGCCCGATATCGCCGATCGACAGCAGTCCGTCGATGCGTTCCTTGTCGCGACCGTCGGTGTAACCGGCGAAGGACAGGCCGCTGGAGACGAAGATGCGCCCGGGGACGTGTGGTTCGGTGATGCGGTTGCCGTCGTCGTCGAACAGGACCACGCGGCAGGTCACCGGTGGGCGCCCCGCCGTGCCGGGTGCCTGCCGGATGTCGTCGGGAGTCGCGACCGTCGCGACGGCGCATTCGGTGGACCCGTACAGGTTGTAGAGCACGTGCCCGAAGGCCTCCGTCGTCCGGCGGCATACGTCGGGCGAGAGCGACGAACCCGCGGAGAAGACGATCTTCAGGCTCGAGGTGTCGTACTCGGCGATCTTCTCCGGTCCGAGGTCGAGGATCCGCTGCAGCATGGTCGGGACCACGACCAGCACGTTCGCGCCGTGCTGCTCGATGAGGCCCAGGGTGTCGACGGGGGAGAAGCGCCGCATCATCACCACGGTCTGGCCGAGCGCGAGGGCGAGCGCGAACTGAGAGACGCCGGTGCCGTGGAAGGCGGGGGCGGCCATGAGCATCGTCTGACCGGGGCGCAGCGGAACCCGATCGAGGAACTGGGCCGACGCGAACGGTGACGTGCGGCCGCGCGGTGCTCCCTTCGGGGTGCCGGTGGTGCCGCTGGTGAGCAGTACGAAGCCGCCGAAGACCTCCGGGGCGGGCAGGGACGAGCCGTCCAGCCCTTCGATCGACTGCTCGAGTGTCGGGATGCCGGGGACCTCGTCGTCCACCCAGGAGACGTACCGGCGCACATCGTCGGGCAGTGCGGCGGCGACCTCGGCGAACTCGCTGTCGAAGACGAACGTCGAGACCTGTTCGCGTGCGGCGACATCGACGAGTTGCCGCGGCGCGAAACCGGTGTTCATCATCACGAGCCGCACGCCGAGCTTGGCGGTGGCGAGCATCGTCAGTACGAGTCCGCGGTGGTTGCGGGCCATGATGCCCATGACCGATCCCGGTTCGACCCCGGCGCGCTGCCACGCACGCACGAGGGCGTTGGACCGGGCCTCGAGTTCCTTGTAGGTGACATCACCGGCTTCGTCGATCAGTGCGACGGCGTCGAGGCCACGTTCGGCCTGTGCGTGCACGGAACCGGCGAAGGGGCCGTACTTGTCGGCCGCCATGATCGTCCCGATGCTGCGGTCCACGCGCGGGAAGTGCAGCAGGCCTGCGCGATGGAGTACTGCGAGTGATCCGACGATGTCCTTGACCTGGCCGATCGTGTCGTCGAGCGTGATCCGCCCGCCTGTGATCCTGCCGAGAATGTCCTGACCGAGCATCCGTCCCCCTAGCTGTGTGTCGGCGTCAGGACACACAATAGCGGTGACGTATCTCACATTCCAGGCGAACTTCCTCGTATGGGCAGGGCCCTCGCCGCACCTACGGCGAGGGCCCGTCCCCCGGGGGATCCCCCGAAACGCCCGGTACCGTCGCCGGCCCCGATCATCCTTCCGGGACCGGCGACGGACCCCATGACCCGGGCGTTATTTCAGTTCGGAGGACGACTTTCCGAGCACCCGTCGAGCGACGATGAGCTGCTGGATCTGCTGGGTGCCCTCGAAGATGTCGAGGATCTTGGAATCGCGTGCCCACTTCTCGAGCAGCGGCCGCTGCGAGTAACCGTAGGTGCCGGCGAGTTCGACGGCCTTGAGCGAGATCGCGGTACCGGTGCGGCCGGCCTTCGCCTTGGACACCGACGCCTCGAGGGAGTTGGGCTTCTTGTTGTCGGCCATCCACGTCGCGCGCAGCGCGAGCAGGTAGGCGGCCTCCCAATCGGCCTCGAGTGCCAGGAACTCGGCGGCCGCGGCGTGCTGGTTGTTCGCGGGAATGTCGTAGGAGACCTCGACGCCGGCGTCCTTCAGGATCGACCGCAGTTCCTCGAGCACCGCGCGGCCGAGACCCACGGCCATACCGGCCACGATCGGACGCGTGTTGTCGAAGGTCTGCATGACCCCGGCGAACCCCTTCTCGGTGTTCACCTCCGGGGATCCGAGGATGTTGTCCTTCGGGATGCGGCAGTTGTCGAGCACCAGCACGGCAGTGTCGGACGCCTTGATGCCGAGCTTCTTCTCGAGACGCGCGACCGAGAGGCCGGGAGCCTCGCGCGGCACGACGAACGACTTGATCGCGGCGCGGCCCTTCGACCTGTCGACGCTCGCCCACACGACGATGTGGGTGGAGCGCTCTCCGGCGGTGACGAAGATCTTCTCGCCGTTGAGGACCCACTCGTCGCCGTCGAGCACGGCCGTGGTCGTGACGGCCGCCGAGTCGGACCCGAAACCGGGCTCGGTGATCGCCATGGAGGCCCACACCTTGCCGAAACGCTCGAGCTGCTCGTCGGTGGCGACTGCGGCGATCGCGGAATTGCCGAGGCCCTGATAGGGGATCGACAGCGTCAGGCCGACGTCGCCCCAGCACGTCTCGATGACGTTGAGGAGCCCGGCCATGTTGCCGCCGTTGGCATTTCCGGCGGGACCGTCCTGCTTGGCCTTGCTGTCGCGGCCGAGCGTGGCACCCGCTGCGCCCTGACCGGAGTCGTTGAGTCCCTCGACCATCGCGGCCATGGTGTCGAGTTCGACGGGGTACTCGTGCTCGGCGAGGTCGTACTTGCGGGAGATCGGCCGGAAGATCTGCGCGGCGACCTGATGGGCCTGGTTCGCGGAAGCCTTGAGCTTCCGGGGAAGTTCGAGATTGATCATCACAGGTTCCTTGTTCGGGTCGGGCCGATCAGACGAGGACGACGCCCTCGGCGACTCCGATTGCTCGCAGGTCGCGGTACCAACGTTCGACGGGGTGTTCCTTGGTGTAGCCGTGGCCGCCGAGCAGCTGGACGCCGTCGAGGCCGAACTGCATGCCCTTGTCGGTGGCGAGCTTGCGGGCCAGGGCCGCCTCGCGAGCGAACGACAGTCCCTGCTCGGCCCGCGACGCACCGCGCAGGGTGACCAGACGCAGACCGTCGAGCTCGATCTTGATGTTCGCCACCATGAACGCCACCGCCTGCCTGTGGCTGACAGGCTCACCGAACGCTTCGCGCTCGTTGACGTAGGGGACCACGTAGTCGAGCACGGCCTGTCCGGTGCCCGTCGCCAGAGCGGCCCATCCCAGGCGCGACAGACGCACGGCGTCGGCGTACTGCTCGGCGCGGATGTCGGCGTCGTCGTCGCCGAGACGTGCCGATTCCGGCACCGCGACGTCCTCGAGCAGTAGGCGACCCAGTCCGGCGGCGCGCAGGCCCATGCCCGGATCGGCTTCGATGACGACGCCCTTGCTCTTCGCCTCGACGAGGAAGAGGGACGGCTTGCCGTCGAGTTCGGCTGCCACGACGAACAGTTCGGCGCTGCCCGCGGCCGGGACGAACGACTTCACGCCGTTGAGCCGATAGCCGCTGGGGGAGCGCACCGCCTTGGTCTGCAGCGCGAAGGGATCGAACAGGGCGCGCGGCTCGGCGATGACGACGGACGCCTGGGGAACGTCGTCGCCGGCAAAGGCCGGCAGGTAGGTCTTCTGCTGGTCCTCGGTGCCCCACTGCGTCAACGTCACGGCCACACCGCTCGGCGCGAGGATCGGCAGGGCCAGACCCATGTCGCCGTGCGCGAGGGCCTCGGCGACCAGCACGTTGGTGACCACGCCGCGCTCGTCGGCGGCGCCGTCGAACGCCTCGGGCACGTTGACCATGGTGATGCCGAGTTCGGCTGCGCGCGCGAGCAGATCGGCCGGGGCCGCGGCAGCCTCGTCGGCGTCGTGCGCGGCGGGCCGCAGGATTTCGGCGGCGAACTCACGCACCGTCTCCGTGATCATCTGCTGATCGTCGGTGGGGGTGAGGTCGAAGAAGTCGGCGTTCTTCGCGGTGGCGAGACGCTGCGGGCCGCTCGCGCCGCCCGACATCTTCTTGAAGGTGCGCGTGGCGGCGCCGAGGGTCTTGAAGCCCGTCTTCGTGGACTGGTACGTGATCCGGTCGATCGTCTCGCGGAACTTGTACCGGTCGGCCAGTTCGGAGCCCGTGATCCGGGTGAGCACGCGCATGGCAGCGCCCATGACGTCGCGTTTGATCGGATTGAGGCCGACGGCGGACGTGTCGCGAGGCGTGTGGCGGGCCACGCTGTCTTGCTTGCTCATGATCACCAGAAGTCTCTCGATGCGGCAGCGGACGGCTCCGATCTTACTTACGAGTAAGGTCGGTGTCTACTGCGCGGTAAGTTCCGCGGGTTGACTCTCACACCGTGTGAGGTCGCAGACTCGGCGCCATGACCGACACCATCAGGTTGATGTCCATCGGAGAGTTCTCGTCCCTGACCCGGATCAGCGTGCGGATGCTGCGGCACTACGACTCGCACGGAGTGCTGATCCCCGCCGTGGTCGACGAGGTCAGCGGCTACCGCCGATACCTCCCCGAGCAGACCGCCGATGCCGCGCGCATCCGGCGCCTGCGCGACGTCGGCTTCGGCGTGTCTGCCATCGGGGCACTACTGGCGACGGGCGGAACCCCCGCCTACACGCAGGCCCTGCGACTGCAGCGCCGTGTGCTGGAGGAGGAACTCGAACTCGGCCGCACGCGACTGAGGGCCCTGGACCGCATGCTCGACGAGATACCGGAGGACACGATCATGACCCGAATCGAACTGACCGAGATTCCTCAGCAGACATACGTCTGCCTCCGCGGCACCGTCGCCGACTACTCGGCCGAAGGTGAACTGTGGCAACGCTTCATGCCCGCCCTGCAGGAGCAGGGCATCGTCCCGACCGGACCCGGCGGATGCATCGAACACGACGGCGAGTTCCGTGAGTCGGACGTCGACGAATCGGTGTTCCTGCCGGTGGCGCCGGGAACCACGGCCCGCGAGCCGCTGACGGTCCACGAGTTCCCCTCACGCCGGGCGGTCGTCGCCACCGTGACCGGGCCGTACGCCGAATCGATCCCGCGGGCCCACGAGGCGATCGCCGAATTCCTGACCGAACACGGCCTGTCCGCGGCCCGGATCGAGGACGACGTGGCCACCCACCACTTCAACGTCTATCCGAGCGACCCGAGCGTCACGAGCGAAGCCGACCTCGAGACCGCCGTACATCTCCCCGTCCGCTGACGAACCCGGCCCCACGCGCGACGCTCCGCGCGTGGGGCCGACCTCTCACTTCAGTCGACCGAGCACCTCGTCGTGCAGCGTGCCGTTGGTCGCGACCGCGCTGCCGCCGTGCGGACCGTCCGTGCCCTCGAGGTTCGTGAACCGGCCACCGGCCTCGCGCACCAAGACGTCGAGGGCGGCCAGATCCCACAGCGACACCTCGGGTTCGAGCGCGATCTCGAGGGTGCCCTCGGCGAGCAGGCAGTAGGAGAAGAAGTCGCCGTACGCGCGCACCCGCCACACGTCGTCGGTCAGGGCGACGAAACGATCACGGATGCCGCGATCCTGCCAGCCGCTCAGGCTCGAGAAGCTCAGCGACGCCGATGCGAGATCGGTCACCTGCGACACCGAGATGCGCCGGGGCTCGGCGCCGTCGTGCGACACCCAGGCACCGCCGCCCGCAGCCGCCCACCACCGACGGTTCAGTGCCGGGGCGCTGACCACACCGACGACGGGCACACCGTCCTCGAGGAGCGAGATCAGGCTCGCCCAGACCGGCACACCGCGCACGAAGTTCTTCGTGCCGTCGATCGGATCGACGACCCACTGCCGTCCACGGAAGACCGCGTCGCCACCGAACTCCTCGCCGAGCACCGCGTCGTCCGGTCGCTGCTCGCCGAGCACCTCGCGGATGGTGCGCTCGACGGCGAGGTCGGCGTCGGAGACCGGGCTCAGGTCCGGCTTGTCGTCCACCTTCAGGTCCAGCGCACCGAAGCGGGCGCGGGTGATGGAGTCGGACGCGTCGGCGAGTCGGAGGGCGAGGTCCAGGTCGGCGGTGTAGTCGGTGGTCATGACGGAAACGCTAGCCGCCGCGGGTCGGGGTCGAGCAGCGTGCCGCCCCCTGCGCGTATCGATCGCGCACGTCGGACCGGTTCGTCGCTCCGGTAACCTGTTGAATCGTGCATCCCGATGTTTCCGCAGCCCTGGCCGAGCTCGACACGACCCTCCGCACCGTGGAGTCGGTCCTCGACGTCGAGGAGCTGCGACGGCGCATCGACGAACTCGAGCACCAGGCGGCCGATCCCGAGTTGTGGAACGACCAGGAGCACGCCCAGAAGGTCACCAGCGAGTTGTCGCACGCGCAGGGCGAACTGCGCCGCGTCGAGGGGCTGCGCCAGCGGCTCGAGGATCTGCCGGTGCTCTACGAGCTCGCCGAGGGTGAGGAGGGCGAGGACCGCGCCGCGGCCCTGGCCGACGCCGATGCCGAACGTGAGAGCCTGCGCGCCGACATCGAGGCGATGGAGGTGCGCACGCTGCTGTCGGGTGAGTACGACCAGCGCGACGCGCTCGTCAACATCCGTGCCGGTGCCGGTGGCGTCGACGCCGCCGACTGGGCCGAGATGCTCATGCGCATGTACATCCGCTGGGCCGACAAGCACGGTTACGGCGTCGAGGTCTACGACACCTCCTACGCCGAAGAGGCCGGCATCAAGTCCGCTACCTTCGCCGTCAAGGCGCCCTACACCTACGGCACCCTCTCGGTCGAGATGGGCACGCACCGGCTCGTCCGGATCAGCCCCTTCGACAACCAGGGCCGCCGCCAGACCTCGTTCGCGGAGGTCGAGGTGCTGCCCGTCGTCGAGACCACCGACCACATCGACATCGACGAGAACGACGTCCGCGTCGACGTCTATCGCTCGTCCGGGCCGGGTGGTCAGTCGGTCAACACCACCGACTCCGCCGTGCGCCTGACGCACATCCCGACGGGCATCGTCGTCACCTGCCAGAACGAGAAGTCCCAGCTCCAGAACAAGGTTGCGGCCATGCGTGTGCTGCAGGCCAAGCTCCTCGAGCGCAAGCGTCAGGAGGAGCGTGCCGAGATGGACGCGCTCAAGGGCGACGGGGGCAGCTCGTGGGGCAACCAGATGCGGTCGTACGTGCTGCATCCGTATCAGATGGTCAAGGATCTGCGCACCGAGTACGAGGTGAACAACCCGTCGGCGGTGCTCGACGGCGATATCGACGGATTCCTCGAGTCGGGCATCCGCTGGCGTATGCGGGAAGAGCAGAAATCGTGATCGGAAACGAGAGAGGGGCCTGTGCCGTTTCTTCCCGGAGCTAGACTGCTCGACTGGTTGTCGACGAGCGGGTTGCAGATCGCGCTCACGATCCTGGGTGCGGTTCTGATCGCCCGGTTCGTCTCCTGGATCGGCAGCCGCATCACGCGGCGCATCGACGAGCGCTACATGCAGTCCGACGACCTCGTGCGCTCCGAGGCGACGAAGCATCGTCACTCGGTCGCCCAGGTGGTCACGTGGATGGCGATCTCGTTCGTGTACATCGTCGCCACCTTGAAGGTGTTCGACTACCTGCAGCTGCCCATCGGCAGCCTGGTCGCGCCGGCGACCGTGCTCGGCGCGGCGCTGGGCTTCGGTGCCCAGCGCATCGTGCAGGACATCCTGGCGGGCTTCTTCATCATCACCGAACGCCAGTACGGTTTCGGCGACACCGTCCAGATCTCCGTGACCGGTGCGTCCGAGGACGCGATCGGCACCGTCGAGGACGTCACGCTGCGCGTCACCCGGGTGCGCAGTACGGCAGGTGAGGTGATCACCGTCCCCAACGGCCAGATCAACAAGGCAGTGAACCTGTCGAAGGACTGGGCGCGTGCCGTGGTGGACGTCCCGATCCCGGTGACCGCCGATATCGCCGACGTCACCGAGATCCTGCGCGAGCTGGGTGTGGCGGCCTACAAGGAGCCCCGCCTGCGCGAACTGCTGCTCGACGAGCCGAGCGTGATGGGTGTCGAGAGTCTCGAGGTGGATCAGCTCAGCGTGCGGATGGTCGCGCGCACCCTGCCCGGCAAGCAGTTCCAGGTGGGCCGACTGTTGCGTGCGCGCATCGCGGGTGCGCTGCGTGAGCAGGGCATCACCGTCACGCCGCAGCTCGACACGGCCAGCGTCGTCGATCGTGTGGAGGCGCAGTGAACGAGGAGAGGGAGCCGCACCGCAGGCGTATCCCGTCGCACCTGCTCGGTGGGCGGATGAGGACCACGACCTTCGCGTTGTGCAGCCTGTGGGTGGGGATGTGGGTGCTCTATCTGTTCCTGAACCAGCCCGAGGACACGCCTGCGGCGCCGTCGAGCGCGGTGATCATCTCCGAGACCCCCTACGTGCCGTACGTGCCCCCGGCGGCGACCGTGCCCCCGCAGAAATCCACTCCGGAGACCACCGACACGCCCTATCCGTCGACCACCTCGTCGACGTTCCCGCCCACGACGTCGACGAGTGTTCCGGGCTCGCCACAAGGCGTCCTGCCCCCGCAGGTACCCACAACCACGGCACCCCCGACCACGACGACCAGGCAACTCCCGTTCGATCTGCCCCGGATACCCGGACTGAACGAGGAGCAGGGCCGGACGGTCCCGGAGAACACCGACTCACCGTCCCCGTAGGGTGCGGACACGCCGGTACGGCAGGTCACCGAACGGTAACGGTTAGCATGTCCACGTGATCCGGCTGGAGAATGTGTCCAAGTCCTACAAGACGTCCACGCGACCCGCACTCGAAGGGGTCTCGGTGCACGTCGAGAAGGGCGAGTTCGTCTTTCTCATCGGTCCCTCCGGATCGGGGAAGTCGACCTTCCTCCGGTTGCTCCTCCGTGAGGAGAAGCCCACGACCGGCGACATCCACGTGGCCGATTTCCACGTCAACCGGCTCCCGGCTCGTCGCGTACCGAAGTTGCGGCAGAACCTCGGGTGCGTCTTCCAGGACTTCCGGCTGCTCCAGCGCAAGACGGTCGCCGAGAACATCTCGTTCGCTCTCGAGGTGATCGGCAAGCCGCGCGGGATCGTCGACCGGACGGTGCCGGAGGTCCTCGACCTGGTGGGGCTGTCGGGCAAGGCGGACCGGCTCCCCGCCGAACTGTCGGGTGGCGAACAGCAGCGCGTGGCGATCGCGCGCGCCTTCGTCAATCGTCCGCTGGTGCTGATGGCCGACGAGCCGACCGGCAACCTCGATCCCGAGACCAGCCAGGACATCATGCTGTTGCTCGAACGCATCAACCGCACGGGCACGACGGTGCTCATGGCGACCCACGATCACCACATCGTCGACTCGATGCGGCGACGGGTCGTCGAACTCGATCTCGGACGCGTCGTGCGCGACGAGGCGCGCGGCGTCTACGGCGTCGGCCGATAGATCCCGTCACCCGAGCACTCCCACCAGGCAACCGAAGGATTCCCACCCGATGCGTGCCAGCTTCCTGTTCAGCGAGGTCACCACCGGCCTGCGCCGCAACCTCACCATGACCATCGCGATGATCCTCACCACGGCGATCTCGCTCGCGCTGTTCGGTGCGGGTCTGCTCGTGGTCCAGATGGCGGGTAAGACGGAGCGGATCTTCCTCGACCGGGTCGAGGTGCAGGTGTTCCTGACCGAGGACATCTCCTCGCTCGATCCGGACTGCGAGCAGGACCTGTGTTCCGCTCTGCGCGGCGACCTGGAGAACACCGACGACGTGGTGTCGGTCCAGTATCTGAGCCGCGACGACGCCGTCGCCGACGCCACCGAACGCGTCTTCGCCGATCAGCCCGAGCTCGCCGAACTGGTGAGTGCCGACAGCTTCCCGGCCTCGTTCAAGATCAAGATGTCCGATCCGGAGCGCTTCGCCGCGATCCAGGACGACTTCGGCACCAGGCCGGGCGTCGACAGCGTCCTGAACCAGCAGGATCTCGTCGAGCGCCTCTTCGGTGTGCTCGGCGGCATCCGCAACGGTGCCTTCGCCATCGCCACCATCCAGGCCGTCGCGGCCGTGCTCCTCATCGCCAACATGGTGCAGATCGCGGCCTTCACCCGCCGCACCGAGGTCGGCATCATGCGGCTGGTCGGCGCGACCCGCTGGTACACGCAGCTGCCCTTCCTCCTCGAAGCGGTGATCGCGGCGATCGTGGGCGCCGCACTCGCCATCGGCGGCCTCTTCGTCGCCAAGAGCATGTTCGTCGACGACATGCTCACCGAGGTCTACGACGCGAACATCGTCGCCCGCATCACCGACAGCGACATCCTTCTGGTCTCGCCGTTCCTGGTGCTCGTGGGTGTCGGAATGGCCGCCCTCACCTCGTATGTGACCTTGCGTCTGTACGTGCGTGAATAAGGTGTTGTGCGAGGTTCCTATGCTGGACGGTGTTCTGTTCGATCGATCGTGGACCGGAAAGGCCTGCACGTGAAGGAAAAGGGCCGGAAGGTCATCGCGACCAACCGCAAGGCGCGCCACAACTACACCATCATCGACACCTACGAGGCGGGAGTCGCGCTCGTGGGTACGGAGGTCAAGAGCCTGCGCGAGGGCAAGGCGTCCCTCGTCGACGCGTTCGCGACGGTCGACGACGGTGAAGTGTGGCTGCGCGGGCTGCACATACCCGAATACGGGCACGGCACGTGGACCAACCACGCCCCCCGTCGTACCCGCAAACTGCTGCTGCACCGACGAGAGATCGACGCGCTCGTCGGCAAGACCCGTGAGGGCAACCAGACACTCGTGCCGCTGTCGATGTACTTCTCCGACGGCAAGGTCAAGGTCGAGCTCGCACTCGCCAAGGGCAAGCAGGACTACGACAAGCGCCAGGATCTCGCACGCCGGACCGCCGAACGCGAGGTGACCCGCGAGCTCGGCCGGCGGGTGAAGGGCATGAGCCGCTGATCGCGGTCGCGCTCGCGTTGCTCGCCGCGGTCGGTTACGGCCTGAGCGATTTCGCCGGCGGCGCCGCATCGCGGCGCGCGAGCGCGTTGGGTGTCGTCGCCGTCACCTACCCGGTCTCGCTCGTCGTCTCCCTCGTCGCGGCGTCCGTCGTCGGTGGCCATATCACCGCCGCGTCGCTGGCGTGGGGCGCGGCGGCGGGCGTGGCCGGCGGGATCGCCGTCTGGTGGTTCTACCTCGCGCTGGCCGACGGGCCGATGTCGGTGGTCTCTCCGATCACTGCGGTGGTCGTGGCAGGGATCCCCGTGCTCGTCGGCATCGCGCTGGGGGATCGGCCCGGGCTGCTCGCCTGTCTCGGCATCGTCGTCGCCGTGGTGGCGGTGGGTCTGGTCGGCCGCGAATCCGACGAGACCGTCACCGGTGTCGGGCACCCGCCCTTCACCCCCACGATCGCGTGGTTGACCGTCGGATCCGGCATCGCGTTCGCGTTGTCGTTCGTCGGGCTCGGCCAGGTCGGGACCGACACGGGACTGTGGCCGCTCGCGGCGTCCCGCGCCACCGCCACGCTGGTGGTGTGGTTCGTGATCGTCTTCTCGTGGCGCACGGTGGTGTGGCCGATCCGGCCCCTCCTGCCGATCCTCATCGGGATCGGCGCGATCGACGTGATCGCGAACGGTGCCCTGCTCTTCGCCTACCAGTACGGTCTGCTGTCGCTCGTGAGCGTGATCGCCGCACTGTATCCGGCGGTGACGGTGCTGCTCGCCGTCCTCGTGCTCGGTGAGCGGGTGAGCCGGGTGAAACTGCTCGGGCTGGTCGCGGCGGGCTTCGCCGTCGCGCTCGTCGGCCTGCCGGGCTGATCCGTCCCGGGACGGGTGAGGCCGAGCCGGTGACGCCGCTGGTGAGAGGTGATGTGAGCAGGCTCATGACCCGGCTGCGAATCGTTTCGAGAAATGGGAATGACATCGTGCCTCGAGGTCGTTACAGTAGGTAGTCCTGCGACAGTCGCAGGTGCGTACGGGGCTGAACGGTTTCGACTGCGTACGTTGAGCAAGGGGAAGCGTGTCGGTGCAGGCAAGAGACCACCGTAAGCGTCGCTGCAACCAATTAAGCGCCGAGTCCACTCAGCGCGAGTACGCCCTCGCTGCCTAAGCGAGCGCGTCTCTGTCAGCCCGGGTTTGCTCTCGACCCGGATCCTGGCATCGACTAGAGAGCTCTACCGTGCGGCTCGGTCGCGGAGACGTACGGGACAGCAAACAGCGACTGGGATCGTCATCTCGTCTTGTTCGCGAGAACGGGAGATCCGAGTAGAGACATAGCGAACTGCACACGGAGAAGCCCTCGCAAGGCGGCGGAGGACCCGGGTTCGATTCCCGGCAGCTCCACCAACGGCCCGGGTAGGAGATCGACACTCGATCACCTACCCGGGTTTCGTCGTTTCGGGATCCCGGACCGGAGGTCAACGGATCGGCGCGGAGAACGGCAATGCCCGCCGCCGAGACTCGGGTGTGAGTTTCTCGGCGACGGGCACAGTCGCGCTGTCGGCCCGGAGGACATCGGAGACGATGCCGGGACAGCGGAGCGAAACGAAGGATGTCCTCCCCGGCAGGGCCTTCATTCCACTCGGTGAAAGTAGTCGATTATATCGTGAGCTAACAATATGACTCTGGGGTTGGAAACTTTGGTCTCTACGGAGTAGTGACCTTTGCGGCGACCAGCCGTGTCGACGCCCGGATCCGGGTACTCATCCCGCACATACCGCTGGACCGGCGGGCAAGATGAGGGCACCACCATCGACGAGGAGAACACATGGCGCACGAACGAGCGGGACAGCCGGCCACGGCAGCGGATCTCGAGGACCTCGCACATCTGGTCACCGCCTACTACACCGTGCAGCCCGATCCCGAGAACATCTCCCAGCAGGTGGCATTCGGCACCTCCGGTCACCGCGGCTCGAGCCTCGACGGTGCCTTCAACGAACACCACATCCTCGCGACCACCCAGGCCATCGTCGAGTACCGCGCGCAGCAGGGCACCTCGGGCCCGCTGTTCCTCGGCCGCGACACGCACGCGCTGTCCGAACCGGCCTGGGCGAGCGCACTCGAAGTGCTCGTCGCGAACGGTGTCGAGGTGGTGGTCGACTCCCGCGACCGCTACACCCCGACTCCCGCGGTCAGTCACGCGATCCTGCAGCACAACGCCGGATCCGGGGCCCGTGCCGACGGCATCGTGGTCACCCCCTCGCACAATCCGCCGCGCGACGGCGGCTTCAAGTACAACCCGCCGTCCGGTGGACCGGCCGACAGCGATGCGACCTCGACCATCGCCGCCCGCGCCAACGAACTGCTCGCCGCCGGACTCGACGGGGTGAAGCGGGTGCCGCTCTCCTCCGCCCTCGCCTCCGCCGGACGGCACGACTTCCTCGCCGCCTACATCGACGACCTGCCGAACATCGTCGACCTCGACGTCGTCCGTGCCGCAGGGGTACGGATCGGTGCGGACCCGATGGGCGGTGCGAGCGTCGACTACTGGGGCGAGATCGCCGAACGGCACGCGCTCGACCTCACCGTCGTCAATCCGCTCGTCGACGCCACCTGGCGGTTCATGACACTCGACACCGACGGCAAGATCCGGATGGACTGCTCGTCCCCGAATGCGATGGCGTCGCTGATCGGCAACCGGGAGGCCTTCGACCTCGCGACCGGCAACGACGCCGACGCCGACCGGCACGGCATCGTGACCCCCGACGCTGGTCTGCTCAACCCGAACCACTACCTCGCCGTCGCGATCGACTACCTGTTCCGCAACCGGCCGGGCTGGGCGGAGTCGAGCAAGGTGGGCAAGACGCTGGTGAGTTCGTCGATGATCGACCGGGTCGCCGCCGGAGTGGGCCGCGACCTGCTCGAGGTGCCCGTCGGCTTCAAGTGGTTCGTGCCCGGCCTGAGCGACGGTTCGCTGGGCTTCGGTGGGGAGGAGAGTGCCGGTGCCTCCTTCCTCCGGCGAGACGGCTCGGTGTGGACCACCGACAAGGACGGCATCGTACTCGCGCTGCTCGCGGCGGAGATCACCGCGGTGACGGAGAAGAGCCCGTCCCGGTACTACGCCGAACTCGTCGACCGGTACGGCGACCCCGCTTACGCGCGCGTGGACGCCCCTGCGACGCGGGAGCAGAAGGCGGTGCTGTCGAAGTTGTCGCCCGAGCAGGTCGGTGCCACCGAACTCGCCGGCGAACCGATCACCGCGACGCTCACCGCGGCACCCGGCAACGGCGCCGCGCTCGGTGGCCTGAAGGTGACCACCGAGAACGCGTGGTTCGCCGCCCGTCCCTCCGGCACCGAGGACGTGTACAAGATCTACGCCGAATCGTTCCGGGGCCCCGACCATCTCGCCGAGGTCCAGCAGGCGGCGCGCGAACTCGTCTCGTCCGTCCTGTCCTGAGCGCGGCCGCCACCGCGCCCCGGCGAGGTCGTGCGCCTCGCTAACATCGTGGGCATCATGCGGACACGTGACGCGGCGTTGCCGCGTGAAATCTGGGTTCTGGTCGTCGCGAGTTTCGTCATCGCGCTCGGCTTCGGTCTCGTGGCTCCCGCGCTGCCGCAATTCGCGCGCAGCTTCGACGTCGGTGTCACGGCGGCGACCGTCGTCGTGTCGTCGTTCGCGGCGATGCGACTGCTGTTCGCACCCGCGAGCGGTTCGCTGGTGCAGAAGCTGGGGGAGCGGCCCGTCTACATCACGGGCCTGCTCATCGTCGCCCTGTCGACGGGGGCGTGCGCGTTCGCCGCGAGTTACTGGCAGCTGCTCGTCTTCCGGGCCCTCGGCGGTATCGGGTCGACGATGTTCACCGTGTCGGCGCTCGGGCTGCTCGTGCGGATCGCGCCCGCCGACGCCCGCGGCCGTGTCTCGGGCCTGTACGCGACGAGCTTCCTCATGGGCAACATTCTCGGCCCGCTCGTCGGTGGTGCGCTGATCGGGCTGGGTCTGCGCGCACCCTTCCTGATCTACGCCGTGGCGCTGCTCGTGGCGGCCTCGGTCGTGGGGATCAGCCTGCGCTCGTCGGATCTCGCCCGTCCCGACAAGGGGGACGGCGTGCCCGTCATGCGCCTGCGCGACGCACTGCGCTCGCCGGTCTACCGCGCGGCCCTCGGGTCGAACTTCGCCAACGGCTGGGTGGTGTTCGGGGTCCGCGTCGCGATGGTGCCGCTGTTCGTCGTCGAGGCCCTCGAGGAAGGGGAGGCCTTCGCGGGTGTCGCGCTGACGGCGTTCGCAGTGGGCAACGCACTCGTCCTCATCAAGTCCGGCAAGCTGTCCGACCGGTTCGGGCGGCGCCCCTTCGTCCTGGCCGGTCTGCTGGTGTGCGGGGTCAGCACGATCGCGATGGGATTCACCGAGAGCGTCGTGTGGTTCCTCATCACCTCGTTCGTGGCGGGCATGGGCTCGGGACTGTCGAACCCCTCGCAGCAGGCCGCGGTCGCCGACGTCGTCGGCAGCAAGGCCCGGGGCGGGCCTGTGCTCGCCGCATTCCAGATGGTCGCCGACGTCGGCGCGGTGATCGGTCCGATCGCGGCCGGTTTCCTCGCGGACCGGGTGTCGTACTCGACGGCCTTCGCGGTCACGGGTGTGATCATGCTCGCGGCAACCCTGCCGTGGTTCGCAGCCGGGCGCACCCGCGTCGCCGAGCAGGCGGCACCGGTGACCGGCGACACAGCGCGGTGAGTCGACTGCCGGGTACTGTCGCCGGCATGTGGGTCGGTCTCGTCTCCACGCTCGCCCGATTCGGTCTGGCAGCGGTATGGCTCGTCTCCGGTTGGGTGAAGTTCTCGGACCCGACACAAACCGTCGTCGCGGTTCGGGCGTACCACATTCTGCCCACCGACTGGGTGCGGCCGTTCGCCGCGGTCTTTCCCGTGCTCGAACTGGTCCTCGGGCTGGTCCTGCTGGTGGGATTGGCGACCCGCCCCGCAGCGTTCCTCAGCGCACTCGGGTTGGTCGCGCTCGT
The DNA here is from genome assembly GCF_048957735.1 of Rhodococcus sp. As11. Taxonomy (NCBI): domain Bacteria; kingdom Bacillati; phylum Actinomycetota; class Actinomycetes; order Mycobacteriales; family Nocardiaceae; genus Rhodococcus; species Rhodococcus sp. As11. The sequence continues at coordinate 320,082 of NZ_JARDJE010000005.1, forward strand.
CGCCGCGATCGCCTCGGCGTGGGCGCGTGGTCTGTCGATCGACTGTGGCTGTTTCGGGGGAGGGGGCGTGGTCGAGGGTGTCGACGGCCGCGACTACGCGATCGAGATCGCCCGGGATGTCGGCTTTCTGGCGATGTCGATGTGGCTGATCGTCCGACCGCGCACCTGGTTCGCGCTCGGTCCGGGTTCGCGGATGTCCCTCTCAGCGGCCACTCAGCCGTCGATGGCAGAGTGAGATCGTCCTTCCCCACCGACGAGCAGTAGAGGGCAGAATCCGTGAGCGCGAAGAAGGTCCCATCCGGCAAGTACACACCGGAGCAGACATCGAACAGGTTCACCTACATTCTCGGCGGCATCGCCATCCTGGTGATCGGTGTGCTCGTCGTCGGCGGTGTGCTGTGGTCCTCGGGTGGCAGCGGTCCCCGCAACGACGACTACGGCTCCGTGCAGAACGCCGCGGTGGAGGTGTCGATCGAGGACGACGGTGCGATCCTGCTGGGACGCCCCGACGCCCCGCGGACCGTCGACCTGTTCGAGGACCCGATGTGCCCGTACTGCGCCGAACTCGAGCACAAGCATTCGCAGGAGCTCGCCCAGGCGATCGACGACGGGCAGCTGGCGGTCCGGTACCGGATGCTCGCCTTCCTCGACCGGGCGTCGAGCAGCGGCGACTACTCGACCCGGGTGGTGGCTGCGGCGCAGTGTGTCGCCGAGAGCGGGGATGCCCGCGCGTTCTCCGCATTCCACAACGCCGTGCTGTCGCCCGACAACCAACCGGCCGAGGGTGGCAAGGGCGACATCGACAACGCGGGTCTCGCGCAGATGGCCCGCGACGCCGGTGCCTCCGAGGACGTCGCACAGTGCATCACCGACGGCACCCGGGTCGAGGAGGCCTCGGCCGACGCGGAGGCGGGACGTCAGCTGCTCGCGACGACCGGAGCGGCCGGTACCCCGGCCGTCGTGTACGAGGGAACCGTCGTCGACGCCCTCGGCAACGAGAACTGGGTGACCGAACTCGTCGGATAGATCGCACGGTGACGGGAGCGCGTCGGGTACGTGCTCCCGTCACCATCGCGCCGTCTACCAGGCGATTTGTTGGCGTCGAGCGCGATGGTGTAGTTTTCTGTCAGCGCGAAGGAGTCACCGGAGCGCAACGGTACAACCGAATACGGGGCTATGGCGCAGCTGGTAGCGCACCACACTGGCAGTGTGGGGGTCAGGGGTTCGAGTCCCCTTAGCTCCACAAGATCGCTACAGGCGAGAGTTCACGCTCTCGCCTGTAGTCTTCGGTGACGGTCCCCGTCAGGGCCGTGCAAGGGGCTATGGCGCAGCTGGTAGCGCACCACACTGGCAGTGTGGGGGTCAGGGGTTCGAGTCCCCTTAGCTCCACCCCTCGGACATTATCCTCGCAGCGGCTCTTCTTGCAGCTCTGCGGTGGCCCCGTCGATCGCGAGGCCACCGCGAAGCACGATCTCAGTGCGTCGAGCCGGCGGACGTGTACAACGTCATTCCCCATCCCACCGTCGTGCGCTCGGGTTCCGCGAGGCCGGCCGCCTCGAACAGCGCCACGTGGTCCTCGTGCGTACGACCCCCACCACCGCTGAGCGCGAAGTCGACGAGGTCGTCCTCGTAGTCGTGTTCACCGGCGTTCTCGTCGAGCACGTTGCCGAAGACGAGGATCCGGCCGCCCGGGTTCAGTCCGGCCGCCGCCTGCTGCAGCACGTGCCCGGCATCGGCGTCGGGCAGTTCGTTCAGCCGCCCGGTCAGCAGCACCGCGTCGACCGGTTCGGGTCGGGCCTCGAGCATGCTGCCCGGCGCGTACGCGACCCGCTCGTGCTCGCCGTGGACGCGGCGCAGCACCTCGATCTCCGACGGCGCGGCCACCACGGTCGCTCGTGCCGACGGGTTCGCCGTGACGAAGGCGTGGGCGTAGGAACCCGCCGCCTCACCGGCGACCACCATGGTCGAGACGTCGGTGGGCACCTTCGCGACGAGGGCGCCGGCGAAGTACGCCGCCATCTCCGCTTCCTGCTCGTACCGGTCCGCCGACAGAGCGATGTCGTCCGCGACGCGCTGCGCGAAGCTCTTCCCGAACCGCTCAGCGTCGTCCCCGTGGCCCGTACGGACGGCGGCGAGCAGCGCGAGCATGCCCGCCAGTTCCCGCTGCGCGTGCACGCCGTCGAGGCGGAGTTCCTCGATGTGGTGGTCGTCCTCGAGTTCGCGGCCGACGCCGGTGAGCCGGAACCGGCCCTCGCCGAGGTCCTCGGCCACCCCGAGGGCGACGAGATAGCGCAGCAGCCTGCCCAGGCCGGTGCGGTCCGCCCCCGTCTTGACGGCGAGTTCGTCGACGGTGCGCGGCGAGGCGTCGAAGGCTGCCGCCAGGCCGATGGTCGCCGCGACCCGCAGTGCGAAACCCGGTGCGATCTCGGCCAATTCGTCGAAGCGGTCGCGCTCGTCCTCGGTCGCCTCGAAATCGGGCAGGGAGGCGTCGGCCTCCGATACCGCGACCTCCTGGCGCCGCCAGTATCCGGTGACCTCCACCTGTTCCTTGGGAAGGCCCTTCTCGTTGCGCAGCCACCGCCGGATCGGGGTGAGCGTGAGGGCCTCACCGGCCACCCACGCGAAGACCTTCCCGTCCCACCACTCGGCGTTCGTGACGGCATCGAACAACAGCGTCGTCGTGCCCGGTTCGGCGCCGTCGCGGCCGAGCCAGGTCAGCTCCACCCCGTCGGGGACGGGCAGATCCTGACGGTGGGTGTCGTCGGCGATCTCGACGAAGACCTGACCACGTGCTCCGGCCGGCCAGTTCTCGAGCCAGCGCCCGATGGCCGGCAGCGCCGTCTCGTCGCCCGCCACGAGCGTCCAGTCCACGCCCTGCGGGTGTCCTGCCGACGACTTCGGTCCGGCGATCTGGATCGTCTCACCGGGCTCCGCGCGGTACGACCAGCTCGACGCGGGACCCACGCCGTGGCGCACGAAGTCCACGTCGATCTCGCCGGCGACCGGATCCCAGCGCCGGACGGTGTAGGTGCGCATGAGCAGCTTCGGATCGCGCGGCCAGTTCACCACGCCGTCGGCCTGGGTAGGGCCGAGGGCCTCGTCGAGGTCGGGATGCTTGAACATCAACTTGAACTCGTCGTCCACACCGTCCGACCGGAACGCGCCGACCGGATATCCGTTCGGTGCGACGTGCGCCTGCAACTGTTCGCCCCCGAGGGTCACCCGCCGCATCCCGGGGCTCACGTCCGTCACGCGGAGCACCGTCAGGTACCGCGTGGTGATCGGGAAGACCTCGATGGGGCGAAGGCTACGAGCCATGTGTGCGTTCTCCTGGACCGGGGATCGTGGACGGCGGGACGACCGGGCCTTCCGGCATGCGGCGACCAGCGCTTAGGCGAACCTTACTTCAGACGGCCTTCGGTTGCCTCGACCCGTCCTGACCCGCGCGGCGACCGTTCGCGTACAGCTCGTCGACGAGACGGGCGTACCGGGCGAGCACGCGATCGCGGATCGGGCGCCCGGCCGGGTCGAGATCGTCCGCGTCCGGAGGTGTGCTCACCGTAGTGAACCGGCGGATGCGTTCCCACGGGTCCGATCGGGCGTTGAGCTGCTCCAGCGCGGCCGCGACGACCGACTCCGGTGCCGTGGTGAACACGAGGCCGACACAGTAGGGGCGCATCTCCCCGGCCACGACGAGTTCGCTGCCGGGGCAGACCCGCCGCCAGCGGCCGGCGAGCGCGGTCGGCCCGACGTACTTGCCGGTGCTGGTCTTGAACGTGTCCTTGCGGTGGCCGGTGACGGTGACGAAGCCGTCGGCGTCGATCTCGGCGAGGTCGCCCGTGTGGAACCAGCCGTCGGCGTCGAGTGCGGCAGCGGTCTCCGCCGGATCGTCGTGGTACCCGGTCATCACCCCGGGACTACGGATGAGGAGTTCGCCGGTGTCTGCGACCCGAACCTCGGTGCCACGCAGTGGCCGGCCGACGGTGCCGGGACGGTGCGAGCCCAGCAGGTTCACACACGAGGGCCCGGACGTCTCCGTGATCCCGTACCCCTCGAGCACCGGCACACCGAGCCGTTCGAGCCGCTCGGCGATCGCATCGGACAGCCGCGCGGAACCGGAGATGACGAAGCGCAACCGGCCTCCGAGCTCGTCCCGCTCGAGCCGGGCGATCTTCTCGAGGACGTGCGGGACCGAGCCGAGGAAGGTCGGACGGACCGTTCGCAGATTCGCGGTGACCCGGTCGGCGCGGCCGTCGACGGCGGTGCTCACGCCCGCGTGCATCGCCATGAGCAGGAGCGACCGGCCGAACACGTGCGCGAGCGGAAGCCACAGCAGTTGGCGGTCGGAGGACGAGATCATCCCGGTCTGCGCGACGGCTCGGGCACCGTAGGTCGTGCTCCGATGGGTCAGGCACGCGCCTTTGGTGCGGCCGTCCTCGCACGCGGTGTAGATCAGCGCGGCCGGATCGTCCGGTGACAGCGCCGCGATCCGTCGCCCGACGGCGTCGGGCGTGGTGTGCAACAGACTGCGCCCTTCGGCGGCAAGCTCGTCGAGACGGTCGAGTCGCTGCAGGGAGGTCTCGAGCACCGGTCGATCGGCGATCGCCAGCACGGCATGTGCGCGGCGGATCTGGTCCCGCGCCTCGTCGTCGCGTGTCGCCGGATAGATCGGCACGGAGACACCGGCCGCGCACGCCACGGCGAGGTCGGCGACGACGGACCGGTAACAGGTGGTCGCGCAGATCGCGACGCGCATCCCGGGTTCGACACCGCGAGCGATCAAGCCCGCCGCGAGCTCGACGACCTCCCGTCGTACCTCCGACCATGTGGACGGGCGCCACCGTTCCCCGTCGGGACGCAGGTAGGCGACGGAATCGGGGGAGCGGGACACCCGGTCGAGCAGCAGACCCGGCACGGTCGCCGGGAACCCGTCGCGGCCGCCGACCGCGGTCGCGCTTCCCGTTGCCGCTCGGCGGTCCGCCACTGTTCGCAGCACCTCCCGCGGACGAAGATCGACGCCGCCCGGTGCCGACGGGCGCGTTGCCGGGTGTCGCACATGTTACCGCCGCTCGAACCCCGAGGGGCGCAAGTGCGCAGTACACGGGCGCCGATATCGTGGGCACGTGAGTCCCACCGCCCGTCGTCCCGAGGTCCTGATCGCCGAGTTGCGCGACGTCCTCACCGGTCCGCTCGCGGAGATCGCACAGCGCTTCTCCACCTACGTCGCCGACCTCGCTCCGCACAGCGCCATGGTGATCTTCACGAGGGAATGCACGGGCAGACCACGGAAGGTGGCCGGTGACCCGTCGATCGTCGACCGGGTGACCATCGCCGACCTCGACCGGGTGCGGAGCGAACTCACCGTGGGGGAGATCCGTCGCGGCAGCTTCCGCGTCGCGGGGCGCGATCGCGAGGTGTGCGCGATCCTCGACAGTACGGACACGTTGTTGCTGTTCGTGCCGCGTGGCGCGCGGGCGACCGCCTCGGCGCTCGAACTCGTGCGAGCGGCGTTCGGCGTGGTCGCCACCGGGATCCGGCTCCAGGTGCACACCGCGAGCCCGGCATATCTTGCGGAATCGAGGGCCGCTTCGGCCGAGCGGGCCCGCACCGTCGCCGAACTCACCGAGTCGCACGCCGTGACCCTTGAGACGATCCTCGCGACCCTGCGGTCGAAGGATCTCGACGACACCCGCGCCCGGACCACGGCGCGGGAGACGGCGACCGAGGCGCTGATCGGTCTGCGGTCGGCGGTGGATCTGCACCGCGAACTCGCGGAGGAGGCGCTGACCACCGCGTTCGCCCGACTGCACGGCGAACTGCGCGAGCTGGTGCGCCACCGTCGGCTCGACCTGCAGATGGTCGCCCCGCAGGTGGGTGGACGGGGACTGCCGGGCGAGGTGGCGCATGCGGCCCGCGCGATCGCCCGGGGTGCGGTGCTGGCGATGTCGGGGCAGACCGACGTGACACGGGTCCGGGTCGCGTGGAGTTGCGACAACTCGACTCTGCTGGTGGACGTGCGCGACGACGGCACCGGCGAGATCGAGGTCGCCGAACTCGAACGTCAGCTCCGTGATCGCGTCGAAACCCTGGGCGGAAGTATCGAATCCGAATCGACTCCCGGCTGGGGGACGCGGCTCGCGGTGAGCTTCCCGCTCGACCTGCCGGTCGCTGCGACGGACGGGCAGACGCTCGATGCGCTCGCCGCCCTCGCGCCGCGCGAGATCGAGGTGCTCGAGCATCTGGTGGCGGGACGCCGCAACCGCGTCATCGCCGAACGTCTCGGCGTGAGCGAGTCGACGGTGAAATTCCACGTGGCGGGGGTACTACGAAAGCTCGGCGTCAGCACTCGCGGTGAGGCCGCGGCTCTCGGTGCAGAGGCCGGGGTCCGCGCCGCGGGCTGACGCCGAGTGCTCGGTCGTCGTCGACTACCCGAGGTGGGTCAGGCAGCCGGCCGGATCGACGTCGTCGTCGGAGCGACGGTCGTCGTCGGCGTTCCGGAGGAGGTGGTCTCCCCGGCTCCCGTGGTGGTCTCACCCGTCGCCGGGGTCGTGCTCTCCGACGGTGCCGGTGCCGGGGCCGGGGCCGTGGTGGTCACCGGGGTGGGCGTGGCTGCCGGCGCACCGGCTTCGGGTGCGAGCGGGGCCACCGGCGCGGCGGGATCGCCTGCGGGTGCCGGTACGCCGTCGACGGAGGCGGGCACGCTGCTGTCGACGACCGCCGCACCGTCGGTCTCGGTCGCGGACGGCGAGATTTCCGGTGTCGTGGACGCCTCGGCCGTCTCGGCCTTCGCCGTCTCCTCGGCGATCAGGAGGACTGCGGCCTGGTCGACCTTCTTCGGGTCGACCTTCTTGCCGTCCTTGGCCTCCTTGGCCAGGTGCTCGAGCCATGCGGCGGCGTACTCGACGGTGGACGTGCCCTTACCGTCGATGTCGTCGTCCCAGTAGTCGAAGTGGTGACCGTAGTGGTCCCGGGTCTCCTCGTTGTAGCCGAAGGTCTGGTCGTAGGGGTCGGCGAGCACCACCGCGAGGGTGTTCTGGTTGCTCCTGATGAACCCGACGACCTCCTTGACGATCTTCTCCGGCAGGTACGCGAGGTTCGACAGACGCTCCGCGGGGATCGGGGCCTCGGCACCGCTCTCGCCGGTGGCGTCGGAGGCCACAGGCGTGGTGGGGCGTGCGGTGGCGGGGTCGTAGCTGGGGTCGGAGACCTTGATCAGCACCTCGAGGAAGGTCTCGTCCGAACGCATCCAGTCCGGGTTCGCCGAGATGTCGGCGAGGGCGAGCAGCGCGACCCTGCCCATGACCTGGGCCAGGTCGGCGCCCGTCGCGGGGGTGAGACCCTCGCGCTCGAGCGCATCACCGTTGACCTGACGGCCCACGTTCGCGAGCAGTTCGATCAGCGCGATGTTCTCGGGTGCCGAACAGGTGAAGTCGCCCTCGGAGCAGAACGACGCAACCTTGCCGGCGAGCTTGCCGAAGTCGCCGCTGGTACCGGGAAGCACTCCGCGGCCGGGGACGGGATCTGCACCCGGCTGGTACGGACGGTCGAAGCCGTCGGGGTTCGTGCCATTCTGCGAACCCGGGAAGAATCCTTCGCCTTCCTTGCGGCCGGCGTCGGAGAGGATGACGACGCCGCTGACGGCGTCGGGATCGATGATGTCCCAGGAACCGTCCTCGCCCTTCTCCTGCGCACCGATCTGCATCGCGGCGCGGCGCGCGACGTCGGCGCCCTCACTGAAGCCGACGATGGCGAACTGGGTGTCGGGGCAGGACCGCCGGATGGCCTTCATGACCTCGATGGTGTTCTCGGCGCCCTTGTCCACCGCGTTCTCGTAGCTGGCGAGGTCGGCCGGGTACTCGATGTAGATGGCCGCGTAGCCCTCGCCGTTCGCGTGCTCTCCCATCGGGGCGTTGATCACCGGATCCACCCACATACTGTTGTAGGCGCCCTGCTGGCCGGCAGGAAGCCTTTTGCCGTTCTCGTCGACGAGCATCTTCGACTCGTCGCGAGGGATGTCGCCGCGACCGCCGATGCCCAGGCTGACCATGTCGTGACATTCGGTGGTCTTCGCGAGGCCGGCGAGATACGGGTCGGCCACGGTGGGGGTGTCCTGCTGGGGTAGCACGATCGCGGCCGCTGCCACGACTCCGAGTGCGGTGGGAGCGAAGACGCCGGCGAGAATTCTCCGACGCGACAGCGACTTTCGAAGTGCCATGGGCCTCTACCAATCCGTTTCTCACCGAGGAATTGCCGGTCCGCCGAAGTGCGACGGGTCGTAACGGATTTCGTGAAGGCCGGTCGGAGCGTTACATGGAGACGGCTTTTCCGAGGTGGCGGCGGTGAACACTTCTGCGAGCACCGGACGCGGAATCCGAGGGAAATACGCCAATCGGGCAATGGGGAAGTCGGATGGCCTCCTGGCCGTTCGGCGGGGTCGGACCCGTCGAACGATCAGGAGCAGAGCGTCGCGGGAGTGGCTAGGGTCGGAATCACCGGAAGTCGGAATCACCGGACACAGCCGGTCGCATCACGAAACGGAGACACCATGTCGCAAACAGTCCGCGGAGTCGTCGCTCGCTCTAAGGGAGCGCCTGTGGAGGTCGTGCCCATCGTGATCCCCGATCCCGGACCCGGTGAGGTCGTCGTCGCGATCGCCGCGTGCGGGGTGTGCCACACGGATCTGCACTACCGCGAGGGTGGCATCAACGACGAGTTCCCGTTCCTGCTCGGCCACGAGGCCGCCGGTGTCGTCGAGTCCGTCGGTGAGGGTGTCGACTCCGTCGCCGTGGGCGACTTCGTCGTCCTGAACTGGCGCGCGGTGTGCGGACAGTGTCGCGCGTGCAAGCGCGGTCAGCCGCAGTACTGCTTCGACACCTTCAACGCCACGCAGAAGATGACGCTCGAGGACGGCACCGAGCTCACCCCGGCGCTGGGCATCGGCGCGTTCGCCGACAAGACCCTCGTGCACGCCGGCCAGTGCACCAAGGTCGACCCGAGTGCCGATCCGGCCGTCGTGGGCCTGCTCGGTTGCGGTGTCATGGCCGGTCTCGGCGCCGCCGTCAACACCGGCGGAGTGTCGCGTGGCCAGTCCGTCGCGGTCATCGGCTGTGGCGGTGTCGGCGACGCCGCGATCATGGGGGCGCGTCTGGCGGGCGCAGGCACGATCATCGCCGTCGACCGCGACGACAAGAAGCTCGAGTGGGCCACCGATCTCGGCGCCACCCACACCGTCAACTCCACCTCGGTCGACGCGGTCGAGGCGATCAAGGAACTGACGGGCGGTTTCGGTGCCGACGTCGTCATCGAGGCCGTGGGCCGTCCGGAGACCTACAAGCAGGCCTTCTATGCCCGCGATCTCGCCGGCACCGTCGTCCTCGTGGGTGTGCCCACCCCGGACATGACCCTCGAGATGCCGCTGATCGACTTCTTCTCGCACGGCGGCTCGCTCAAGAGCTCGTGGTACGGCGACTGCCTGCCCGAGCGCGACTTCCCGACCTACGTCGACCTCTACCAGCAGGGGCGTCTGCCGCTCGAGAAGTTCGTCACCGAGCGCATCGGCATCGACGACGTCGAGAAGGCCTTCGAGACGATGCACCGCGGTGAGGTGCTGCGTTCGGTGGTGGTCCTGTGAGCACCTCTCCGATCCGCGTCGACCGCGTCGTCACCTCGGGCACCTTCGAGCTCGACGGCGGCGAATGGGAGGTCGACAACAACATCTGGCTCGTCGGCGACGACTCCGAGGTGGTCGTCATCGATGCCGCGCACACCGCGCAGCCGATCATCGACGCCGTCGGTGGGCGGAAGGTCGTGGCGATCGTATGCACGCACGCCCACAACGACCACATCACGGTGGCGCCCGAACTGTCGGAGAAGCTCGACGCGCCGATCCTGCTCAACCCGGCCGACGACATGCTGTGGGAGATGACCCATCCGGGTGTCGCACACGGCACGCTCGAGGACGGGGAGCGGATCCGGGTTGCCGGCACCGACATCCAGGCGATCGCCACACCGGGTCACTCACCGGGCTCGACCTGCCTGTACCTGCCGGAGGCGGGTGAGCTGTTCAGCGGCGACACCCTGTTCTCCGGCGGGCCGGGCGCGACGGGCCGCTCGTTCTCGGACTTCCCGACCATCATCGGGTCGATCCGCGACAAGCTCTTCGTCCTGCCCGCGGAGACCACGGTCCACACCGGTCACGGCGACGGCACCACCATCGGTACCGAGTCGCCGCATCTCGAGGAGTGGATCAAGCGCGGCAGCTGATGCCGCCGGTGCGCGGTTCCGGTAGCGGCGGCTACCGGAACCGCACACGCGCACACCGCTAGTCTCACCTTCATGGCGAAGAAGCAGATCCCGGTGATCGTGGTGGCCGGATTTCTCGGCGCGGGGAAGACGACGCTGCTCAACCACCTTCTGCGTAATACCCGCGGTGCGCGGATCGGCGTGATCGTCAACGACTTCGGCTCGGTCAACATCGATTCCATGATGGTCGCCGGGCAGGTCGACTCGATGGTTTCGCTCAGCAACGGATGCCTGTGCTGCGCAGTCGATGTCAGCGACATGGACGCGATGCTCGACAAGCTCGCCCACCGCTCGTCCGATCTCGACGTCATCGTCGTCGAGGCCAGCGGACTCGCCGAGCCCCGCAACATGATCCGGCTCGTCGCCGGCTCGGAGAACGAATACGTCACCTACGGCGGCCTCGTGCTCGTCGTCGACGCGGTGGAGTTCGCCGCGACCGCAGCGCAGCATCCCGAACTCGAACAACACGTCGCTCTCGCAGATCTGGTGCTGGTCAACAAGACCGACCGCATCGACGGTGACGCTCACGACGATCTGCTGACCCGCCTGTGCCGGCTCAATTCCCGCGCGGCGGTCGTCTCCACCGACCACGGCCGCATCGACCCGGCGCTGTTGTTCGACATCCCGGAGCGTCCGGATCCCCGGCCCGGGGAACAGCTCACCCTCGACGAACTGCTCTACGAGCAGGACGAGCACGACCACACCCATCTGCACGAGGGCTACGACGCGATCACCTTCGAGGCCGCAGATGCACTGCACCCCCGCGTGCTGGTCGATTTCCTCGAGAACCAGCCCGCAGGGGTGTTCCGTATCAAGGGATATGTGCGTGTCACCGCCGGATTGCACACCGCCGACTATCTGGTGCACACCGTGGGCGACCACATCCGGTTCGACACGGTGGGCCGACGGGACGATGTGCCCGACGGGACGCAACTCGTCGTCATCGGCGCCGATCTCGACGCCGACGACGTACGGGAGCGATTACGGCGCTGTGTGCCGACCGAACCGGTGTCCGCGGACGCGATGTACGCGATACACCGGTTCACACCCCGCTGACGCGGGCGGTCGGACTCAGCGTGCAGCGGAGGTGCGGCGCTGGGGGCGGCGGCGGCCACCGGTTGCGGCACCCTGACCGGCCGAACGCTGACCGCCGGTCGCACGCTGTCCTCCCGAGGAGCGCTGTCCATCCGCGGAACGCTGTCCGCTCGAGGAGGAGCGCTGCCCCGAACCGGAGCGCTGGGTGGAACCCTGACGGGGAGCCGACGTCCGCCGACCGCCGCCGTTGCGCTGCGGACGCGACGGCGCGGCAGCCTGCTTCGGAGCCGGCGGAACATGCGGCGCGATCTCGCCGACGAGCTCGAGCACGTGCTCGGAGTCCGCTGTCACCTTCACCGGGGTGACGTCGATCGCGGCCTTGCGCATGATGGCCGCGAGATCCTTGCGCTGGTCGGGCAGCACGACGGTCACGACGTCGCCCGTGCTGCCGGCGCGGGCGGTACGGCCCGAGCGGTGCAGGTATGCCTTGTGCTCGGCCGGAGGATCGACGTGCACGACGAGTTCGACGTCGTCGACGTGGACACCGCGCGCAGCGACATCCGTCGCGACGAGCACTCGGGCCTCACCCGACGAGAACGCGGCGAGATTGCGGTCGCGGGCGTTCTGCGAGAGGTTGCCGTGCAGGTCCACCGCCGGGATACCGGAGTCGGTGAGCTGCTTGGCGAGCTTGCGGGCCTGATGCTTGGTGCGCATGAACAGGATTCGGCGACCGGTACCCGACGCGAGGGTGCGGACGAGGTCCTTCTTCGCCTCCATGCCCGCGACATCGAAGACGTGGTGGGTCATCGCGGCGACGGGGGAGGTGGCCTCGTCGACCGAGTGCATGACCGGGTTCTTCAGGAACCGCTTGACGAGCTTGTCGACGCCGTTGTCCAGGGTGGCCGAGAACAGCAGCCGCTGACCGTCTTTCGGTGTCGCCGTCAGGATGCGGGTGACGCCCGGCAAGAATCCGAGGTCGGCCATGTGGTCGGCCTCGTCGAGCACCGTGACCTCGACGTCGTCGAGCGCGACGAACTTCTGGCGCATGAGATCTTCGAGGCGGCCCGGGCAGGCGATGACGATGTCGACACCGCGACGCAGGGCTTCGACCTGGCGCTTCTGCGACACGCCACCGAAGATCGTGGTGACCTTCAGTCCGGACGAATGCGCGAGCGGTTCGATCGCCGCGGCGATCTGGGTCGCCAATTCGCGGGTGGGTGCCAGGATCAGGCCGCGCGGCCGGCCGGCCGCCCGGGTGCTCCTGCCGGCGAGACGAGCGGCGAGCGGGATCGAGAAGGCCAGGGTCTTACCGCTGCCCGTGCGTCCGCGGCCGAGCACGTCGCGACCGGCGAGGGTGTCGGGGAGAGTGTCCACCTGGATGGGGAAGGGGCTGGTGATCCCGGCGTCGTTCAGCGTGGCGACGAGCGGGCGGGGCACCCCGAGATCGGAGAAGGATGTGGTCATGGAACAGCGCTGCCTTTCGATGCGGCGTGTGTGCACTCGACGGGCCGTGCCCGTGGTGCTGTGCGATCGCCGCAAGGAAAGCCGGTGCATCTGTGCGTACTGCATCTGTGCGTGCGGGCCGGGCACGATCCCGGGCCGCCGGTATCCCACGACGGTGGGTGTCGTCGTGACACCCGAACCATGTCACCCTACCGCATGTGCCGAGTGCCGCCCGCCGTCGTGGCTACAGGCCCACCCACTCCGACAGTCCCGCGGTGAAGTGCTGACGTTTCCAGATGGGCACCTCGGATTTGATGCGTTCCACCAGTTCGGCGCAGGTGGCGAAGGCTTCCGCGCGGTGTGGGGCGGCCACGGCCGCGACCAGCGCGAGATCGCCGATGGTGAGATCGCCCACTCGGTGCACCGCCGCGACCGGCAGTCCCGATGTCGCTGCAACGTCCTCGCAGCACCGCCGCAGGAAGGCTTCGGCATCGGGATGTGCCTGGTACTGCAGCGCGGTCACCGACTGCCCGCCGTCGTGGTTGCGGACGACGCCGGTGAAGACCACCACGGCACCGTGTTCGGCACCGGCCACCGCGGCGTCCACCGCCGCGGGATCCAGTGGCTCCGACGAGATCCGGGCCAGTAGTTCACTCATGAGCGCCGCCTCCTGCGACTTGGGCCAACAGATGGTCGAGGATCGGGTCGAGAGCGGCGAGACCGTCCTTCACCCCGCCGGGCGAGCCGGGCAGGTTCACGACGACCGTGCGGCCCACGAGACCGGTGACCCCCCGTGAGAGGACCGCGTGCGGGGTGGCCGCGAGTCCGCGCTGCCGGATCGACTCCGCGATACCGGGCAGTTCGCGATCGAGCAGCGCGAGAGTCGCTTCGGGGGTGGCGTCGGTGGGCGAAGCTCCGGTACCGCCGGTCGTGACGACGAGGGCCGGGCCCGGACGGACCGCGTCGGCGAGACCGGCGGCGATGTCGGCGTCCGCGTGGACGAGGGGGCCGCGGACAGCGAATCCCTTGTCCACGAGCCACGATCGGATGAGTGGTCCGGTGCGATCCTCGCGGGTGCCCGCGGCGACACCGGTCGATGCGACGACCACCGTGGCGGAGCGCCCCGACTGTTCCGGCAGTTGCTCTTCCGGCACCGGCTGCCCGTCCCGGTCGGCAGCGTCGTCGCGGGTCCAGTGGCCGCGCTTGCCGCCCTCCTTGGAGATCAATCGCACGCCGTCGAGAACGGCGGCCGGATCGACGGCTTTGACCATGTCGTGCAGGGTCAGGCCCGCGACGGCGACCGCGGTGAGTGCCTCCATCTCGACTCCGGTCGGACCCTTGGTCTTCGCGGTGCCCTCGATCGTGATCGAGGTGTCGGTGAAACCGAACATCACCTTCACCGACGACAGCGCCAGCTGATGACACAGGGGGATGAGTTCCCAGGTGCGTTTCGCCGCGGCGATACCCGCGATGCGCGCCGTCGCCAGGACGTCGGCCTTGGGCATGTCGTCGGCCCGGACGAGCGCGATCACCTCCGGGGTGGTGACGAGTTCGCCTGCCGCCACGGCGATCCGGGTGGTATCGGTCTTCGAGGAGACGTCCACCATGCGGGCACGTCCCTGGTCGTCCAGGTGGCTGAGATCGGTCACAGGATCCGTACTTTCACGAGGTCTCCGGCTTCGAGGGAGGTGGTGTCGGCGGGGATGTCGAGAAGCACGTCGGCGGCGGCGAGTCCGGCGACGAGATGCGACCCGTGCCCGCGGAAGGGGGTCACCCCGTTCTCGTCGAGCCGTCCCCGCAGGAACTGCCGGCGACCCGGGATCGACGTGAGATCGGTGGTGAGCGGTAGTTTCTCGCACACGACGGGCGGATAACCGGCGGCGGCCCGCAGTGCCGGTCGCGCGAACACCTCGAACGAGACGAGGGCGCTGACGGGATTGCCGGGGAAGGTCAGGATCGGGACACCGTCGACCACCGCGGTGCCCTGGGGTCCGCCCGGCTGCATCGCCACCGACACGAACTGCCCGCCCCGAGGCCCGAGCGTGTCCTTCACGACCTCGAAGTCGCCCTTCGACACCCCACCCGAGGTGAACACGACGTCGGCGACACCCACGGCGTGTCGGAGCATCGTCACGAACTCCTCGGGATCGTCGTGGCAATGGTCGATGGTCACGACGTCTGCGCCGTTGGCCGTCGCGCTCGCGGCCAGCGCAGGCCCGTTGGAATTGAAGATCTGGCCGGGGCCGAGTTCGCTCCCGGCCGTGACGAGTTCGCTGCCGGTCGAGATGATCGCGACCCGCGGCCGTGCACGGACAGGGATCGAGGTGAGACCGACGGCGGCGAGCGCGGCGATGTGACGGGCGGCGAGGACCGTGCCCGCGGGGAGCAGCAGATCGCCCTTGCGGACGTCGGTGCCCGCCTCACGCACGTAGGTTCCGGGCGTCACGCTGCGCTCGACGGTGACGGTGTCCGGGCCGGGGGAGAGGGTGTCCTCGACCGGAACGACGGCGTCGGCGCCGTCCGGGACGGGTGCGCCCGTCATGATCTTCAGCGCGTGACCCGGTTCGAGCACCGCGACGGTGTCGCCCGCGGCTACTACTCCCTGCACGGGCAGATCCGTGGGGATCGACGCGAGGTCGTGCGCGCGTACGGCGTAACCGTCCATCTGGGAGTTGCGGAAGGGCGGCAGGTCCAGCGGGGACTCGATGTCCTCCGCGAGTGTGCGGTGCAGTGCGTGGGCGAGCGGCACCCGCAGCGGGCTCTTCTCCCGCAACGGGCCGAGCAACTCCGCCACGTGCTGTTCGTGTTCCTCCACGGACCGCCTGCCGCTCGTCATGCCGCCATCCTAGGCACACGAGTGGCGTGCCCCACCGTCGACGATGCGCCGCGTGTGCCCCGTCTGTCCCGATGCGGTGTCACGACCATAGGTTGTAGGCATACTGGGCTGTATGAAAGCGATGGTCGTATGACAGCGGTGGACATGGGCATCCCGGTCGTGCGCGATCGCGCAGACGACGTGTCCGATCGGCCCGACGTGCCCGAGCTTCTCGACCGTTTCGGTCGCATCGCCCGCGACCTGCGGGTATCCCTCACCGAGAAGTGCTCGCTGCGCTGCACCTACTGCATGCCCGCCGAGGGACTTCCAGAGATCCCCCGCGACAAACTGCTCACGAGCGCCGAGATCGTGCGTCTGGTAGGCATCGCCACCGGTCGGCTCGGTGTCCACGAGGTGCGCTTCACCGGCGGGGAACCGCTCATGCGCCGCGATCTCGAGGACATCGTCGCCGGATGCGCGGAGCAGACGCCGGGCCTGCCGATCGCACTGACCACCAACGCGGTCGGTCTCCGGCATCGTGCACGGGCGCTGGCGGACGCCGGACTGAC
Organism: Rhodococcus sp. As11; assembly: GCF_048957735.1. Lineage (NCBI taxonomy): Bacteria > Bacillati > Actinomycetota > Actinomycetes > Mycobacteriales > Nocardiaceae > Rhodococcus > Rhodococcus sp. As11. The sequence continues at coordinate 336,246 of NZ_JARDJE010000005.1, forward strand.
CCGGGTGAACATCTCCCTCGACACCATCGACCGCGAGCACTTCGCGCGGCTCACGCGCCGCGACCGGCTCGATTCGGTGCTCGACGGTATCCGGGCTGCGGTGGCCGCCGGGTTCGGACGGGTGAAGGTCAACGCCGTCCTGATGCCGGAGACGCTCGAAGGCGCGGCAGACCTCTTGGCGTGGTGCCTGGACGAGGGCGTCGAGCTGCGGTTCATCGAGCAGATGCCCCTCGACGCCGATCACACCTGGGCGCGTTCGCGGATGGTGCCGGCCCAGCAGTTGCTCGACGTGCTCGGCCGACGGTTCACGCTCACCGAGACCGAACGGGAGGATCCGTCCGCGCCGGCCGAACGCTGGCTCGTCGACGGCGGCCCGGCGACCGTCGGGATCATCGCGTCGGTCACCCGTTCGTTCTGCGGCGACTGCGACCGTACGCGCCTCACGGCCGAGGGAACGGTTCGGTCCTGCCTGTTCAGCGACCGGGAGACCGACCTGCGCGCGGCCCTGCGGGGCGGCGCCACCGACGACGAACTCGCCGCGGTGTGGCGTGGGGCGATGTGGAACAAGTGGGCCGGACACGGCATGGACGCGGCGGACTTCGCGCCGCCGCAGCGGAGCATGGGAGCTATCGGTGGCTGAGGCGACGACCGGGATCGAGGTGCGGTACTTCGCCGCGGCGGCGGACGCGGCCGGACGGGAGAAGGACACGATCGACCTGCCGGTGGACGCGGATCTCGGCGCGCTGCGCGCCGTCCTCGTCGACCGCTACGGACCCGGCATGGAGCGCGTCCTGTCGGTGGCCGCCTTCCTGCTCGAGCCCGGCGACGGCGGTACGGGCGAACTCACCCGGGACCTCGGCCGCCCGGCCGGGTCCCGAGTGGACGTCCTGCCGCCCTTCGCGGGTGGTTAACCGTTGCGCCACCAGGTATCGAAGGGCGCCACGGGCATCGTGCGCTTGTGCCGCGTGTCGAGGAACTTCGCCTCGAGCCGCTCGGCGAGGTCGTCGGTGACGTCCTTGCCTTCGAGATAGTCGTCGATCTCGCTGTAGGTCATGCCGAGCGCTTCCTCGTCGGGCAGCGCGGGGCGGTCGTCCTCGAGGTCGGCGGTGGGAATCTTGACCCAGGTGCTCTCGGGCGCCTCGAGCTCGCGCAGCAGCGCCGCGCCCTGCCGCTTCGTCAGACCGGACAGGGGAGTGATGTCGGCGCCGCCGTCGCCGTACTTGGTGTAGAAGCCGGTCACCGCCTCGGCGGCGTGATCGGTGCCGACGACGATGTGGCCGAGTTCGCCGGCGATCGCGTACTGGATCATCATGCGCTCGCGCGCCTTGATGTTGCCGCGCACGAAGTCGCGCAGACGCGTCTCGGTGCCGTACAGCGCGCGGGCCGCCTCCGAGGCCGTCGCGTCGGCGCCGGGCTTGACATCGACGCCCAGCGTGCGGTCGGCGCCGATGAATTCCAGTGCGACGAGGGCGTCGTGCTCGTCGGCCTGCTTGCCGTAGGGCAGGCGGACCGCGACGAACTCCGCGGTGTGGCCCTCGGCGCGGAGCTTCTCCGCCGCGAGCTGGGAGAGCTTGCCGGCGAGCGTGCTGTCCTGCCCGCCGCTGATGCCGAGCACGAATCCCTTCGCGGGAGTGCTTCGGAGGTAGTCGGCGAGAAACTGCACCCGCGCGTCGATCTCGGCGCGTGGGTCGATGGAGGGCTTCACCCCGAGTTCTTCGATGATCCGATCGCGAAGGTTCGTCATCTGCACGACACTAGCGTTCCCGTGTTACTGCTGCGATACAACAGCGAAGAGGGCGGAGGCGAAGAATGCGGTCGGGCAGACTCTTCGGCGTGAGCACCGGAGAGCTCTTCCGCAAACACGATCCGCACGCGCACCCGGATTTCTTCCGTGCCGAGGCGGCCGGTCTGGCGTGGCTCGCCGAGACCGGTATTCCGGTGGCGGCCGTGCGGTCGGTGGGCGAGCACCACATCGAACTGGACCGGGTCGCCGAGGCGGCTCCCTCCGCCGAGGCCGCCCGGAACTTCGGTGCGGCACTCGCCCGGATGCACGACGCCGGTGCAGCCGGCTTCGGCGCGGCACCCGACGGTTACGACGGGCAGCTGTTCATCGGGCGCCGTCCCATGAGCCGCATCGTGCACGACACCTGGGGCTCGTTCTACGTCACCGAACGGGTGCTGCCCTTCCTGCGCATCGCGGTCGACGCCGGGAGCGTCACCGGCCGGCAGTGCCGCGACATCGACGCCGCCTGCGATCTCGTCGCGGCGGGAGCCTTCGACGACGACGATCCACCCGCGCGGCTGCACGGAGACCTGTGGAACGGCAACGTGCTGTGGTCCCCGCAGGGAGTGGTCCTGATCGATCCCGCCGCGCACGGCGGCCACCGCGAAACGGATCCGGCGATGCTCGCGCTCTTCGGCTGCCCGCATCTGGGCCGGGTCGTCGAAGGCTACGACTCGGCGCATCCGCTGCGCGTCGGGTGGGAGCGGCGGGTGCCCGTGCACCAACTGCATCCACTGGCGGTCCATGCCGCGGGATACGGTGCCGGGTACGGGCGGGAGCTGCACCGGGCGGCACTCGCGACCCTCGAACTCGGAGGCAGTACGTGAACGGGATCCTCGTCGTGTCCGCAACCCGCGCCGAGGCGGCGCACGTGCCCGAGCGCTACGAGACGGTGATCACCGGGATCGGCAAGGTGGACGCGGCGGTCGCCGTCACGGCGGCGCTCGCGGCGTATCCGGCGGACGCACGTCCGCTCGTCGTGAACATCGGGACTGCCGGCGCGTTGCGCACCCACCACTCGGGACTGTTCCTCCCGTCCGCCGTGCTCAACCACGACATCAGCAGCGAGATCCTGAAGAGCCTCGGTCATCCGGTGCAGGACGTCGTCGAGATCGACGACGGCGACGGCAGCGTGCTCGCGACGGGCGATTCGTTCGTCTCGGACGCGCAGGTCCGCGACGCGCTCGCCGCCCGCGCCGATCTGGTGGACATGGAAGGTTTCGCGATCGCCTACGCTGCTCGGCGCATGGGCGCGCGGTGCCGGCTCGTCAAACACGTGAGCGATCGGGCCGACGACTCCGCGCTCGAGTGGCCGAAGCAGGTCGACCGCAGCGCGCAGGCACTCGCGCGGTGGCTGGTCGAGCGCTACTGAGGCGCGTCTCAGCGCCCGTTCGTGCGTTCGGTGAGCGTGACGGTCACCGATCCGGTGGTCAGGGTGAGGGCCTCCCCGTCGAGCGTCCATCGGGGTGTGCTCGCGAACAGTGTCCGCACCCAGTCGTCGGCGCCGTCGCGCGGGGGTGGGCACGCCATCCTCGTGGACGCCAGGGTTCCGGCTCGGATCCGTCCTCCGGACAGGTCGGCGGTGCCCGTGAACCGGTTGCATCCGGCGGATGCGGCGAGCCGCTCCCGGGCGGGGAACGACAATTCCAGCGGGCCACCCCCGGGGATCGGCCGACCCGTGACCTCGGTGGAGACGTAGCGGCGGCCGATCGGATCGGACGGCGATCCTCCGATTCCGCATCCGGACAGCACTGCCCCCAGAGCGAGGACGGCGACGATGCGGACTGCTCCCGGCATGCGTCTCACGGTACCGAGAACGGATCAGCGGGCCGTGAACTCCAGTCCGTCGGTGCCGTTCGGCGCGGTGAGCGTCATCGACGAACCCTCGATGCTGTAGGTGGTCTCACCTGCGAGCACCTCGAGGATATGTGTCTCGATGGTGGTGACCTCGGGGTCGGCACAGGCGGCGCGGGTCATGGTGAGCGGTTCGAACAGGACGACGTCGTCACCGACTTCCGCGGTGCCGCCGAACTCGTTGCAGCCCGTGTTGCCGGTGACGGTGCCGTCCTCGGAGAACACGAGCGTCGGCGCAGCGTTCTCCAGTGCCGTCGAGGTGGTCACGGCGTCGGCGGTGCGCAGCGACGTCACGACCCATTCGGTGCCGGCGATCGGACGGTCGGGGTCGACGACCTTCTCGTCCTCGAGGGAGACGGTGATGTCGTCGCCGGTCAGGGTGACGGAGTTCCCGTCGAGCGACCAGCGGGGTTCCGCTCGGAACAGGGCGGTGAGCCAGGCGTCGGCGCTCTCTCGCTCGGGTGGACAGGCCATCATCGTGCTCGCGAGGTCCGATGTCTTCACCGTGCCGTCGGACAGGTCCACGCCGCCGACGAAGCGATTGCATCCGGCGGTCGCCGAGATGCGTCCGTCCTCCGGGAACGCGACCACCAGCGGTCCGTCGCCGGGGATCTGGGTGCCCGTCACGTTCGTCGACACGAAGGTGCGACCGGTGAGGTCGTCTGCGGAGTTGCCGGCCGGATCCGGCTCGGTGCTGCACGCGGCGGCCACGGCAGCCAGGCAGACCAGCGCGCATACCCGGAATGTACGAAACATACCGTTACGGTACGGCGCTCGACCCGGATTTGCGGCTACCTCGGCCCGTGACGACGCGGTGTGCCAGTTCGGCCCAGTTGTCGGCGAGTCGGCGCAGCGGGTAGCCGAGCTCGCGCCACTGGTGGAGCACGAGCGTCGCCTCGAGCGACGCCACCAGCGAGGTCGCCAGCAATCGGGTGTCGCCGCCGACGTCGGCGGCGCGCAGCAGGGCGTCGACGTGGGCGAGCGAGACCAGGTGGGCGGGGGCGGAGTAGTGGGAATCCCCGGCGGCCTCGGCTGCGCGGAGAAGTTCGCCCTGTACCTCGACGAGCTCGATGCGGGCACGGCCGAAGGCGATCAGCCGGTCGAGGGGTTCGGCGTCCGGGCCGAGCGGCGGCGGGCCGAACAGGAAACCGTGCTGGAACTCGCGCTCGCTGTGGTCGAGCAGTGCGCGGACGAGGCCGGCGCGGGAACCGAACCTGCGGAAGACGGTGCCCTTACCGACCCCGGCACGCGCTGCGACGGCATCCATCGTCACGGCGTCGACGCCGCGTTCGGCGACGAGCAGGGTGGCGGCGTCGAGGAGGCGGGACCGGTTACGCGCAGCGTCACCCCGTTCGGAGAGTTGCTCCTCCGCCAGGGGCAGCACCCGATCGTTCGCCAGGGGCAGTGCTCGACCGTCCGCGTGCGGGAGGGGGCGGGTGTTCACAAGGTCACACACTAGCGGGGCGGGGAATAAAGCGGACCGCGGTCCGTTTAACATTGCGTAGTCAACCACTTCGACCCGAGGATGTTCCCATGACCCGAGTTCTCGCCCTCGTCGGCAGCCTGCGCGACGGCTCCGTCTCCCGACAGCTCGCCGAGACCGCCGCCGAGACCGCCGCCGAGAACGTCGAGGTGACCCTCTACGAGGGCCTCGCCGACGTTCCCTTCTACAACGAGGACCTCGACGGCGATGCGGCTCCCGCTGCTGCCGTGGCCCTGCGTGACGCTGCCGCCGACGCCGATGCGCTGCTGATCGTCACGCCCGAGTACAACGGCACCGTCTCCGCGGTGCTCAAGAACGCCGTCGACTGGCTGTCCCGTCCCTACGGGGCCGGCGCGCTGAGCGGCAAGCCCGTCGCCGTCGTCAGTCAGTCGCCCAGCCGGAACGCCGCGAAGTGGGCTCTCGAGGACACGGTCAAGACCGTCGGAATCGCCGGCGGCACGATCGTCGACGGCGGTTCGCTGTCCGTCGGTGAGACCTTCGGTAAGTTCTCCGGCGTCCACGCCAAGGAGCACGCCGAGACCGCGCAGCAGGTCGCTGCGGTCGTCGCTGCACTCGCCGACGCCACCAAGGTGCTCGCGAACGCCTGATCGGAACGTCCGCCCTCCGGTGGGCCGATCGACCCCGACACCCGCGGTGCCGGAGACTCCCGAGGTCTCCGGCACCGCGGGTGTCCGCGTCTCTGCGGGTCCGTCGCACCGCCGGAAGTTCGGCGCGTCGTGTTCTCGACGGTTCGATGCGGCCTGCAGCGGGAATGCCCCGAACACAGCCCACCGTTCGGAGGTTTGCCCATGACAACCGGGGACACGAGAACCGATACCGGCCACCGACCCGATCTCGACATCGTTCTTCACGTCGACGGGGTGGAGCGTCGCGTCCCGATCGACGTCCGCACCACCGTGCTCGACGCGCTGCGCGACCGCCTCGGGATCACCTCCCCGAAGAAGGGCTGCGATCTCGGTCAGTGCGGAGCATGCACCGTGCTGATCGACGGCCGTCGTGCCCTCTCGTGCCTTGCCCTCGCCGTCTCGCACGACGGCGCCGAGATCGTCACCGCCGCCGGACTCGCCGACGGGGAACTGCACCCCCTCCAGGCACAGTTCATCGAGGACGACGCCTTCCAGTGCGGCTACTGCACTCCCGGCCAGATCTGCTCCGCTGTGGGGATGCTCGACGAATTCGCCGACGGGGCACCGAGCCACGTCACGGCGGACCTCGAGCACGCGCCGGACCTCGACGACGACGAGATCCGCGAACGCATGAGCGGCAATCTGTGCCGCTGCGCCGCCTATCCCAACATCGTCGCGGCGATCCGCACCGTCGCGAGCGGAGACAGCCGAGTCGGTAGGGAGGACACACGGTGAGCTCCCTCCGGTACGAGCGACCGGCCGATCCCGCCGCTGCGGTCGCCGTCGTGCACGAGAACCCGGGCGCGGTCTTCCTCGCGGGCGGAACGAATCTGGTCGACCATCTCAAACTCGGCGTCGCGACCCCCGAGCTCCTCGTCGACGTCTCGCATCTGCCTCTCGACACCGTCGCGGAGTCGGCGGACGGAGGAATCCGGGTGGGTGCCAACGTCCGCAACAGCGACCTCGCCGCCCATCCGTTCGTGCGGCGCAACTATCCGATGCTGTCGCGCGCACTGCTGTCCGGTGCCTCGCCCCAACTCCGGAACACCGCGACCACCGGCGGCAACCTGCTCCAGCGCACGCGCTGTTCGTACTTCCGGGATGTGACCACCCCCTGCAACAAGCGCGAACCCGGCACCGGTTGCTCCGCCATCGGCGGATATACCCGCTACCACGCGATACTCGGTGCGTCGGAGCACTGTGTGGCCACCCACCCGTCCGACATGGCGGTCGCCTTGCTCGCGCTCGACGCCGAAGTCCTCGTCCTCGGCCCGGACGGTGAACGTGCGATCGCGGTGGAGGACTTCTACCGGCTTCCCGGCGGCACTCCCGAGCGCGACACCGTGCTCGAACGCGACGACCTCGTCGTCGGCGTGCGGATCCCGGCATCGCAGAGTTCGCTGTCCACCTACCGCAAGGTGCGCGACCGTGCGTCCTACGCCTTCGCGCTGGTCTCGGTGGCGGCCGAGATGACCGTGGCGGACGGGACGATCACCGGTTGCCGCCTCGCGTTCGGAGGGGTGGCGCACCGTCCGTGGCGGGCGCATCGAGCGGAAGCCGCACTTCTCGGGCAGCAGCCCTCCGGCGAGGTCTTCGCCGCCGCGGCCGAGGCCGAACTCGCCGGCGCGAGCCCCCTCGACGGCAACGCCTACAAGATCCCGTTGCTGCGCCGAACCGTGGTGGCGACCCTGCGCGAACTCGACGAACGACGGGAACGAGGTGAATCCGCATGAGCCCCGAGCCGATCCGAGCGGGCGGACGCTCCACCGCGCGAATCGACGGACCGGCGAAGGTCGCCGGGACGGCGCCGTACGCCTACGAGCACCCGGTCGACGATCCGGTCTTCCTCGTGCCGCTCACCTCCACCGTCGCCCGGGGCCGGGTCGACCGGATCGACACGGCCGCCGCCGAAGCGGTACCCGGGGTGCTGAAGGTGCTCACGCCCTGGAACGCCCCGAGGCTCACCGACGAGGCCGAAGGCGAGTACTCCGTCCTGCAGACACCCGACGTGCTGTACCGAGGGCAGATCATCGGAGCGGTCGTCGCGGAGAGTCTCGAGATCGCCCGCGAGGCATGCTCTCTGCTGGAGGTCGAATACAGCGAGGAACCACACGACGCCCTCTTCCGCGCCGACCATCCCGATGCCTACACGCCCGAGACGGTCAACGGTGGCTACGAGCCCGATTCCGAGCGGGGCGATGTCGACACTGCGTTCGCCCGTGCCGACACTGTGGTCGACCAGTGGTATTCCACACCCGAGGAGCACAACAACCCGCTCGAACCGCACACCGTCGTTGCAGTGTGGCGGAGCGACGTGGTTCCGTCGAACGGTACGGCCGATGCGTACACCCTGACCCTGTACACCTCGACGCAGCACCCGCACGGTGTTGTCGAGACCCTCGCCCCGGTGTTCGGCCTGGACGCCGACCGGATGCGGGTGGTCTGTCCGTACATCGGTGGGGGATTCGGCTCGAAGGGTGGCCCCCACGCGCACGACGTGCTCGGCGGATTGGCAGCACGGGCCCTCCCCGGGAGGGCGGTCAAGTTCGCGGTTTCCCGGCCGGACATGTTCGCCTATGTCGGCTACCGGTCGCCGACGGCGTCGCGGGTCCGGCTCGCGGCCGACCGCGACGGCAGGGTCACCGGCCTGGTGCACGAGGTGTTCGCACAGTCGTCCCGGGTCACCGAGTTCGTCGAACAGGCGGCGGTGCCGTTGCGCAATCTCTATGCCGTGGACAATATCCGTACATCCCACCGCGCGATCACACTCGACGTCCCGGCGCCCTTCTGGATGCGCGCTCCCGGTGAGGCCCCCGGCATGTTCGCCGGTGAGGTCGCGATGGACGAACTCGCCGCCGAACTCGGCATCGACCCGATCGAACTGCGCATCCGCAACGAACCCGAAGCCGATCCCGAGACGGGGAAGCCGTGGTCGTCGCGGCGTCTCGTCGAATGCCTCCGAGAGGGCGCACAGCGATTCGGGTGGGATCCGTCGGATCGCGAACCCGGCACCCGTCGGCGACGCAACACGCTCATCGGTACCGGCGTGGCGGTCGCGACCTATCCGCACATGGTCAATCCCGGTTCGGAGGCACACATCCGGCATCTGGGGGAGGGCCGCTACTCCGTCCGCATCGGAGCGACCGACCTCGGCACCGGTGCGTGGACGGCGCTGACGCTCATCGCCGCCGACGCCCTCGGATGCCGGCCCGAGGACGTGGACCTCGAGATCGGCGACAGCGCGCTTCCCCACGGCACCGTGGCCGGTGGCTCCTCGGGTACCTCGTCCTGGGGCACCGCGATCGTCACGGCCGCGGAGCGATTCGGCAAGCGCTTCGGTGACGATCCGCCGGTGGGCGCGGAGCTGTCCGCGTCGGCAGCCGAGAACCGCGAACTGGAGCACTACACCGCGCAGTCCTTCGGCGCGCACTTCGCCGAAGTACACGTCGACGCCGACACCGGGGAGATCCGGGTGCCGCGGATGTTCGGCCTGTTCTCCGTGGGACGGGTGATCAATCCGCGGACGGCACGTTCGCAGTTCATCGGAGGGATGTCGTTCGGGATCTCGATGGCCTTGTTCGAGGAGAGCATCCGTGACGCGCGCTTCGGGCACGTCGTCAATCACGACCTGTCCGAATACCATGTGCCGACCCACGCGGACATCCGTGGGATCGAAGCGGAGTGGCTCGACGACGAAGATCTGCACGCCACACCGATGGGTTCGCGGGGGATCGGTGAGATCGGGATCGTCGGCAGCGCCGCCGCGGTCGTCAACGCCCTGTGGCACGCGACCGGAGTGCGGGTGCGGCACCTGCCCGCCCGGCTCGACGACCTACTGGTCGGCTTGCCCTGACCCCTCGGATCGATAACAGACGAGTGTCCAGCGATTGATGCCCGCCTGACGGCGGTACCGGAGTTCGTCGAGCGCGGCGAGGGCGATGGCGAGCCCTCGGCCGCGTTCGGCGAGTGCGTCGGGGAGCTCGACCGAACGCAGATCCACCCGGGCCGGGGCGCCGTCGTCGACGAACACGGCCTCGAGACGATCCGGATGGAGTTCCAGGGTCAGCGCCACCGAGACCGCGTCTCCCCGGCCGGCATGCTCGATGATGTTCGCGCCGATCTCGGCGACCGCGATCTCGAACTGCATGCGATCCGAATCGTCGAGCTCCTCGGCGGCGAACATCTCGGCGACCAGATCCATGATCCGGTCGAGGGTGCCTTCACTCGTCGTGGCGGACAGCTCCCACCGCCCCGAGGGGCCCTCGGCCGGTTGCGCTTCGGGTGACCGGTCAGTCGCCATCGAAGGCCACATCCGCGGAATCGTGTGTCGTCAGCACCCGGTCGAGCCGGGTGAGCGCGAGCACGCTCTGTACCTGGGCGGTCGGTGCGGCGATCCGCAGGTCGCCGCCGGCCTGACGGGCCGCCTTCAACCCGGAGACGAGTGCGCCGAGCCCGGAGGAGTCGATGAAATCGGTTGTGCTCAGGTCGACCACGAGCCGGTGGGATCCGTTCTCGACGAGATCGCGCAACTGCTCGCGCAGGCGCGGTGCCGCAACCATGTTCAGGCGACCGGTGGGTTGCACGACCGTGCTCGTTCCCACCTGGCGGGTTTCGTAGTGGCTCATCGATCTCCTTCGCTTTCGGGTCCACGGTAGCGAGCTGCCTGGATCACCACCGAGAGAATGAACAGGTCGAACACGACCCAGACGAGGTTCGCGGTGACTCCCAGCACCGAGATGTCGCCGAGGAACAGCCGCACGGTGCCGATGACCGCCGCCACCACCAGCAGCGCCATGACGAGCAGCTGCTGCCGGAACAGATACCACGGGACACCTTCGCCCCCTTGGCGTGTCTTCGGCGTGACCGCGAAGTCCAGCGGCTTGTCGAAGTACACGTTGAGGAAGGCCGTCCAGCACGCCCTGATCCACACCGGGAAGAGCGCGAGGCTGTACTGCTGGCCCCGCCAGGTCGGCGTCCCGCGGCCCACGATGAAGAACAGCAACTGACTCAGGATGAGGAACGGGACCAGTCGCGAGAAGAAGTCGAGACTGAACGCCTCGACCGGCAGGATCCCGAAGACGAGATAGATCACCGGCGCCGCGAAATAGGCGAGCGCTGCGAAGCCGGAAAGATAACTCCACATCGTCGACCAGTACATCAGGCGCTGGGGTACGGTCATGCCCTTCTGAACGAGCGGGTTCTCCCGCAGCATCACCTGGATCGTGCCCTGTGCCCACCGGAGTCGCTGGGTGACCATCGTCTTCGGATCCTCCGGGGCGAGCCCGTAGGCGAGGATCTCGTGGTGGTAGACGGACTTCCAGCCGGCGCCGTGCAGGCGCATCGAGGTGGCCATGTCCTCGGTCACGGAGATCGTGGCCAACGCCAGCATCGGCTCGGCCTCCTCTGCACGGTCGACATCGACGGCGCGGATCATCGCGCGGATCGATTCGAGCGCGCCGAGCGGTGACCACTCGCGGTCGGCGAGGCGTTCGAGGACGGTGTCGTCGATCGTGAGCGCATCGGTGCCGTGCGCGTCGAGCGCTGCGATCTCCTCGAGATCGGCCCGGATGCTGCCGAAGTCGGCGTCGACGATGCTGCGCGCGGCGGCGTCGACCGTCTGCTGGAAACGGAAGGTGACGTCGGCGAGTGCCGCACCGGTCCGGAGTTCGCCGCGTGCCGTGCGCACGGCACGGCGCACCGAGTCGAGTGCCGCGGCCACGTCCGGCTGGTCGGCGGGCACTTTCCGGCGTGCCCGGTCGACCACCCTTCCCGCGGTGCGCAGGGTGCGTTCCACACCGTCCTCGACGGCCTGGACATAGCCGGCGATGCCGAGCTGCATGAGTGCTTCACGTCGCAGGATCGCATTGGACCCGCAGAAGAAGGCCGCGTTCCAGCCGTCCTTGCCCTGCTGGATCGGCCCGTAGAACAACGGCGCCTGACTGCCGAGCGGATCGGAGTCGGGCACATTGGTGAAGTACTGCGGCGTCTGGACCAGTGCCATGCTGTCGTCGGTGAAGTATCCGAGTGTGCGGTCGAGGATCTCGGGCTCGGGAATCTGGTCGGCGTCGAGGATGAGAAGGAACTCGCCGTCGGAGTGCAGCAGGGCGTTGATGAGATTGCCGGCCTTGGCGTGACGGGGCTTGTTCGTCCAGCTCGCCGACCGCGTCATGTAGTCGACGCCGAGTTCGGCTGCGGCCGCGGCGAGTTCGGGCCGGGCTCCGTCGTCGAGGATCCACGTGCGGTGCGGATAGCGGATGCGCTGCGCGGCTGCTGCCGTGCGCAACACCAGATCGACCGGTTCGTTGTAGGTGGTGATGAAGACGTCGACCGTCATGCCGGCGGGTGCGATGGGCGGCTCGGGACGTCTCCTCAACCGCCACATCGTCAACGCGAACAGCAGCGAATCGATCAGGCTGTACGTCTCGGCGAGAACGAGCGGGACCGCGATCCACCACGCATCCCAGTTCACGGAGAACAGCCAGCGCCAGACGATGTAGTTCAACCCGACGATGACCGTGAGGACGATGAGGACGCGCAGGAAGGGGGACGGGTAGCCCTCCTTCGTGACCGCGTTCACGACGCCGTCTCCCGGCGTAGCGCGACCACCGTGACGTCGTCGAGCGGCGGATTGCTCTCCGCCAGCGCACGCGCGGCGGCCACCAGTTCTTCCGGGTCGGCCCGGTCGGCGACGAAACGGCACAGAGCCGCCGGGTCGCTCTGTTCGTCGAGCAGGTCGAGCAGGCCGTCGGAGCAGATCACGAGCATGTCGCCCGCATCGAGCCGCGCGGTCTCGGACCTCCAGGTGGTCGCGGGAAAGATCCCCAGCGGAGGACCACCACCGCTCGTCAGTGGTTCGACCGTACCGTCGGCGCGGCGGATCGCGGCCAGCCCGTGCCCGGCATCGGCGTAATCGATGTCTCCCGTGGAGAACTCGAGCGCGGCGAGGAAGGAAGTGACGAACGTCCCGGTGTGCTCGAAGTCGTCGGCGAGGTGTTCGGCGCCGACGGTCAGAGTCATCCCGGTGTCGAGGACGCCGACCGGACGAGTCCCGAAACGCTCGAGCACCCGCGCGACCCCCCGCATCGAGGAGCGCACGGCCGACGACAGGATGGCGGCGCCCAGGCCCTTGCCCATGACGTCGGCGACGGTGATCACGATCCCGTCGCGGAGCCGGTAGTGGTCGTAGAAGTCACCGCCCACCATGAAGGCGGGCAGGCAGATCGTGGCCATCTCGTAACCGGGAAGGTCCGGGAGCGGCCGGGGGAGGAGCTGGTTCTGGATCTCGGCGGCGCGGTCGAGTTCGTCGGCGCGATCGAGTTCACGTTGGGCCCACTCGGCCAGCTCGGCGAAGGTGTCGAGTTGATCCGCGTCGAGGTTCCGCTCCTCGGTGTCGTAGATGCAGAAGGTGCCCACGGGGTGACCGTTGGGTCCGTACAGGGGATAGCCCGCATAGAACCGGATGCCCCCCTTTCCGCCGATACCGGGGATGTCCGCGAAGGCGGGATCGGAGGCGGCATCCGGGAGGACGAGTACGGGATCCTCGGGTTGCGCGTAGGCCCGGGCGATCGTGGTGCGGCACACCGTCCTCTCGCGCGGTACGTCGGAGAGCTCCAGTCCGAGGATCGATTTGAACCACTGCCGATCGCGATCCATCAGCGAGAGCGAAGCCATCGGGACACCGAACACGCGGCACGCGATGCGGGTGATCTTGTCGAACCGTTCTTCGTGGGGGGTGTCGAGCAGTTCGAGCAGCTCCACGTCACGCATGCGTTCGTTCTCGAGATGTTCGGGGAGGAGCGACGCCTCGGCTGTCATCGTGCGATGTGTCTCCTGTACAGAGCGTCGCTCAGCGCCCCCGCGGACTCGGGCGTGCTGGTCAAGCGCCAATCGGTTTCTTTGTTGTGATGGAACCACACGAATGTTGTGACCGCCGGGTGACTGTCCAAGTAACCCACCAGATCCCGGATCCAGTCCGGCTTCGATCCACCGGCCTCCGCGCTCGCGACCTCCGTGACAGCGAGGGGACGCCCCGGAGCGAGCCGGCCGAGTTCGTCCAACGTCGGTCCGAACAATTCCTCGGGGGACTGCCACCGACTCCACGGCCGGGTGGTGCCCCAGTTGTAGCCGTCCACTCCGACGACATCGACGTACTCGTCACCCGGATACAGGGGGGCGATGGGACTGCTGCCCTCGTGCGGGACGTTGACCGTCCAGATCCAGCGCACGTTCTCGACGTTCTTCGACGCGAACAGATCGTGCACATGCCGCCACGCGGCGACATACGTCTCCGGCGGGGTCCCTGCCGCAGGGCTCCAGGGGTACCAGTCCCCGTTCGGTTCGTGGGCGAATCGCAGATAGACCTTCCCACCCCAGGCGGCGAGCTCGTCGGCCCAGCGGTAGAGGTGGTCGTCGTGGACGCCGGCGGCGATGTCGCTCATGGTCACGGACGTCCGGTCGTAGTCGTGGTCGCGGCGTATCCAGGGTTCCCACGTGACGATCGGGTCCGCGCCCGAGGCCCGCACGATGTCGAGGGCGCCGATGGGAGGAGGGGAGGGGAAGTCGACGAACCACAACACCGCGCCCGGCGCCGTGCCGACGGCCTCGGCGACCGCGCGGTACTCGTCGACGGCCACCGGGCCCCCCGGGGTGCTGATGCCGAAGCGGGGGCACGCGGTGCTCGTCTCGTCGAGCGGGGCGGCGATCGGTTCGCATGTGCGGCGCGGGTCGCAGGCGGTGCACAGGGACAGTGCCAGGAGGGTGGCGGCCATCGCGCGAACCGGGAACACGAGGAGTCATTCTTCCTGCCCGCGGCCCTCCGCGCAGGCGGTCCGGAGAGGTTCCCGCGGTGACGGCCCGAAGTTGTCGGTGGCACCCGCCACACTTGTGCTCGAGGTCTCTCCCGGGCGCCTCGCGACGACACGCCGAGACGCGCCCGAAACGCCGTGGAGGGAGGGTTGCGACCTGGGAATATCACCTTTGTAAGTCACAACATCCTGGGTTCTGTGTATCCGGTGGGCACAAGGTGTAGTGTCTAGACCGCTGGAAGGCCACAAGTGCCGACGATCTCTCGGGGAAGCGGGATCGGACGGATTCGTGGGTTTCCGGGTAACGCACAGCAGTCAGTCGTCAGGCCGCCCACGGCCGTCGGAAAAGGGGCATTCATGAACATCACCGTCTACACCAAGCCTGCCTGCGTCCAGTGCACCGCCACCTACCGTGCCCTCGACAAGGCCGGCATCGAGTACGACGTCGTCGACATCAGCGAGAGCCCCGAGGCCCGCGACTACGTCATGGCCCTGGGTTACCTCCAGGCGCCCGTCGTCGTCGCCGGCGACGACCACTGGTCGGGCTTCCGCCCCGACCGCATCAAGGCGCTCACCGTCGCTGCCTGAGCCCGGGCCGCGTTCGCAGCGGCCCGATCGTCGTCGTCTCCGGGCGGAAATGCGCCGTGTCCGCCCGGGCCGGTCTTCGCAATCGAATGAAGAGTGGTGACTACCGATGGCTTCGCTGGTGTCGATCCAGGGAACGTCGCTGGTGTACTTCTCGAGTACATCCGAGAACACCCACCGATTCGTGCAGAAGCTCGGGATTCCGGCCAGCCGGATCCCCCTGCACGATCGGGAGGGCACTTTCGAGGTCCACGAACCGTACGTGTTGATCGTGCCGACCTACGGTGGCGGGACGACCGCCACCGGTCGCGATACCCGCTACGTTCCCCGGCAGGTCATCCGGTTCCTCAACAACGAGCACAATCGGAGCCTGATCCGCGGTGTCATCGCGGCGGGTAACACCAACTTCGGCGACTCGTACTGTTTCGCGGGCGACATCGTCGCGCGCAAGTGCAAGGTGCCGTATCTGTACCGATTCGAGTTGATGGGCACGACCGACGACGTGGAGCGTGTCCGCGACGGTCTCGCCCGATTCTGGGAGTCCGTTCTCCAGAACGCCTGAGCCACATCCGTATCCGTATTCGACGCGCGTCGCGGACGTGACTGCGCGGCCGTTTCCTAACTCCGACAAGTGGGGACAGCACTGTGACCATTACCGATCCCGATCCCGCCACGAGCGCACCCCTCGACGATTCGATCAAGGATCTCGACTACCACGCGCTCAACGCGATGTTGAATCTGTACGGCCCCAACGGCGAGATCCAGTTCGACAAGGATGTGGCCGCCGCCCGCCAGTACTTCCTGCAGCACGTCAACCAGAACACGGTCTTCTTCCACAACCTCGACGAGAAGCTCGACTACCTCGTCGAGGAGAACTACTACGAGCCCGAGGTGCTCGACAAGTACTCGCGTTCGTTCGTCAAATCGCTGTTCGACCATGCGTATTCGAAGAAGTTCCGGTTCCCGACCTTCCTCGGTGCGTTCAAGTACTACACCTCGTACACGCTCAAGACGTTCGACGGCAAGCGTTACCTCGAGCGGTTCGAGGACCGCGTGTGCATGGTCGCCCTGACTCTCGCTGACGGCGACGAGATCCTGGCCCGGCACCTCGTCGACGAGATCATCTCCGGCCGCTTCCAACCGGCCACCCCGACCTTCCTCAACTCGGGCAAGAAGCAGCGCGGCGAGCCCGTCTCGTGCTTTCCCGCCGGTACGCTCATCGACACGATCGACGGTCAGCGGGCTATCGAGACCCTGCAGGCGGGGGATCTGGTCCTGTCGCACGACGGGGCATACCACGCGGTCGAGGAGCTGATCGAGAACCCGAATGATCAAGCTTTGGTGTCGATTTCGCACTTCGGGCACAAAGAGCCGATTCGGTGCACTCCGGAGCATCCCATCCTGGTGTGGACCGAGCGTGATGTCGAGACCTTGATCGACGGCGATGGAGCGGATCCCTTCAACGGTTTCGTATGGCTCGCTGCCCAGGACGTGCGCCCGACCGACTTCATTGTCACCGCGGCGCCGTTGGGTGAGCGCGACAAGCGCGTTTTCGACCTCATGGACCATGTTGGTAACGGACTGTACGAAGAGGTCGACGGTCTGATTCGTAAGGTGAACGTTGATGCCAAGCATCGGAACAAGCAGCGTCACAGTCAACGCTTCGTCGGTGTCAACCGATACGTCGAGGAATCGTACGAGTTCGGACTGATTCTCGGCTGGTATGTTGCCGAAGGCTACGTATCCAAGCGTGCGGGTATCGACGGTGTGCAACCCAATGGTGTTCACTTCACTCTCGGTGCACACGAGGTCGAGTACCAGGCAGATCTGGCGGCGGCGTTCAAGCAAGTATTCGGCGTCGAACTCTCTCAGTCCACCAACCTGTCGGACCACTCGATCAAGATGGGTTGCAACAGCAAGGTGGTGGCGTCATTGCTGCTGTCGCTTGCCGGGACCGGTTACAGTACGAAACGCCTGACGCGCGATGTCATGACTGCCGATGAAGAGTTTCAGCGCGGTCTGCTTGCGGGCTTGTTCAGGGGCGACGGCTGCAGCACCACTGGCGGCATGATCCTCGATCTCGTCAATCCGGAACTGGTGGATCAGGTGCAGTTGATCCTGCGCCGCCTGGGAATCGTGTCGGTCGTTCGCCACTACATCAACCAAGCGGGCAATGTGACGGGCCATGTGTTCGTCCCCGGGGTGCCCGGTACAAACGAAGACTTCATCTTCGACGTCGGCAAGAACCTGCACAACTATCTCGGGCGGAAGGGCACCAAGCGCACGACCTATCAGGTGGCGCACGGGCGTCATGTCTACGGAATCCGCGAGATCGCGAAGACCGACGAGACGCCGAGCAAGGTGTACAACCTGCACGTCGAGGGCACACATACCTATACGATTCGCGGCGCTGTGGTGCACAATTGCTTCCTGCTCCGCATCGAGGACAACATGGAGTCGATCGGCCGCTCCATCAACTCCGCGCTGCAGCTGTCCAAGCGTGGTGGCGGTGTCGCCTTGCTGCTCAGCAACATTCGTGAGCACGGCGCACCCATCAAGAAGATCGAGAACCAGTCCTCCGGCGTCATTCCGATCATGAAGCTGCTCGAGGACTCCTTCTCCTACGCCAACCAGCTCGGTGCCCGTCAGGGTGCCGGCGCGGTCTACCTGCACGCGCACCACCCCGACATCTACCGCTTCCTCGACACCAAGCGCGAGAACGCCGACGAGAAGATCCGTATCAAGACCCTCTCGCTGGGCGTCGTCATCCCCGACATCACGTTCGAGCTGGCGAAGAAGAACGAGGACATGTACCTGTTCTCGCCGTACGACGTCGAGCGCGTCTACGGAAAGCCCTTCGCCGACATCGACGTCACCGAGAAGTACTACGAGATGGTCGACGACAAGCGCATCCGCAAGTCGAAGATCAAGGCGCGCGAGTTCTTCCAGACCGTCGCCGAGCTGCAGTTCGAGTCGGGCTACCCCTACGTCATGTTCGAGGACACGGTGAACCGGGCCAACCCGATCGCCGGCAAGATCACGCACTCGAACCTGTGCTCGGAGATCCTGCAGGTCTCGACGCCCTCGGAGTTCAACGACGACCTGTCCTACAGCCATGTGGGCAAGGACATCTCGTGCAACCTCGGCTCGCTGAACATCGCGAAGACGATGGACTCTCCCGACTTCGCGCAGACCATCGAGGTCGCCATCCGCGGCCTGACGGCGGTCTCCGACCAGACGACGATCTCGTCCGTTCCGTCGATCGAGCGGGGCAACAACGAATCCCACGCCATCGGCCTCGGCCAGATGAACCTGCACGGCTTCCTCGCCCGCGAGCACATCTTCTACGGGTCCGAAGAAGGCGTCGACTTCACGAACATCTACTTCTACACGGTGCTGTTCCACGCCCTGCGCGCGTCGAACAAGATCGCGATCGAGCGAGGCTCGTACTTCAAGGGCTTCCCGGAGTCGAAGTACGCCTCGGGTGAGTTCTTCGACAAGTACACCGATCAGGTCTGGGAGCCGGCCACCGAGCGGGTTCGCCAGTTGTTCGCCGAGTCGGACATCGCGATCCCCACGCAGCAGGACTGGCGCGAGCTGAAGGAGTCCGTGCAGAAGCACGGCATCTACAACCAGAACCTGCAGGCGGTTCCGCCCACCGGTTCGATCTCGTACATCAACCACTCGACGAGCTCGATCCACCCGGTCGCGTCGAAGATCGAGATCCGCAAGGAGGGCAAGATCGGGCGTGTCTACTACCCGGCGCCCTACATGACGAACGAGAACCTCGAGTACTTCCAGGACGCGTACGAGATCGGCTACGAGAAGATCATCGACACCTACGCCGCCGCGACGCAGCACGTCGACCAGGGCCTGTCGCTGACGCTGTTCTTCAAGGACACCGTCACCACCCGCGACGTGAACAGGGCCCAGATCTACGCGTGGCGCAAGGGAATCAAGACCCTGTACTACATCCGTCTGCGGCAGATGGCGCTCGAGGGGACCGAGGTGGAGGGTTGCGTCTCCTGCATGCTGTGACCCGCACTTCGTGACAGTCCTTGCATCAGCACACAATTCAGGTAGGTAACCGATGACTGCAGCAGCACACTCGCCGGCCGACGGCATGCGCGTCAAACTCATCGATCGCGTCTCCGCGATCAACTGGAACCGCGTCCCCGACGACAAGGACGCCGAGGTCTGGGATCGCCTCACCGGCAACTTCTGGCTTCCGGAGAAGGTGCCCGTCTCCAACGACATCCAGTCGTGGGGCACCCTCACCGAATACGAGCAGGAACTGACGATGCGGGTCTTCACGGGCCTGACGCTCCTCGACACCATCCAGGGCACGGTCGGTGCGGTCTCGCTCATCCCCGATGCGGTCACCCCGCACGAGGAGGCGGTGTTGACGAACATCGCCTTCATGGAGTCGGTGCACGCGAAGAGCTACTCGCAGATCTTCTCGACGCTGTGCTCGAGCCGGCAGATCGACGACGCCTTCCGCTGGTCGGAGGAGAACGAGCACCTGCAGCGCAAGGCCCAGATCATCCTCGACTACTACAAGGGCGACGACCCGCTCAAGCGCAAGGCCGCCTCGACGCTGCTCGAGTCGTTCCTGTTCTACTCGGGCTTCTACCTGCCGATGTACTGGTCGTCGCGGGCCAAGCTCACCAACACCGCCGACATGATCCGCCTGATCATCCGCGACGAGGCCGTCCACGGCTACTACATCGGCTACAAGTACCAGCGCGGCCTGGAGACGATCACGCAGACCGAGCGCGACGAGCTCAAGGACTGGGTGTTCGAGCTGCTCTACGAGCTGTACGACAACGAGACCCACTACACGGCCGACCTCTACGACCAGGTCGGGCTCACCGAGGATGTCAAGAAGTTCCTGCGCTACAACGCGAACAAGGCGCTGATGAACCTCGGGTACGAGGCGCTGTTCCCCAAGGACGAAACGGACGTCAACCCGGCCATCCTGTCGGCGCTGTCGCCCAACGCCGACGAGAACCACGACTTCTTCTCGGGTTCCGGCAGTTCCTACGTGATCGGCAAGGCCGTCGTCACGGAAGACGACGACTGGGACTTCTGACCGGGCACGCTGCACGCATCGATCCCGTACACCGGCGCCGGAGCGCCCGTGTACGGGATCGCGTGTTTTTCGCGGCCCGGCCGCTCACCTATAGCATCGCTCCTCGTGACCGAGACAAGAGAAGCGTCGGGCTCGCCTCGGCCGGTGACATCGGAACGCTCGCAGTCCGGCAGACGGGTGGTCGAGCAGCGGACCCGGCTGTGGGCGGTACTCGCCGCCGTGGTGGGGATCGTCGCATCGATCGCGATACCGCTCTTGCCCGTGACGCAGACCACCGCAACCCTCGAATGGCCGCAGAGTGAGAGCAAGACCGGTATCTCGGCTCCGCTGGTGTCCTACGCGCCGGTCGATCTCGACGCCACGATCGAGTGCCGGTCCGTGCGCGAAGCGCTGCCGGACGGCGGCACCGTGTTCTCCACCCTCCCGGAAGGAGCTCCCGATCGTGAGCGCTACGGGCTGATCGTCCGGGTCCGGTCCGCCGGTGACGACGGACCGGCGATGTTCGAGGTGATCTCCCGCAACACGATGCTTGCGGCGGCACCGGTGGACGAGCTGTCCGGGGACTGTGCGGTCACCCTGTCCTCGAACTCGGAACGTACCGTCGCCACGATCACCGGGTCGGCCGCGGCGGGGGAGCGGACCGTCGATCGCGACCTGCGACCTCAGCTGGTCGGCATCTTCACCGACCTGCCCGGTCCCGCGCTCGACGGCGTCTCGGTCACCGCGACCGTCGACACCCGGTTCACGACGTCTCCGACGATGCTGAAGATCGTCGCGATGATCGTCGCGGTGGTGGCCACAGCACTGGCCTTGTGGACGCTGGCCCGGCTCGACCGCACCGACGGCCGCCGCCACCGCCGCCTGTTGCCGGCGTCGTGGTGGTCGTTCACCCGCATCGACGCGCTGGTCGTCGGAACCCTGCTTCTCTGGCACGTCATCGGGGCGAACACCGCCGACGACGGTTACCAGCTCGGAATGGCCCGCGCTGCGGGGGAGGCCGGGTACATGGCGAACTACTTCCGGTGGTTCGGTGTGCCCGAAGCACCGTTCGGCACACCCTTCTACGACGTCCTCGCCGCGATGACCCAGATCTCGACGGCGAGCCTCTGGATGCGGCTACCGGCCCTGACCGCCGGGATCCTGTGCTGGTGGGTGCTCAGCCGCGAGGTCGCTCCGCGTCTCGGCGTGGCGCTACGCCGCAACCGGCTCCCGTTGTGGACCGGGGCCCTGGTGTTCCTGGCGTTCTGGCTGCCGCTGAACAACGGATTGCGTCCGGAGCCGATCGTCGCGACCGGTGTCGTGCTGACCTGGTGCTTGCTCGAACGCGCGATCGCCACCCGGCGTCTGCTGCCGGCGGCGGCGGCGATCCTCGTCGCCGCGCTCACCGTGACCGCCGGACCGTCGGGCATCATCTGCTTCGCCGCGCTGATCGCCGGTGCCCGCCCGATCGCCCGCATCCTCCATCGACGCGCGCGCAGCCTGGGATGGCTGCCGGTTCTCGCTCCGCTGGTCGCGGCCGGACTGGTGATCCTGGTACCGGTCTTCGCCGACCAGACCCTCGCGGCAGTGCTGGAAATGCAGCACGCGCACGAGGTCGGTCCGAACGTGCCGTGGTTCCAGGAGTACCTGCGCTACCAGTACCTACTGCAGATCACCGTGGACGGCTCTCTGGCCCGCAGGTTCGCGGTCTTCACTCTGGTGCTGTGCCTGGCGGTGGCGGTCGTCGCGATGCTGCGCCGCGGTGGGCACATCCCGGGCACCGCGCAGGGTCCCTCCCGGCGCATCGTCGGCATCACCCTCGGTGCGCTGGTGCTGATGATGTTCGCGCCGACGAAGTGGACCCACCACTTCGGTATCTACGCCGGTCTCGCGGCTGCGGTGGCGATGCTCGCCGCCGTGGCCACCGGCCCCGCTGTACTGCGCTCGCGACGCAACCGGGCGTTGTTCGCCGCGGCGGTGTCGTTCGTGGTGACCATGTCGTTCATCGGCCCCAACGGCTGGTGGTACGTCTCGAGCTACGGGGTGCCGTGGTGGGACAAGCCGCCGTCGGTCGCCGGATTCGGTTTCTCCACCGTCTTCTTCGCGGTGACGGTCGCGGCCTTGCTGCTCGCCGCGTGGTGGCACATCCATCCCGTCGCCTCGACGCGCACCGACTCTCCGGCGCGCTGGTGGGCGGTGCCGCCGTTGACGGTCGCCGCCGCCGCGATGGTGGTGTTCGAGGTGCTGTCACTGGCCAAGGGTGCGATCGCGCAGTATCCGGGTTATTCGGTGGCACGATCCAATCTCGACACCCTCACCGGCAACTCGTGTGCCCTGGCGAACGACGTGCTGCTCGAAACGGATCCGAACGCCTCGGTACTCACTCCCATCGGCGCCGACGCGGCGACCTCCCTCGACGCCGGAGGAGGGGACGGGTTCACTCCGGGCGGGGTCGCGCTCGATCTCACCCCGGACGACGACTCGGCGTCTGCCGGTACCGCCAACACCGTCGACACGAACAACGATCAGAGCTCGACGGGGGGCACCGGGGGCACCGGCGGCGGCACCGGCAGCGTCGGGATCAACGGCAGCACCGTCGCAATGCCGTTCGGTCTCGACCCGGCGACCACCCCCGTGCTGGGTAGCCACGGGTCGACCCTCGGCGACGTCACGAGCGCCTGGTTCCGGCTGCCCGAGCCGGACGCGAACGGCTCCCGCGGGGATCTCGTCACCATCGCTGCGGCCGGACGGATCTTCTCGGTCGACGCCGACGGCACCGAGACCTACGGCCAGCGACTCGAACTCGAATACGGAAGCACCGGCGCCGACGGCGGTGTCATCGCGCTGGGACGGGCGTTGCCGATCGACATCGGTCCGGCGCCGTCGTGGAGGAATCTGCGGGTCCCGATGGAGACGCTGCCCGGCGAGGCCGACGCGGTGCGGATCGTCGCCTCGGACAACGATCTGGCGCCGGAGCAGTGGCTCGCGTTCACCCCGCCGCGCGTGCCGCAGACCCGGACGCTGCAGCAGGTCGTCGGGAGCGACACACCGGTCCTGCTGGACTGGGCGGTCGGTCTCAACTTCCCGTGCCAGCGTCAGATGGTGCACCGCAACGGCATCGCCGAGATTCCCGAGTACCGCATCCTGCCGGACCGGGTCGGTGCCATCTCCACCGATCTGTGGCAGGACCACCACGGTGGTGGTCCGCTCGGCTGGACCGACCAGTTGCTGCGGGCGCGCACGATCCCGTCGTATCTCGATCACGACTGGGACCGCGACTGGGGAGCGATCGAACAGTACACACCGATCGACTCGGCCACGGAGACCGCGGAACTCGACACCACCACCGTCACGCGCAGCGGGCTGTGGAGCCCGGGTCCGATCAACACCGCCTACTGACGGAACCAGGCCTCCGCACGACCGGCGAGCGCCTTCCCGAGCCGCAGGCGTGATGTCTCGGTGAGCGGTTCGGGGAGCGCGTCCGGCGCGAACCACGCCACCTCGAGGTTCTCGTCGTCGGCGACACGTGCGTCCCCGCCGGTCGCGCGGAGCAGGAAGCACACGTCGAGGTACTGCGCGACGTCGCCGTTGGGATAGGTGATGGGCGCCGTGACGTCGACGCTCGTCAACCGGACGATCTCGGCGGTGACACCCGTCTCCTCGAGTACCTCGCGGACCGCGGCGACCGCCGGTTCCTCGCCGGGTTCGAGGATGCCGGAGACCACCGCCCACATCCCGTTGTCGGCGCGGCGGGTGAGCAGGACGCGACCGTGCTCGTCCGTGACGATCGCGCTCACCCCCGGCAGCCACAGGGGAGCGGTTCCTACGTGTGAGCGGAGCTGGACGACGAAATCGGGTATCGGCACGCCATCGTTTGTATACCGGCGGGCAGGCTGCCGCCGGGCGAGCCGGCGGTCAGTTCGAGTAGCCGTTGAGGGTGTAGGTCAGATCGGTGAGGATCGCCCGCGCGGCGACCGGTCCGGGGGTCGACCACACGTCGTCGCTCACGGAGAACAGACGGCCGTCGCGAACGGCCCCGAGATCGAGCCACTCGTCGGTCTGCATGTAGTCGGTGCCGGCCCCGAGTCCGTCCTCACCGGCGAAGCGGACGAAGATCACGTCGCCGTCGGCGGCAGCCGGGTCCTCCGTGTCGACGGCCTGCCAGGGCTGTCCGTCGACCACCGCGAACCGCTGGGCCGGCGGACGGGCCGCTCCCACGTCGCCGAGCACCTGCCCCGCGAACGATGCAGTGCCCTCCACCCCGGGACCGTCGGCGGTGAACCGCACGATGGACGCCTGGGTCTGGGAGGAGACCAGCTCGCGGCCCAGATCGTGTGCCGCCGTCGCGTAGTCGTCGAGGACGCGACGGGCTGCCTCCGTGCGCCCGAGCGCCTCACCGACGCGCACGAACTGTTCTCTCCAGAACACCGGATCGGACCCGACCAGCACGGTGGGTGCGACAGCGCTCAGCGAGGTGTAGACGTCGGGAGCGGCGGAGGACCCGAGGATCACATCCGGCTGCGCACGCTCGATCGCCGCGACGTCCGGAGCGCCGGCAGCTCCCACGGCCGGCAACTCGCCGATCCCGGTGCCGAGATATTCCGGCCGTCCGGAGATCTCGGCGCTCGCTCCCACGACGCGCTCCCACAGACCCAGGGCGCACACCGCGTCGAGCGCCGCGGAGTCGAGGACGACGATGCGCTGCGGGTCGGCGGGCACATCCGACCGGCCTGCGGTGTGCAGGACCGGCCGGGTGCCGTTGCTGGGCTGCCCCGGATCGGGCGGGGAGGGGAGCGGGCATGCGGTCGACGTGTCCCGGTCGATACCCACGACCGACGCTCCGGCGATACGCGTGGTGGTGCGCACGATCTCGGAGGCGTCGTCGTCGGGCGGGGTGGAGCACCCGGCCAGGGCTGTCGTCACCGCAGCGACGGCTGCGACGAGCACTGCTCGTGACCGGTGCACGGAAATCACGTCGGACCACTCCTGTAGGACGCTGCTCGGATCGGACGGCTCAGGCTATCCGGTCGTGGCGGTCGACTCCGAAGGTGTCCGCAAGGTCGTCGAGGATGCGGTGGGCTCCTTGGATGCTCACCGGCATCATCCACACGCTGTCGTCCACCTCGACCTTCCGCCCCTGCAGGTTCTGCCACAGGGGATTGGTGACGAACGGCTGGGCCGCCGCCTGTGCCTTGCCGTCGCCGAGGTCGTAGGTGGTGACGAAGATGACGTCCGCTTCGGCCTCGGTGATCAGTTCGGGGCTGACAGCGTTCATGATGCTCGACGGATCCGACGGATCGGGGCCCTGGCTCGCCGGGCGGGCGAGACCGGCGTCCTCGAGTACGACGCCGCTGAACGAGCTGGTGCGGTACAGCCGGGCCGTCGGCTCACCGGCGAAGCGGACGATCGAGATCGTCGGGTTGCCTGCCGTGGCGTTGATGTCCGCACCGATGGCTGCGGCGCGTTCCTCGTACTCGGAGATCTTCTGCTCGGCGAGGTCCTCCTTGCCGATGGCCTGCGCGACGAGCCGGATGTTGTCCTTCCACGTCGGCCCGGTCGACTGGGAGAAGACGGTCGGGGCGATAGCGGACAGTTCCTCGTAGTTCTCCCCGTCACGCACCTCTGCCGAGAGGATGAGATCCGGCTCGAGCGCGGCCACCTGTTCGAGGCTCACGTCCGCGGTCTTCCCGACCGACACGGCGTCGGCCGCGTACTCACGCGAGTCGCCGAGATAGTCGGGGAAACCTTCGGTCCGGTAGTCGACGTGTCCGACGAGCGGTGCTTCGAGGAGCAGCACGGCATCCGCGTAACTCGTGTCGAGCGCGACGATACGGGTCGGTTCGCTCTCGATCGTGGTGGAACCGCGGAAATGCTCGACGGTCCGGGGAAAGCCGGTCGCGTCGGCGCCGGCCGCAGCGGAAGACTCGTCGGCTGCGTCGGCCGCACCGCAACCGGTGACGAGGAGTCCGGTGGTCAGCAGGGCCGCAGCGAGCCGGACGGGACGGGAGGGGAGAACAAGCACGGGTCGTCCTTCTGTATTGCGAGGGGGGTAAGTGCACCCTAACTCGCGCTCTTCGCCCGTGGTGGAGTCACGTCCCCCCGTCCGGAATGTGAGGTGTGGCACAGCAGTCGAGTGTGGTTGTCGGCTCCGCTCCAGGTAGCCTCGCGAGTCGAGTACGACAGCGAGTAGGACCCGGAGGGCGACCGTTTCGGGGAGGGTCTACGATTCGATGAGCGCAAGCCAGAGACCGTTCGCCTCCAGCCCGAGGTCGAGCGCGCATTCAGGAGGATTAGTGACTGCCGTAGCGCCCCAGCCAGTCCCAGAGATAGCTGCAGCAAGGCCGTACCCGCCGCGGCAGGGACCCAAGGGTTCGTTCATCCACAAGATGATCACGACCACAGATCCCAAGATGTTGGGGATCATGTACATGGTCACCTCGTTCGCCTTCTTCCTCATCGGCGGCCTGATGGCACTGCTGATGCGCACCGAGCTCGCGGTCCCCGGCCTGCAGTTCCTGTCGAACGAGCAGTTCAACCAGCTGTTCACGATGCACGGCACGGTCATGCTGCTGATGTACGCGACGCCGGTCGTGTTCGCCTTCGCGAACTACATCCTGCCGCTGCAGATCGGCGCTCCCGACGTCGCCTTCCCGCGCCTGAACGCCTTCAGCTACTGGCTGTACCTGTTCGGCGCGACGATCGTGATGCTCGGCTTCGTCACCCCCGGCGGCGCCGCGGACTTCGGCTGGACGGCCTACACGCCGCTCACCAGTGAAATCCACTCCCCGGGTGTCGGTGCCGACTTCTGGATCCTCGGCCTCGGCGTGATGGGTCTGGGCACCATCCTCGGTGCCGTCAACTTCATCACCACCGTGGTGTGCATGCGTGCACCGGGCATGACCATGTTCCGGATGCCGATCTTCACCTGGAACATCCTGATCACCAGCCTGCTGATCCTGCTCGTGTTCCCGCTGCTGACCGCCGCCTTCATGGGCCTGTTCGTCGACCGTCACCTCGGTGGCCACATCTACGACCCCGCCACCGGCGGCGTGCTCCTGTGGCAGCACCTGTTCTGGTTCTTCGGTCACCCCGAGGTGTACGTCATCGCACTGCCGTTCTTCGGCATCGTCTCGGAGATCTTCCCGGTCTTCTCCCGCAAGCCGATCTTCGGGTACACCGGCCTGGTCTACGCCACGATGGCGATCGCGGCGCTGTCCATCGCCGTGTGGGCGCACCACATGTACGCCACCGGCGCAGTGCTGCTGCCGTACTTCTCGTTCATGACCTTCCTGATCGCCGTCCCCACCGGTGTGAAGTTCTTCAACTGGATCGGCACGATGTGGAAGGGCCAGATCACCTTCGAATCGCCGATGCTGTTCTCGGTCGGCTTCATCGTGACCTTCCTCTTCGGGGGTCTGACCGGTGTCATCCTCGCGAGCCCGCCGCTGGACTTCCACCTGCACGACTCGTACTTCGTGGTGGCGCACTTCCACTACGTGCTCTTCGGCACCATCGTGTTCGCGACCTACGCCGGCATCTACTTCTGGTT